>JAJYKX010000026.1:5145-22145 GCA_021788175.1 Chloroflexota bacterium
CGGATCGATCGCTGCGCGGACCTCCGCCGGGCGGATCGGTCGGCGGCCCGCCGTGCGCCGGTTCAGCCGGGAACCAGGCGACCTCGCGCGAGCGTGGCCCCATCCTCCGTGCCGACGGTGCACCACCAGTCCGGACCGTCCCGCCAGGCCCGTGCCACGAGCGTGGCGCCCGGCGCGGCCGGCAGCAGGTACTCCAGGTGGTACCGGCGCGGCGTCGCCTCGACCAGCGCCTCGCCGCCCGCCGCCGCCACCGCCTCGTCGATCCAGTCGACGTAGGCGGCGTTGTTGGCGTGGCCCATCGGATCGAGGTCGCGCCGCATCACCCGGATCGTGACTTCCGTCGCGCCGGCCGGCGCCTCGACGGGCTCGACGTGCGCGGGATCGAGCCGATCGGCGCCACCGAAGATCGCGAGCAGTTCCTCCGGGATGCGCCCCGGAGCCCCCTGGGTCGTGGTCATGACCCAGTCGGCGAGCCCGTGCGCCACGAGCGTCCCGTCGGTCGCCCTGAAATCGCTCTCGCGCCGCGCCCAGATGCGGCGCATCGCCATGACCTCGGTGGAGACGGAGAGCGTCACCCCGGGCCCCACGGGCCGCAGGATGTCCAGCACAAGGCACCGCACCAGCCAGAAGCGGCCCCGTTCGCGGTACCAGGGCAGGTCGAACCCGGCGCCCGCAGAGTGGGCCCACGCCACGTCCTGCATCGCTCGCAGGTGCGCGGCCGCCCGGCAGACGCCGCTCGCGGTCGCCTCGTCGAAGCGGACGCGGACCGGCAGTTCGATGCGGCGCGGCACGGCGGGTGCCCGGAGCGGATCCATCACCCTGAGTATGCCGCCGACGCCGCCGGGAGCGCCTCAGGCAGCCGGCAGCCACGTGCGGCGGGCGCGCGGATCCAGGGTCAGTGGGCGATATCGCGCCGCGCCATCCCCCACGCGCCAAGGGCGATCCCGACCACGGCGATGGCCAGGCAGGCGGTCACGCCCGCCGGATCCCACCGGCCGATCATGGGCTGCCCCAGGTGCGCGGTCAGCGCCAGCTGGTGGAACCAGTCGGGCAGGTTGAGGGGCGGCGCGAGCAGGTCGACCAGGTAGGTCGCCACCACGGCCAGCGCGGCGATTTCCGCCGCCACGGAGGTCCGCCACAGCCCGCCGATGGCGACGCCCACGCCCACGATCGCCGCCGCGTAGATGCCGAGTGCCGCGGAGCCGGCCATCGCCTCGCCCGCGGCGACACCGCTGGCCACGGCACCGACGCCGATCCCGGCGGCGAACAGGACGGTCATCACCACGATCGCCAGGAGTGCGCCGATCCCGCCGGCCACCACCCAGCGGGCGCGCGCCGTCGGCGTCGTCAGCACCATCTCGAGCCGGCCCTCGGTCTCGTCGGACGCCCACCTCGAGACGAACGTGGCCCCGGCGAAGCCCGCGGCGATGTAGAAGAGCGCCACGTACAGCTGCAGGAACCCGCCCGCCGTGGCGAGGTTGAAGTCGGGGAAGATCGTCGAGAAGATCTTCAGGAGGTCCGGGCTGCCCGCGATCTGGTCCGCCATCGGCTTCACCAGCGAGGCGAGGAGCGCGCCGAACAGGAAGAGGCCGATCCCCCAGGCCAGGGCGCGCGGCAGCTCGTCACCGAAGGCGCGGCTGATGGGGCCGCGGACGCCCAGGATCGCCGTCGGCGTCGCCGGCATGGAGAGCCCGGCGGTGATCCCGAGGTCGCGCCGCGTGAACACCTCGACCCCGAGAGCCAGCAGGATGAGCGCGACGATCCCCGTGAGCGCGAGACCCGGCCAGTCGAAGATGCCGACGAGCGGGATGTGGTCGGCCGTCCAGTGGAAGGGACTGAAGGCCAGGAGGGGCCCGCCGAGGTCGAGGCCGCTCGCCGCCCAGAGGAGCACCATCGCGAGTCCCGCGACGCCGGCCGCGCCGGAGCGGCCCAGGAGCGGCGCGAGCGCGAACGCCAGGCCGCCGAAGAGGAGCGCGATGAAGCCGACCCAGAGGGCGAAGCCGATGGCGCCGCCGAGCGGGATCGGGTCGCCGAGCGCCGGATCGCCGAAGGCGTTCGAGCTGACGACGATCATGATCGCGACGAAGGCCATGGCCAGCCAGAGCATCGTCAGGTGGGCGGCGAGCTTCTCCAGGGCGATGCGCCGCTTGCCGAATGGCGCCGCGGCCACGACGTCCAGGCTTCCGCGTGCCGCCTCGCCGGCGAGCGTCCCGGACAGCGCGAGGATCGACCAGAGCCCGGTGCCGAGGGCAAAGAGTGCGCCGTACTTCCAGGTCATGTAGCCGCCGAGGGTGCCGAGCCTGGGCCCCATCAGGGTGGCGTTGCCGAAGAGGTTGACCATCGAGGCGGGCATGCTCGCGACCAGCTTGTCCACCTCGAGCCGTGCTGCGGGCGTGGGGAAGACGGTCCCGATGGCGGCGCCCATCGCCAGCGACAGGCCGCCCAGCATGCCCGCGGCGATGATGAACGCCAGCCGGGAGTCGCGGATCGTCTTGCCGTAGATGCTCCCGAAGCCGTAGAGGCGGCGGTGGAGCGGGATCGAGGGGAGGATGGCAGCCGCGGTCGGGCGCGGCGCCCCGGCGCTGACGGCCATCTCACTTCACCTCGACGGCCTCGCGGCCGTACTGGGCCAGGAACGTCTCCTCCAGGCTGGGCTCCCGCGAGACGAAGTCGAGGAGCTCGTACTGGGCGGCGGCGCGCACCACCGGCGTGATCGCCCCCGCCACCCGCATCCGCAGAACGTGGTCCTCGGCGACGAGGTCGCTCACCCCGGGGAGCGCCTCGAAGACCGCTGCAGGGACCGGCCCCGCGAACCTGAGCTCCACCTGGTGGTGCGCCAGGTCGCGCAGGCCTTCCACCGTGTCGAGCTTCACCAGGCGCCCCTCGCGGATGATCGCCACGCGATCGCAGCTCTTCTCGACCTCGGAGAGGATGTGCGAGGAGAGGAAGACCGTCGCGCCATCCCGCACCGTGTCGCGCAGGGTGGCGAAAAAGGTCTGCTGCACCAGGGGATCGAGCCCGGAGGTCGGCTCGTCGAGGATCAGCAGCTCCGGGCGATGCTGCAGCGCGATGATCACGCCGACCTTCTGCTTGTTGCCCTTGGAGTACTGGTTGTAGCGGCGCGACGGGTCGAGCTCGAAGCGCTCCACCAGGGAGCGCTGGTACGCGCGGTCCACGCCGCCCCGCAGGTTGGCGAAGTACTCCAGGGTCTGCCCGCCGGTCAGCCGGTCGTACAGGGCGAACTCACCCGGGATGTACCCGATGCGCCGGTGGATGGCCACCGGGTCGGCCGACGATTCGATCCCGAAGACCACGGCGCGTCCGCTGGTCGGCCGGATGAGGTCCAGCATGGTGCGGATCGTCGTCGTCTTCCCGGCGCCGTTCGGCCCGAGGAACCCGAAGATCTCGCCCTGCGCCACGGTCAGGTCGACCTCGATGATGCCGCGGTGCGGGCCGTACGACTTGGTGAGCTTCTCGAGCGCGATGACGTCGGGCATGGGGATGTCCTCTTCCGGGTTGTGGGTCAGCCGAACCAGAATCGCAGCGTCGGCTCGTCGGCGACGGGCCACGCCAGGTGCGGGAGGTCGAGCGTGCGCTCGATGGCCTCCGTGTAGGCGGTCACGGTGTTCAGGACCGTCTCGAACGTCACGGTCCCGTCCCGACGACCGATGAAGAGCCGGATCGCCGCGTCCTGGAGACCCAGCAGCAGTGACGTGACCACGCTCCCGGTCCCCTCCGGGGAGGAGATCGAGAACGAGCCGTCGGCCGCCCCCTGGCGCAGGATCTCCACCAGGAGCGGGGTGAGCCGCGCAGCCGTGGCGGCGCGCATGCGCTCGACGACGATCGAGTTCTCGTCCGAGTACCAGGTCCGCACGAGTTCGGCCACCGCGTCCGGCTGGAACTCGGGCTGTGCACTCTTCCACTGCGCGATGCCCGAGAAGATGCCCTGGAGCTTGTCGACGGCACGCAGGTGCGGATCGCCGGCGACCGGCGTCACGTTGACGGTCGCGACCTCCACCATGCGGTCCACCACGGCCGCCAGGAGGGCCGCCTTGGAGGGGAAATAGTGGAAGAAGGCGCCCTTGGACGTGCCGACCTCGGCAATGACGTCCTGGACGCTCAGTTGCTCGTAGCCCTTCGCCTGGATCAGCCGGAGCGCGGCATCGACATACGCGGCGCGTCGCTTCGCGTGGACGTCCCGGTTGAGTGTCCTGGCCATCTCGACCTCAATCCCAGACCGACCGTCGGTCGGATTATATCACCGCCCTCCGGCGCCACGACAGGTGCTCAGGGACCCGGGCCGAAGACCGCGAGGCAGGCCCGCACGACACACGTCTCGTCCAGCAGGCGGTAGCCCGCAGGCAGGAGCGGCCCGGGATCTTCCGGTTCGTGGACGTACAGCACCCGGCCGCCGGCGGCGACGTCGGCCGCGGGAACCGCGTCGAGGACGGCCCCCGGCGGGTAGGCGGCCGTGCCCCAGAACCAGGGGACCGACGTGGCGACGACGTGCAGGTGCGCGCGGACGTCCGGGTTCGCCTGCTCGAGGAGGGGCAGGTAGAGCGTGGGGTACGCGTCCACCACGTCGGGCGCGTCCACCCGGGCCTCGATGACCGGCAGGAGGCGGCCGATGTCGGGGTGGGTCACCGCGGCGCCGAGGGTCGTCGAGGCGACCGCGAGGGCGACCACGAGCCCGGCGGCGAGACGTGGACGCACCAGCAGCGCGAGCCCCACGCCCGCGAGGGGCAGCAGGGGCGACCACAGGACGGCCGCGTAGCGGGCCTCCAGGAGCGGCCGCCAGAGGCTCGCCAGGACGAGGAGCCCGATCCCGCCGAGCCCTGCTGCCGCGCAGTAGCCCGCGGCGATCCTGCCGGCCCGCGGCAGCCCGTGCCGCCGCCGGAGGAGCAGTGCGAACGGCAGCGCGCCGCAGGCGCAGGCCACCCCCTGGAGCGCCACGAGCAGCGGCCACGAGGGGACGGACGGGTCGACCGGCGGACCGGTGAAGAACTGGGCGATGGTGCCGAGGACACCGACCGGGGTCGCCGGCCGCACCCAGAACGGCTCCTGCAGGTGCCCGAACTGTGCACCGGCGATCGCCAGCCAGGGCAGCAGCGACGCGGCCGCCGCACCGCTTGCCGCCGCGGCGCCAAGCGTCACGCGGCGGGACGGCCGGACGATGCCGAGGACGGCCAGGAGCGCGGCGAGGACGGCAAGGACCGCGAAGTAGTCGGTCCAGAGCGCGGCCGCCGCGGTGGCCCCATAGGCGAGCCAGCGCGCCGGGGCGGGATGCTCAACGGCACGCCAGAGCAGGAGGACAGCGGCCAGGCAGAGCGTGGCGGCGAGCGCGTACATCCGCGCGTCGATCGAGCAGAGCACCGTCGCGGGCAGCACCGCGACGAACGCCGCCGCCCAGAGCCCGGCCGCCCCGCGCCCGTGGATGCGCTGCGCGACCGCGGCGACGATCGGCAGCATGGCGGTCCCGGCGAGTGCGGGGATCAGCCGCAGGGCCGCATCGTTGCTCCACGCCAGCGCGACGAGGTGCTCGACCAGGTAGAAGAACGGCGGGGCGCTGTCGCGGCTCACCACGGCGAGCATGTCGCCGAGGGGGCGCCGCACGGCGAGGGCCGTGAACGCCTCGTCGCGGGACAGTGGCTGCACCGGGAGGAGCGCGATGCGCAGCGCCGCACCGGCGAGCGTGACGAGGGCAAGCCGCCACGCGCGGGGGAGGGCAGCGGCGAACTCGGCGGCACCTGCGCGGGGCAGCCGCCCGGCGGCCCCGGTCATGGGCTCGCCGCCCAGACGCGCGGACGGCCCACGGGATCGCGGGCGACGATGCTGGCACTCGCCGCGGCCGCCGGCCCGAGCGCGCTGGCCAGGGCGGCGCGGCTGCAGGCGAAAACGGCCCGGTAGGCGGCGGGATCGGCGACCCGCGTCCCGGGCGCGAGGACGGCGGGAGGATCGGCCGCGTCCAGGAACCGGACCGCGGTGGCCGCATAGTCGTCCAGGATCACCGCCGATCCGTGGGCCGCGCCCGCGACGGCCGCCATGGCGGTGAGGTCGTAGCTGTACGCGTCGTAGCGGTCGGCCGCGGGGCGTGACAGGTACGCCTGACCGCTGGCGGCGGCGAGGGCCAGCAGGACGATCGAGGTGATGGCGGTGGCTCCGCGCGCCCCCGTTGCGCCCCGGCGCCGCCGTGCCTCGCCGACCAGCGACTCGACCCCGAGCCCGATGGCCACGCCAAGCGGAGCAGCCAGGCCGAGCGCGCGCAGGAAGTGCGGGGACTCCCCCTCGACGGCGAGCAGGGGTGCGAGGAGGAAGACCGGCAGCGCCAGGAGGATCAGCGCGTGGCCGGGATCCCGGCGGAGCCGCCACAGGCGCAGGCAGCCCACCGCGGCGGCGACCGTCAGCGGCCAGCCGAGCAGGGGCAAGGCATCCACGTCGTGGCGCGCGTTCGGGTCGCCGACGACGGCGAACATGCCCAGCGTGCGGAGCCAGTGGATGGGCAGACTGCTGTCGGACTGCACGCCGGGGTTGAGCGGCGACACCATCGCCGCGCGTCCGAAGTAGCCGACAGGGTCGGTGGCAGCGGTGAGGAGCATGGGCGCGCCGACCACGAGGAACGCGGCGACGAGCGGGATCAGCCCGCGCCGGAGCTCGCGCCAGGTCGCCCGGTCGACGCGGCGCACCCAGAGGAGCCAGAGGAGGACGAGGAGCGGGATCAGCTTGAGCGGCTGGTAGGTGTAGAGGGCGGCCAGCGCGGCCATCGCGCCGGCGAGGGCGGCGGACCGCCCCGACCGGCGGCGCTCCCACTCGAGCAGGGCGAGCAGCGCCAGCGCGCCGAAGAGCGGGACCATGGCGTTGCGCATCCCGTCTCGGCTCACGCAGATCAGCCACAGCGAGCCCGCGGCCCAGCCCGCGCCGGCCAGGCCGGCAAGCGTGCCGAAGCGCCGGGCCAGCAGCCAGGTGGCGGCGACCCCGGCGACCCCGAACCCGGCGGCGGTCGCGCGCAGCGCCAGGACCGTCTCGCCGGCCAGGCGGAAGACGCCGGCGACCGCATAGGCGAAGAGCGCCTCACGCCCCCCGCCGTCGGCAAGGAAGACGGGATGGAAGCCGGGCACGTGGAGCAGGCGCAGAGCGTCGTACGCCTCGGTTGCCTCGTCGGTGTAGAGACCGCCGGGGTTCACCGCGAGATCGACGAACCGGAGGAACGCGGCGATCGCCAGGATCGCGCCGAGCGTCGCCGCGACGGCCCACCGGGGTACGGCGGCGCCTCCCGGCTCGCGCGCGGGCGCGGCGGGACCGCGGGCCGGCGCCGGGCTGACCGATTCGAGCATCTGCGCGTGACCGCGGTCCGCGGCCGGACATCGCGCCGCTCCCGGCACGCGGCCTGCTGCCGTGCGCCCGGGCGGAGCCACGGTGGCCGGCGCGCCGATCGCGCCCCATCACCCCCGTCGACGCGCTCACGGTAGGTCGTGGTGCGAGCGGGCGGGAAGAGCCACGTGGACGGAGGGCGCGGGCGGCTCGCCACCCGCGCTCACGCGGCGCGGTATCGTCGCCGTGTCGCGGTCGCCGGCGGCCGTTCGACGCCGGCCTCGAGGGCACGCCGCGAGCCGGTCGCCGCTGGCGCGAACAGGACGAGCGCCACGACGAGCGCATGGGGGGCCTGGATGTCGCTCGAGCATTACCGCCGCAGACGCGACTTCGGACGGACGCCGGAACCGGCCGGGGAAGCGGCGCCGGATGTCGCGGCCTCCGACCGCCCGGGCGGACTGTTCGTCGTCCAGCGGCACCGGGCCCGGCGCCTGCACTACGACCTCCGCCTCGAGATCGACGACGTGCTGGCGAGCTGGGCGGTTCCCCGTGGGCCCACCCTCGATCCGTCGGTCCGGCGGATGGCGGTGCACGTGGAGGACCACCCGCTCGGGTACGCGGACTTCGAGGGGCGCATCCCCGACGGCGAGTACGGGGCCGGCGATGTCATCGTCTGGGACCGCGGGACCTGGGAGCCCGAGCTGCCGGGCGATCCCGCCGGGCAGGTGCGAGGTGGCGAGCTCAAGTTCAGCCTGAGCGGGGCGAAGCTGCAGGGCCGGTTCACGCTGGTGCGCACCACGCGCAACCCGGCGGACGAACGTGGCGGCGCGGCCTGGCTGCTGATCAAGAAGCGCGACGCCTGGGCCGTGCCCGGCTGGGATCCGGAGGCGCATCCGAGGTCGGCGCTCAGCGGCCGCACGAACGACGAAGTGGCGTCGGGCGTCGCCGCGGGCGCGATCTCGCCCACCGACGTCCGGGGCGCCCGGCCCGCACCGATCCCCGAGTTCGTCGAGCCAATGGCGGCGACACTCGCCGTGGGCCCCTTCTCCGATCCCGACTGGCGCTTCGAGGTCAAGTGGGACGGCTACCGCGTGGAAGCCGTCGTCCGGGGCGGCGCCGTGCGGCTCTGGACGCGCAACCGCCAGGACGCGTCGCGGTACTTCCCGGCGCTGGCCGGGCCACCCGACTGGCTCGCCGCCCGCGAGGCGATCGTGGACGGCGAGGTGGTGGCGCTGCGCCCGGACGGCACCGCCGACTTCGGCCTGCTGCAGGCGATGGCCGGCGGGGGGATGCCCGCGCCGGGTTCCGGGCAGGACATCGGGGCTTCCGGCGCGTCCCCGGCCGCTGCCCCCGAGACCCCGGCCGCGTCTCCAGGCGGGACGCTCGCCTACGAGGTCTTCGACCTGCTCCACCTCGACGGCTACTCGATGCTCGACGTGCCGTTCGACGAGCGGACGCGGGTGCTGCGCGCGGTGCTTCGCCCGCACCCACTCGTGCGGTACGCGGGCCGCGTCGAGGCCGACGGCGAGGCGTTCTTCGCGGCGGTGGCCGCCCGCGGGGTCGAGGGGATGGTGGCGAAGCGCCGCGACAGCCGATACGAGCCGGGACGCCGCTCGCGCGACTGGCTCAAGGTGAAGGTGCGTCCAGAGCAGGAGCTGGTGATCGCGGGCTACACCACCGGCGCCGGCTCGGCAGCCGACCTGGCCGCGCTGCTGGCCGCGGTGACGGTCGACGGGCGGCTGCGCCATGCCGGGCGGGTGGGCACCGGGTTCGACGAACCCACGCGCCGGGCGCTGCTGGCGCGCCTCGAGCCGCTGCAGCGGCCGACTCCCGCCGTCGACGACGCCCCGCGCCTCCCGGGCGCGCGATGGATCGAGCCGCGGCTCGTGATGCGTGTCGCCTTCGCCGGCTGGACCGCCGCCGGCCTGGTGCGCCAGGCGTCCTTCCGGGGCCTGGACCTCGAACGCGACCCGAGCACGGTGGTCCGCGAGCGTCCGGAGGTGGGCGGACGCCGGGCAGGAACCGCGCGGCCCCGCCGGAACGCGAGCGCGGCGCAGGTCACGCGCCGTGAGGGGATCGACCGGGCGGAGCCGGCGCCGGGCGGAGGGATCGTCGGGGCGACACCGGACGAGCTCGAGGCGCTCGATCGCCTGCCGGCGCACGGCGGGCGCTGGCAGGTCGGCGGCCACGTCCTCGCGCTCACCAACCTGGACCGGGTCCTCTTCCCCGTCGTTGGGCTGACGAAACGGGACCTCATCCGGTACTACGTCACGGTCGGGCCGGTCCTGCTGCCCTACCTGGCCGGCCGCGCGGTCAACCTGACCCGCTGGCCCGACGGGATCGAGGGGCCGCACTTCTGGCAGCAGGCCGCACCGGCGCGCGCCCCGTCGTGGGTTGTCGCTCCGCCGCCGGACCGGACGCCGGCCGCCGGCCCGGGGTCTGCCGGGCGGCACGTCCGCATCGTCGTCGGGAGCGTGGCCGCGCTCGCGTGGCTCGCCAACCTCGCCGCCATCGAGATCCACCCGTCCACTGCGCCCCTCGCATCCCCGGACCACCCGAGCTTCGCGCTGGTCGACATCGACCCCGGCGAACGGACCACCTGGGACGAGACCGTGCTGCTCGCCCGACTCGTGGGCGATGCGCTGCGACACCTGCGGGTGACCGGGCACCCGAAGCTCACCGGGAGGCGGGGCATCCAGGTGTGGATCCCCGTGCGGCCGCAGTACTCGTTCGACCAGACGCGGGGGTGGGTCGAGGCGCTCTCGCGCGCGATCGGCGCCGCGGTGCCGGAGCTGGTGAGCTGGGCGTGGGAGAAGCACCGGCGCGACGGCCGGGCCCGCCTGGACTACACACAGAACGCGCCCAACCGGACGCTCGTCGCCCCGTACGCCGTGCGCGCCATGCCGGTCGCGAGCGTGTCGGCCCCCATCACCTGGGACGAGCTCGACGATCCCGACCTGCGGCCGGACCGCTGGACGATCGCCACCATCGGGGAGCGCCTGCGGGCGCGCGGGGACCTCTTCCGCGGCGTGCTCGACGAGCCACAGGACCTGCCGCCGCTCTGACCGTCTCCGGCCGGCCGGCGATTCTCGCGGCGGCCGATCGTCAGGCGCGCCTGCCGCCGGTGGCCGATCGTCAGGCACGCCTGCCGCCCCGCGGCATCGGCGCGTGTCCCGCTGCGCGGTGTCAACGCGTCTCCCGCCGGTGGCCTCTCGGCGCCCTTGCCGCCGCGCGGTATCCTCGCGGTCCGGGCCGCTGCGACGGACAGCGACCCGCACGGGGGGACCTGCGATGCCACGCGCGATGTGGCGGGGGGCGATCCAGTTCGGCCTGGTGACCATCCCCCTGCGGCTCTACCTGGCGACCGAGAGCAAGGGCGTCAGCTTCAACATGCTGCATGCCGAATGCGGCACCCGGATCCAGATGCAGACCTGGTGCCCGGTCCACGAGCGGGCCATCCCGCGCTCCGAGACAGTGAAGGGCTACGAGGTGGCCCCCGGGCAGTACGTGGTGATCACCGACGAGGACCTGGCCTCGGTGCCCCTGCGGACCGTCCACGCCATCGAGATCGAGCGTTTCGTGCCCGCCTCGGACCTGGCGGCGCTGCGCTTCGTGAAGCAGGCCTACTACCTGGAGCCCGAGCCGATCGGGCGCAAGGCGTTCGCCCTGCTGCGCGACGTGCTGGCCGACCGCGCGCTCACCGCCATCGGCAAGGTGGTGCTCACCAACCGCGAGCACCTCGCCGCGCTGGACCCCTTCGGCGGCACGCTGCTCCTCTCCACCCTCTACTGGCCCGACGAGATCCGCGCATCCGGCGAGCTCGACCTGCCCGCCGCCGGCGAGGCCGGGATCCGGCCCGCCGAGCGGGCCATGGCCGAGCAGCTGGTGGCGGCCATGACCGAGACCTTCGACCCGGCCGCCTACCGCGACGAGTACCGCGCCGCGCTCCTCGCCATCATCGAGGCCAAGGCCGCGGGTGAGGCCCCGGCGCCCCCGGTCGAGGCGCCCAGCCCGACGGTCGTGGACCTGATGGCCGCCCTGGAGGCGAGCGTGGCCGCCGCGCGAGCGGCGAAGGCGGCCGCCCCGGTACGCGAGGTGGTGACCGCCTCGCCCGCGGAGGTCGCGGCTGCGGCGGGCCCGCGCCGGGGTGAGCGACGACGCAGGAGCGCCTGACCAGGCAGCCGGTCCTCCCGATCGGGCCGGCGCCCGGCGCCGACGGCGTCACCGGGCCGCCATCCCGGCGGATCCGTCCGATGCTGCCCACGCCCGCGAGCGGTCCGTTCGACGATCCGGCCTACCTCTTCGAGCCGTGGTGGCCCGGGACGCGCGTGATCGCGGTCGTCGCCGGAGGGCGAGTGCGCCTGCAGGCCGACGAGCTGGCGGACGTCGCGGCCGCGTTCCCCGAGCTGGCCGATCTCCCTGGCCGGCTCGCCGCCACGGACGCGATCCTGGAGGGGATCGTGCTCGTGCTCGGCCGCGGGGGCCGGCCCGACCCGGAGCTGCTGCGCCGCCGCCTGGCGGATCCGCGCGAGCGCCCGGGCAGCGCCGCGTTCGTTGCCACCGACCTGCTCGCGGTCGACGGCCGGCGCACCAGCCGTCGACCGTTCGCGCACCGGCGCGACCGGCTCGGCGCCCTGGTGCAGTCCTCGGGGCGATGCACCGTCAGTCGGGGCTACCCGGGCGAAGGGCGGACGCTCGCGACCGCGGCGGCGGAGCTCGGGTTCCGCTGGCTCTCCGCCCACCGCCTCGACGCTCCGTACCGGTCGGGGCCGGCCGGTGACGCGTGGTTCCGGGTACCGACGACGGAGTCCGGAGTCGACGCCCCCGAGCCGTCCCTGCCGCCGATCCTGGCCGTCTTCCGCCGCCTCCCGCTCGGGGAGTAGCCCTGGGAGACGGCCGGGGTCATGCTGCCCACACTTGACACCGGACGCCGTGCTGCGTAGGCTCTTAGCACTCTCCACGCGAGAGTGCTAAATCCAAATGAGCCGGACCGACCGGTCGCTGGCCGGCGTCGAGCACCTGGCGTTCCGCCTTCTCGCCGCGCCGGGCCACCCGTTCGGGATCACGGCCGCCATCACTCGTGCTCAGGGAGGAAATCGCGTTGGCGACCGCCACTGCGTCCGCGTCCAAGCTCCGCCCGCTCGGTGACCGCGTCGTCGTCAAGCCGACGCCGCGCGAGGAGATGACCAAGACCGGGATCGTCCTGCCGGACACCGCGAAGGAGAAGCCCCAGGAGGGGAGCGTCCTGGCCGTCGGCCCGGGCCGCATCCTGGACGACGGCTCCCGCGAGGCCATGGATGTCCAGGTGGGACAGAAGGTCCTCTACGCCAAGTACGCGGGCACCGAGTTCAAGGTCGATGACGAGGAGCTCCTCATCGTCAGCCAGAAGGACATCCTCGCGATCGTCGAGGAGTAGGCCGGGCGTCCACCCGACCACCGGCAGCCGACGATCGGCTGTCCGGCCACGGCACCGGGCCGGACCGGGCTGGGTCCGGCCCTCGCTTCCAGGAGGTCACACCGCACGTGGCTAAGCAGCTCGTGTTCGACGAGGCCGCTCGTCGATCGCTCAAGAAGGGCGTCGACCGCCTCGCGGACGCCGTCAAGGTGACGATCGGGCCCAAGGGCCGCAACGTCGTCCTCGACAAGAAGTACGGCTCGCCCACCATCACCAACGACGGCGTGACGATCGCGCGCGACATCGAGCTCGAGGAACCCTTCGAGAACATGGGGGCGCAGCTCGTCCGCGAGGTCGCCACCAAGACGGACGACGTGGCCGGTGACGGCACCACCACGGCGGTCGTGCTCGCCCAGGCGCTCGTCACCGAGGGGCTCAAGAACGTCACCGCCGGCGCCAACCCGATGATCGTGAAGCGCGGCATGGACAAGGCCGTGGCCACCATCGTCGAGGAGCTCAAGAAGAACGCCCGCCCGGTCGACTCGCGCGAGGACATCGCGAACGTCGCCTCCATCAGCGCCGCGGATCCCGAGGTCGGCGAGCTGATCGCCGAGGTGATGGACAAGACCGGCAAGGACGGCGTGATCACGGTCGAGGAAGGCCAGACCATCGGTCTCGACAAGGAATACGTCGAGGGGATGCAGTTCGACCGCGGCTACATCTCGCCGTACTTCGTGACCAACACGGACCGCATGGAGGCGGTCCTCGAGAACGTCGCGATCCTGATCACGGACAAGAAGATCTCGAGCATCCAGGACCTGCTCCCGGCGCTCGAGAAGGCCATGCAGCTCGGGCGGCCGCTCCTGATCGTTGCCGAGGACGTCGACGGCGAGGCCCTGGCGACCCTGGTCGTCAACAAGCTCAAGGGCACGATCAACGTCCTGGCGGTGAAGGCGCCCGGCTTCGGGGATCGCCGCAAGGAGATGCTGCGCGACATCGCCGTGCTGACGGGCGGCAGCGTCATCAGCGAGGAGGTCGGCCGCAAGCTCGAGAGCGTCACGCCGGAGGACTTCGGCGGCGCCCGGCGCGTCGTCGCGACCAAGGACGACACCACCATCGTCGAGGGCGACGGCAACCCGCTCGACATCAAGGGCCGCATGCAGCAGATCAAGGCGCAGATCGAGGAGACCACCTCGGACTACGACCGCGAGAAGCTCCAGGAGCGGCTGGCGAAGCTCTCCGGCGGCGTCGCGGTGATCAAGGTGGGTGCGGCGACCGAGGTCGAGCTGAAGGAGAAGAAGCACCGCATCGAGGACGCGCTCTCCACCACCCGTGCGGCGGTCGAGGAGGGGCTCGTGGCCGGTGGCGGCACGGCGCTCCTCCAGGCGATCCCGGCGCTGGACAGCCTCGGGCTCGACGGCGAGGAGAAGGTCGGCGTGGCGATCGTGCGGCGGGCCCTCGAGGCGCCCATCCGCCAGATCGTCCAGAACGCCGGCGGCGAAGGCTCCGTGGTGGTTGCGGCGGTGCGGGTCGCGCCCCTGGGCAGCGGCTACGACGCGCTGCACGGCGAGTACGTCGACATGTTCGCCAAGGGGATCGTGGACGCCGCCAAGGTGACCCGCTCGGCGCTGCAGAACGCGGCGTCGATCGCGGGAATGGTCCTGACGACGGAGACGCTGGTCACCGACAAGCCCGAGCCGAAGGAGCCCGTCGCGGCCGGCCACGATCACGAGATGGACTACTAGTTCCTCGCGTCACCTCGCACGGGGCCCGGGTCGCAGGACCCGGGCCTCGTGATTCCGGGCGCCGTGGCCGGGCTCGCCGCGGCCGTCCCGGATGCGGCTCGCGCACAGCGCCCCGCCATGGGTCGCCGGTGCGCCGCCGGTAGAATGCCGTGGTGAGCACCCCCCTGTCCCATCGGCCCATCACGCACGCCCCGCAGCCGGGCGACCGTCCCGGCGACGCCGCCGACGAGCCGCCCTGGCCGGACGACCGGGTCGCACGCCCAGCCGATCCGGACGGCTCCTCCGGCCCGGATCCCCGCCGGGCGGAGCTCGCCGCGGAGATCCTGGCGCGCCTCAATCCCGAGCAGGCACGCGCCGTCGAGTCCACCGAGGGGCCGCTGCTGATCCTGGCGGGCGCGGGCTCCGGCAAGACGCGCGTGCTGGCCCACCGGGTCGCCTTCCTGATCGGCGTCCGCGGCGTCCGGCCGTGGCAGATCCTGGCCGTGACGTTCACCAACAAGGCGGCCGCCGAGATGCGCGAACGGATCCTCGGTCTGGTCGGCGAGGCCGGCCGCGATGTCGCGATGGGCACGTTCCACGCGCTCTGCGCGCGGGTCCTGCGGCGGGACGGCGCGTCCATCGGGATCGATCCGCGCTTCACCATCTACGACCAGGACGACCAGGTCGGGCTGATGCGGCAGGTGCTCCGCGACCTGGACCTGCCGGGCACCGGCGACACCCGCCCGTCGGCCGTCCTCGGGATCATCGGGCGCTGGAAGAACGACCTGGTCGGGCCCGACGACGCGTACGAGGCCGCGCACACCCACCACGAGCGACTCGCCGCGAAGGCATACCAGCGCTACCAGGCGCGGCTGCGCGAGGCGGACGCGCTCGACTTCGACGATCTCCTGGTCGAGGGGCTGCGGCTCTTCGAGCAGGACCCGGCGGTCCTGGCGCGCTACCAGGACCGGTGGCGGTACGTCCACGTCGACGAGTACCAGGACACGAACCGCGCGCAGTACCTCTGGATCCGGCACCTGGCCGCGAAGCACCGCAACCTCGCGGTGGTCGGTGACGACGACCAGAGCATCTACAGCTGGCGCGGCGCGGACCTGCGCAACATCCTCGATTTCGAGCGTGACTACCCCGATGCGACGGTGGTGAAGCTGGAGCAGAACTACCGCTCGACGCAGCGCATCCTGGACGCGGCGCACGCGGTCGTGTCGAGGAACGTCGAGCGCACCGACAAGAAGCTCTGGACCTCGAACCCGGCCGGGGTGCTGATCGAGCGGTTCGAGGCCGATTCGGAGGACGAGGAGGCCGACTGGATCGCGCGGCAGGTGGACGCCCTGGTCCACGGACGCGGCTCCGGCGGATCGTCCGTCGCCGCCCTGGCGGAGGAGGGCGACGACCGGCGGTATGCGCTGCGGGACATCGCGGTGATGTACCGGACGAATGCCCAGAGCCGTCCGATCGAGGAGGCGTTCCTGCGCTGGGGGCTGCGCTACCAGCTCGTGGGCGGGACGCGCTTCTACCAGCGGCGCGAGGTCAAGGACGCGCTCGCGTACCTGCGCGTGCTGCGGAACGACCACGACCGGGTCGCCTTCGAGCGGATCCTCAACGTGCCCCCTCGCGGGCTCGGCGAGCGGACCGTGGAGGAGCTGCGGCGCCTGGCCGACGCGCGGGGCGGCAGCGTCTGGGAGGCGATCCTCGCGGCGGTCGACTCGCCGGTGCTGGTGGCACGGGCGCGGCACGCGCTGTCAGGGTTCGCGGACCTGGTGAGCCGGCTGCGCGCGCGCGTGGGCCTGCTGGCGCTGCCCCAGCTGCTCGACGAGGTGCTCGAGCAGTCCGGCTACCGGGCGATGCTGCACGACGGCACCGCGGAGGGCGAGGAGCGCTGGGCGAACCTGCTCGAGCTGCGCGAGGTGGTCGACCGCTACGGCGATCTGTCGCCCGAGGATGCCCTCGACCGGCTGCTCGAGGAGACGGCCCTCGTCGCGGACCAGGACACCTACGAGCGTGACGCCGACGCCGTGACGCTCATCACGCTGCACGCCGCCAAGGGGCTCGAGTTCCCGGTGGTGTTCATCGGCGGCATGGAGGAAGGGGTCCTGCCGCACAACCGCTCGCTCGACGACGAACGGCAGATGGCGGAGGAGCGCCGCCTGACCTACGTCGGGATGACGCGCGCCATGCACCGGCTCTACCTCACGCATGCCGCCTCCCGCGTCACGTTCGGGCGGGGCGGCTTCTCGGTGCCCAGCCGGTTCCTGCTGGAGATCCCCCCGGGCCTGTTGCACGGTCCGCGGCTGGTGCCGCGCGACGAGGACTGGGATGACGACCAGCGGCCGCCGGAGGAGCGGTCCGGCGGGATCCTTGATCTCGACGTGGTGTTCGGCCGCGACCGGGCCGGCGGGCGACGGACGATCCAGCGGCCGATCGGGCCGCGGCACCTGCCGCCGGGGGGAGGGTACGCGCCGCCGCCCGGGGCACCTCCGGCGGGCACGCCGTTCCGGACGTCACGCGACCTCGACGCGCGTCGGGCCGCCTACTACGGCGTGCGCGGGGGAGCG
>JAJYKX010000198.1 GCA_021788175.1 Chloroflexota bacterium
CGATCTCGCGCTCGCGGCCGCCTGAGGTCCTCCGTCGGGACATGCAGGAGCCACGCCCCCACGTCCTGGTCAACATGGCGATGACGGCCGACGGCAAGACCGACTCGGTCGAGCGACGCGGCGCCCGCATCTCCTCCGACGCGGACGATGCGCGCGTCCAGCGGCTTCGCGCGGAGAGCGACGCGGTGCTCGTCGGGGGGCGCACGCTCCTGGCGGAGGACCCCCGCCTGACGGTCCGTCCGCCGGAGCTCGTCGCGGAGCGCGTTGGGCGCGGCGAGGCACCGCAGCCCCTGAAGGTGGCGATCGTCTCGGAGCTGCCGGACGCTCCCGGAGGGGGCCTCCCGGATCCCAGCCGCTTCCTCTCGGACGGTGGTGGGCGAGTGGTCGTCGTCACCTCCGGGCGTTCCGGTGATGCCGCCCGGGCCAGGCTGCGCGACCGGGGCGCCGAGGTGGTGGCCCTTGGCCGCGACCGCGTGGATCTCGTCGCCGGGCTGGCATGGCTCCACCGCGCGGGGGTGCGCCGCCTCCTCGTCGAGGGCGGCGGAACCCTCGTGGCCGCACTCCTGGCGGAGGGCCTGGTCGACGAGCTGCGCCTCTACGTCGCGCCGCTCATCCTGGGCGGAGCCGATGCGCCGACGCCCGTCGGCGGTCCAGGCATCCAACGGGGCTCGGCCGTCGAATTGTCATTGGAAGACGTTCACGCCGATCCCGATGGCGGGGTCGTCCTCCGGTATCTCGTCACCCGGCCGGGCGCCTGAAGAGGTCCGGCCGCACAGGCCGGCAACACGGCCACCCCGGAGCGCTCTGCATGACATCCGAGATCCGACACCTCAGCCTCGAGGAACTCCTCGCCCCCGGCCGGGACCACGACTGCGCGGGGATGGGCCCCGACCACGTCTGCGTCAGGATCGCGGCCGTGGCCGACCTCCCGACCCGCTTCGGCAACTTCCACATCGTCGCCTTCTGGAACAACAGGGACGACAAGGAGCACGTCGCGATCGTCCACGGCAACCCCGTCGGCGCGGAGGACGTGCCGGTGCGCATCCATTCCGAGTGCCTGACGGGCGACGCGCTCGGCTCGCTGCGCTGCGATTGCCGCGACCAGCTGGAGGCCTCCCTGCGCGCCATCGCCGCCCAGAAGGTGGGGATCGTGCTGTACCTGCGCCAGGAGGGGCGGGGGATCGGCCTCCTCAACAAGATCCGCGCCTACGGGCTGCAGGACCACGGCCTGGACACCGTGGAGGCCAACCTGGCCCTGGGCTTCCGCGACGACGAGCGCGACTACGCGGTCGCCGCCCACATGCTCGAGCTCCTCCAGGTCGGCTCCATCCGCCTGATGACGAACAACCCCCGCAAGATCGCGGGCCTCGAGGCGCTGGGCGTGAAGGTGCGCGGCCGGATCCCGCACGTGATCCCGCCGAACGACTACAACCGGTTCTACCTGCAGACCAAGGCCACGAAGTCAGGCCACCTGATCGACTTCGACCCGGAGCGCCTCGGCGCGCGGAGCGACCGCGCGCCGGGCGCGGGACGGACGCCCGAGCCGCCCCGCGCGATGGTGGGGGCCGCGTGATGGCGCTCGACGGACGTGTCGCCATCGTCACCGGTGCCGCCGGACCTGCCGGCCGCGCGGTGACCGCGACGCTCGCCGCCGAAGGAGCCCGCCTGGCCCTGCTCGGTAGACGGCGCGAGCCGCTCGAGGCCCTGGTCGCGGACCTGGGCATCCCCACCGACCGCTGGCTGGCGGAGGCGGCAGACCTGCGCGACCCGGCTGCGGCCGTGCGAGCCGTGGATGCCGTCCGCGAGCGGTTCGGGCGGATCGACGTGCTGGTCCACCTGGTGGGGGGCTGGACCGGCGGGTCGTCGGTGCTCGAGACGCCGCTCGATGCATTCGCCTCCATGCTCGACCAGCACCTCTGGACCACGCTGCACGTGGCGCGGGCCGTGGTCCCGTCGATGGTGGCCGGCGGATGGGGCCGGATCGTGGCCGTCTCCTCGCCCGTGGCGACGACGCCGCCGCCCGGGAGCGGCGCGTACGCGGTGGGCAAGGCGGCCGAGGAGACCCTCCTGGGTACGCTCGCCCGGGAGGTCGCCGGCACCGGGGTCGCGGTCGCGATCCTGCAGGTGCGCACCATCGACGCCGCCCGCGAACGCGTCTCGGCCCCGTCGCCGAGGAACGCGTCCTGGACCACACCGGAGGAGATCGCCGCGGCGGTCCGCTACCTCTGCTCCGACGAAGCCGCCGCCGTCAACGGCGCCCGCATCCCGCTGTTCGGCGGCGCCTGACCACCGGGCTCAGCCCCCCGGCCGCTCGGCCAGGACCCAGGTCGTGGCCTCCGCCTCGTCGCGCACCTCGATCCCGGCCGCGACGAGCCGGTCGCGGATCAGGTCGGCGGTCGCCCAGTCGCGTGCCTCCCTGGCCCGTGCCCGGGCCTCGAGCAGCGCGGCCACGAACGGTTCCAGGATCGGCCGCGGGTCGCGCGTCCCGGCCCCGGCGTGCTCCCCGAGCCGCACGATGAGCGCGCGGAACGTGGTGCTGGCGTTGTCGAGGTCCGGGCTGTCCTCGCCGGCGCGGACGCGGGCCGAGATCGCGCCGTCGAGCTCCAGGAGCGCCGCCACCGCGACCGCGGTGTCGTCCTGGTCCAGCGCTGCGATGAACGCGCCCTCCAGCTCGGCCATGGCATCGCGCAGCGGCGCGCGCGTGGCCGCGAGCCGGCCGGGGCCACTGCCGGGGACTGCGCCGGGCGACGCACCGGCGGCCCCGGACGTGCCGGATGCCCCGGACCAGCGTGCCGCGTCCGCCGCCTCCATCGCCTCGATCGACTCTATCGATGCCCCCGCGGCGAGCTCCTCGGCGACCCGCCCGAGCGTCTCGAAGGCGACCTCCGAGCCGGCCGGGAAGGAGCTGCTGCGCCCGGCGACGCGGATCGTGAGCCCGCCCAGCCCGGAGACCGTGGCCACGCGGCGGTCCAGGTCGAGCACCACCGCCGTGTGGCCGTCCACCCCGAGGATGAACGCGTCGTCGGGGAGCGCCCGTTCCAGCACGCGCAGGCGCCGCTCGCCCATGTAGCAGAAACGGGTGTCGTGGGTCCCGCCCTCGGCGTTGTCGTAGTGGGGGACCACCGCGGCGCGCAGGCCCGTGGCGGGGCCCAGCAGGTCGAGGCCCTCCAGCCAGTGTGGATCCTCGCCGACCTTGTAGACCTCGTACACGGGGATCGTGACCACGCCCAGCGTGAGGGCCGCGGCACTGGCCATCGTGACGATCCCGCCGCCGGTCAGCTTGTCGGCCAGCGCGCCGGGGATGGGGCCGCCGGCCCACTGGCGCAGCGCGTAGCTCGGGCTCCCGGGGCCGGCCATCACGTAGTCCGCCTCGCGGATGCGTGCCACCGCCGTCGCCAGCGCCATCGCGTCCACGTCGCGCGAGCGGAACGAGGCCACCGTGGCCGGGCGGCCCACGCTCGTCCCGAAGAACTCGACCGTTCGCGCGCTCAGCTCGTCCGCGTTCTCCTGAAACCCGTACGGCGTGTCGATGATGGCGGCCCGCGCGGGCGCATCGGCCAGGCGCTCGAAGAGGGCCCGATGGACCTTCGCCATCGTGGGCGCGGTCTCGCCGGAGCCCATGATGGCCAGGATGCGGGGACGGCTCATGCGAAGAACCCGTCCGTCGTCGCGTCGTGCATCACACCCGCCACTTCGGCGGGGCGCTGCGCATGGATGTCGTGATCGCCCCGGAACCAGTGGACCCGCGCAGAGGGGATCGCCGTCAGCGCGTCGTCCACCTCGCGCCGCTTGGTGTCGATCGACTGCACGCGCCCGCCGTCGACGGGCAGCAGCAGCACGGGCACCCCGAGTGCGTGGTAGCGCGCGGAGGGGTGGTGCTCCCAGAGGCCCCGCAGGACCGCCATGTGGCGCTCGTACGTCAGCCACGGCGCGACCGTGCCGTCCGGGCGGACCTCGAAGTTCGCCAGGGTGCCCTGGATCCCGGCCTCGGGCCAGTCAGGGTGCGCGGAGCGGATGTGCTCCTCGATCCCGGCACGGGGCCGGCCGACGAGCCGGGGCGGGGCGAGGATGCGGCGGCAGGTCTCCCAGTCCGGGAACGCGCGGCTCGGCTCGAGCCAGCCCCCGTCGACGCAGACCACGCCGCGCACCAGTCCGGGATGCCGCGCGGCGAGCTCCAGGACGACGTTCCCGCCCCACGACTGCCCGGCGGCCACCGGGCGCTCCAGCCCGAGGCGCTCGATGAGGGCCGCGAGGTCGTCGGCGACGGTCGGCACGTCGTACGGGCCATCGGGCTTCGCCGAGCGGCCATGACCGCGCAGGTCCACGCTCGCCACCGCGTGCCCGGCAGCGGCCAGCCGCTCCGCCACGCCGTCCCACAGGCGGGCGTTCGAGGCGAGGCCGTGGACGAGCAGGAACGGCACCCGGTCGGCGCGGACATCGGGACCCGCGCCGGTGCCGGGACCCCCGTCCGC
>JAJYKX010000199.1 GCA_021788175.1 Chloroflexota bacterium
CGCGCGCTCGTCCCGGCCAATGCGACCCTGGCCCAGATGGCGCTGCGCTGGATCCTCATGTCCGACGCGGTGACGGCCGCCATCCCGGGCGCGAAGACGCCGGAGCAGGCCCGCGCGAATGCTGCTGCCGCAGACCTCGCCCCGCTGCCGCCCGAGGCCATGGATCGGATCGCCCTGCTCTACGAGGAGCGCGTCAAACCGCTGGTTCACCAGCGCTGGTAGCCGTCGGACGCTGGTCGGCGGGACGAACAGCGGCGTTCGCACCCGTTGCCCGTACCGAGGCCCGGGCGTGCCACCTTCTGTGGCGCGGAATTACCTCGTTGCGTCCGCAATCATGTGTCGAGGGCGAGGACCGGCGAAGGGTAAGGGGTGGTCGGCGGGACAGCACACCCCCTTCCTGGCCGGCCGGCATCGGGCGAGAAGTATGCCGTGTTGTTTTACGCAGGCCCTCCGGCACACTTCTTGACAGGTTCCGCCTCCTGAACTAAAGTGTGCCGTGTCATTTATAATGGCATGATCGGCACACTACCAGGAGCCACATGGTCATCACAGAGACCGGACGAGGGCGCCCCAGCCGGGCATTCATCCTCGAGCAGGTCGACGTCGGCATGACCGACCTTGCGCGCACAGGGGGGCTACCGAGCCCGGACGAGAACGAGCAGATCTGGCGGGACATCTGGTTCGAGGAGGCCCATAACTCGACGGCGATCGAGGGCAACACGCTCGTTCTCAAGCAGGTCAAGACACTGCTCGACGAAGGTCGTCCCGTCGGGAACAAGGAGCTCTGCGAGTATCTTGACGTTCAGGGCTATGCGCGAGCCGCCGAGTGGGTCTACAGCCAGGCCCGATCGAGCGACGGGTGGGCCCCGGAGGACTCGATCACCAGGACGGAGCTTCGGGAGATCCACCGGCTCGCGGTCGGTCTCGTCTGGGACGTCTGTCCACCCGACAGCCCGCCGCTCGATCCCAATGAGCATGCGGGCAGCTTCAGGCGCCACGACATCGCCCCCTTCCCGGAAGGGATGACGCCGCCACCCTGGCCCGAAGTCGAGGCCCATCTGACCGACTGGCTGAAGCTCGCCAACGCCCGGCCGGCCGAAGGGGAACACGAACTGGTTCATCTGGCGCGGGTCCACACAGCTCTTGAGCGCATCCACCCGTTCCGAGATGGAAACGGACGCGTCGGCCGGCTGACACTCAACTTGCTGCTGATCCGACACGGGTATCCGCCAGCGGTAATCCGCAAGAAGGGGCGGCTCCAGTACCTGCGTGCTGTCCGGCGGGCTGATCAGGGCGATTTCGCCCCGCTCGCGGAGATCCTTGCGCGGGCCGTGAAGGAGAGCCTTGACCGCTTTCTTCTTCCGAACCTGGCAGGTCCCGTCAAGCTCATGCCTCTGAGTGCCCTCGAGCGACCAGGACTCAGCGTGCGCGGCCTGCGCGCCGCGGCGGTGAAGGGGCGCCTGAAGACGAAGCGGGATGACACCGGTCGCTGGCTGAGCACGGGGCGCTGGGTGGACGAGTACCTGCGTACAAGGCAGATCGGGCGACCCAAGCGACCGCGGCAGCAGACGGTCTCGGGGAGGGCGTCATAGCTGTACTCGCGTGATCCGACCGAGGTGACGGCGCCCGCCTCGGTCAAGCGCTCCGCGGAGCGGATGGCCAGGTATTGGACGCCCCGGTCGTAACTCGAGCCCAGGGCGGATCGCCTCGTAGCCGTCACCGCCGAGGTCTCCGGTCACGGTAGTTGCCTCCGCCATCGCCCCTCAGTTCGCGAACCCCGGACGGCCGTGCTGTTGAGACGGCGCGCAGGAGGCACGACGAGAGGGAGTGGACTCTTACATAGGAGTACAATACGATGTAAGAGTGGACGTGCGGTAACGGAGAAGACGAGATGATCGCGCCGGGGAAGCGCGAGCGATCGGATCCGGGCCTGGCGCCGGTCGGCCTGCGCGCACGCAAGAAGGCCAGGACGCGCGCGCTCATCCAGGAACAGGCGCTGCGCCTGTTCGCGGCCCAGGGCTACGACGAGACGACCGCCGAGCAGATCGCCGAGGCGTCCGAGGTCGCGGCGAGCACGCTCTTCCGGTACTTCCCCACCAAGGCGGACATCGTCCGCTACGACGCCCTCGATCCCATCCTGTTCGACGCCTACCGGCGCCAGCCACCGGGCCTGCCGGCGATGGCCGCCCTGCGCGCCGCGGCCGCGAGCCTGCTGCAGTCGCTGCCCGAGGGTGGCCTGTCGGAGCAGCTCGAGCGCGGGCGGCTCGTGCTGTCGGTGCCCGGCCTGCGGGCAACCACGCTCGACAACACCGAGCGCGTGAGCGCGCTCTTCGTGGAAGCCGAGACCGCCCGGACGGGACGACCGCCGGATGCGTTCGCCGTCGCCGTCCTGATCGGCGCCCTCACCGGGGCGATCACGGTGGCCATCCAGCAGGGGACCGACGAGGCGGGCTTCGCCGCCGTCCTCGACCGGACGTTCGCGCTCCTGGAGGCCGGGCTCCCGCTGTGACCGCGCAGGCGGACGGCCTCGTCGCGATCGAGACCGGCGACCTCACGAAGCGCTACGGTGATCTCACCGCCGTCGACGGCGTCGGGCTGCATGTCGGGCGCGGCGAGATCTACGGCTTCTTGGGCCTGAACGGCGCGGGGAAGTCGACCACGATCCGCATGCTGCTGGGGATGGCCAGGCCCACCCGGGGGTGGGTGCGTCTCCTGGGGGCCCCGGTCTCCACCGGAGGGAAGGGACCGTGGGCGCGTGTCGGCTACCTGGTCGACGCCGCGCGGGCCTACCCGGACCTGTCCGTCCACGACAACCTGGAGCTCGCCCGCCGGCTCCACCGCGTGCCCGACCCGGCGACGGTGGACCGTGCGATCGAACTCCTCGCGCTCGGGCCATACCGTCACCGGCCTGCCGGCGTGCTCTCCGCCGGGAACCTGCAGCGCTTGGGGCTCGCCAAGGCGCTCCTGCACGGGCCCGACCTGCTCGTCCTCGACGAACCCGCCAACGGGCTGGACCCGGCGGGGATCGTGGAGCTGCGCGAGCTGCTGGTCGGCCTCGCCCGATCGCGCGGCGTGACGGTCTTCGTGTCCAGCCACATCCTCGCCGAGGTGGCCAGGCTCGCGACCCGGATCGGGATCATCGACCACGGACGGCTCCTCACCGAGCTCGACGCGGAGACACTCCAGCGCCGCTCGCGGCGGCGGCTGCTGGTCGACGCGCGCGACCGCGCCACCGCGCGGGCCGCCCTGGAGGCGCGCGGATTCGTGGTCCGCGACGGAGGAGATGCGGGACTGGAGGTCGCGGACGACCTCGCGCTCGACCGACCCGACGACGTTGCGGCACTCCTCGCCGCGGCCGGGACGCCGCCGACGGAGCTCCACGTGTGGCAGGAGGATCTCGAGGCGCTCTTCCTGCGCCTCGTGTCCGAGCACCAGCGGACGGAAGCGGCATGACCGGATCGCTCGCCATCGCGATGTGGGCCGAGGTCCTCAAGTTGCGGCGTTCCCGCGTCGCGTGGCTCACGGCCGGCGCGATGGCGCTCGCGCCACTCCTCGGCGCCCTGCTCGTCTTCGCGCTGCGGCATCCGGCCACCACCGGCCTGCTCGGGGCCAAGGCGGGAGCGCTGGGGAGCGCCGACTGGACAGGCTTCTTCGGCTTCCTCGTCCTGTTCGACGCGGCCGGCGGCCTGCTCGTCTTCGGCGTCCTCACCGCCTGGGTGTTCGGGCGGGAGTTCAGCGACCGGACGGCGGTCGATCTGCTCGCGCTGCCGACGCCGCGCCCCGCGATCGTGGCCGCCAAGTTCGCGGTGATCGCCGCCTGGTCGATCGTGCTGACCGCCCTCGTGCTCGCCATCGGGCTCCCGTTGGGCGTCGCGCTCGGGCTTCCCGGCTGGTCGGCCGGCGCCCTCCTCGAGTGCACCCGTCAGCTCGCGGTCGCGTCGGTGCTCAGCGTCGTGCTCGTGACCCCGCTCGCCCTGGTCGCCAGCGTTTGGCGCGGGTACCTGCCGGCGGTCGGGCTGATGCTCCTCGTGATGGTGCTGGCGCAGGTGCTCGGCCAGGTGGGTGCGGGCGCCTGGTTCCCGTGGTCGGTGCCGGCGCTCGCCACGGGCGTGGCGGGAGCCGCCGTCGGCACGACCGGCCCGCAGAGCTACGTGCTCGTGGCACTCACCGCGATGGCGGGAGCTGTCCTCACGGTCCGCTGGTGGGCCCGCGCCGACCAGCAGTGATTCCCGAGTACGGGTGATGACCTGGCGGCCTGCAACAGCGGTTGAGACGCCCCGGGGGCGTACGCCCGACGACCGCATTCGCGACCCAGAGTCGTGGTAGGGCTCGGCGCTTGCCCACGGCCCACTTGCCTACCGGCTATGCCACGCTGCGGGGCAGCACACTTGAC
>JAJYKX010000200.1 GCA_021788175.1 Chloroflexota bacterium
CGGCCGGGGTGAACGTCTCAGATGCCGACATGGCGACCCTCTACCTGCGGCGAGACGACTTCCACTAAGCCTCGACCACCGGGCTCCTCGTGATGCACCAGATGCCGGAGGCCGAGCTCACGGAGCGGATCACGGGGAATAGGCGGCCGATCGCCCTGACTGGGACGCCAGCGATCCTGCCTGCGGCGCGCTGAAAGAGGATCGGCGCGGCAACAGACTTCGTCCCGACCCGCCGGCTTGGCGCGAGACCGGGGGTGCCGATGGAGACGGCACGCCTGGGGGCGCCGAGCAGCGCCCCGACGACGGGTGGCAGGTCTCCCGCGTCCACGCCCTCTGCCCGGCCGGCCCGGATCAAGGGGGGATAGTCGCGGTTCACGGGAGTCGGCGGGCCGGGTCGGCAGATCGGGCAACGGCACAGCTGCGCGCCGACGCTCTTCCCGGGACGCAGCCTGTTCACGCCGCCGCGCCGCCTGCCACAGGTCAGAGGGAGCGACGGAAACGACGAGTCCGGCAAGTTGCTCATGGCCACGGATTGCCCCACGGCGTGACGCTTTCCTGCGCAACCGTGGCATAGACAGTGTCGAACCCGATCGCCCAGACATGCGTGGCGTCGTAGGCGGCGATCTCGCTGACGGCGGTCGGCGCTCGGTACGCCAAGACCCAGCGTCCGCCACGGAGGGCCAGGATCTCACCCGTCTGGGCCGCAGCCCACAGGTTCCCGCCCGGATCGCTCGTGATGGCGGTCAGGCCGAGGTGCAGGTCCGCTGTCTTGCGCCAACCGGTGCCGTCCCAGGTGAACACTGGCCCGTCTGTGCTGGCCGCCCAGGCATGGGTCGCGTCCACGGCGAAGACGGCTGACAGCGGCTGCGGCAGCTCAGCCTGCACCCACGTTGATCCGTTCCAATGGACCACGATGCCCACCCCGTTCGGCCCCGACCCCACAGCCCAGGCATGCACGCCCTTCGCGGCGCCGACCGCGCGAAGGCTGGTGCCCTCGGGCACGGGCCAGGCAGTCCAGCTGCCCCCGTTCCAGGCCAGCAGGCCGTTCGAGTCGACGGCCCAGGCATGACTTGAGTCCGGCGCGGCGACGGCCACCACTCCAACGTCGTGACCCGACATCGACCAATGCGCACCGTCCCAGTGCCGAATCCCATCGTCGCTCGACGTCCAGGCGTCCTGCTCGTTCACGGCCGCCAGAGCCGTGATGTCATCATCCGCCCGCTGCATGCTCCAGCCGGTTCCATCCCAGCTGTAGAGGCGGCCATCAGATCCAGCCACCCAGACTCGTTCGGGACCGAACACGCGCAATCCCGCGAGATGGACGGACGGACTGACCCACGCAACACGCCAGGGTGGTGTCTTCGCAGTGCCCTCCGGGAGCAGGGCCGCCCGGGATTGTCGATGCGAAGCGGTGACGCGGGCATCCGCGCGGCCACCAGTCAGCGTCGCGGATGTCCCGGAGCCAACGGCTAGGGCTAGGAACAGGGCCGTCAGCGAGCCGGCGGCCAACGCCGCAAGGAAGGCGTGGGAACGAGTGGCGACGCGGCCGCGACCGCGGAGCAGGCCGCCAGCCCGGCGCTCAGGGGGCCGGAGCTCATGCGCTACTGGGTGCGGCACTGCATTTCTCCACGCCTGGACGCGAAGGGAGCGCGCCCCCGGTTGGAAGGGGACCGGGGGCGCGTCGTTCCGCCTGGGCACCCGGAAGGAACCGGAGACTCAGACGCCGGATGGCTGTGCAGAGCTTGCACGAGGCCCATCGCGTCCGTCATGCGTCCAGTTGCGCCATGTGGCGACTGCACGGCACCGGGCTGATCGTGGAACGCCCTTCAATGGAGTTCCGCGGATCGGGCCTCTGGCGCCCCTGGCGTCCGTCCTGGCACTCGTGATCCTGCTCCGCGAGCACCATGCCGACGAGGCGGATGACCGAAGCCCGGGTCGGGCAGGAAGGCAGACACTTGCCCGTCCGGATGTAGAAAGGCACGCCGCCCGAGCGCCACGTGTCGACGTACAGCCGCAACGTCGCGAACGTCTCGACGGTGGAGCCGGGCGCCACGCCCGCGACCTCACGATAGCCCCTGTACTGGCCGCGCACACGAGGTCGTCTGGCGCGAGCGGGCGGATCGAGTCGAGAACCTTGAACTGCTCGTTCCGGACCGCCTCGGGGGTGCTGCCGGAGGGGGGCTCCATGGCGAGCAGGCTCACGACCTGCAGGCGGCTGCGTGACGACCGGATCGAAGCTACCTGAGCAGCAGCACGCCGCTCACGATCACGACGAGATGGAACGCGATGAAGCCGGTGTACACCATCCGGTTGGCATAGCCGCGTCTGATCAGCCAGGCATCCGGGGCCACGCCGCCGATCAGTTCGCGAGCCACGATCACCCAGACGATCGCCGGCCAAGTCGCGGGGCTACCGATCGAGGCGGTCGCAATGGCAACCGCGCCGAGGGCGACGAGGTCGAGCCCGAAGGTCGCCTGCCAGTCGACCAACGCCTTGAACTCCGTCGTCTCCGCTGAGGCGTTCCAGCCGGTGAGAACCCGCCTGAACTGGTTCTGATTGATCCAGGGTAGAAAGCGGATGCCCATCAGGACGTAGACGGCACCGACAACCCACATCCACTCTCTCATCGGGCGGCACCTCGAGCGCCAGCACTACTCTCGCCCATGCTTCTTCCCCCACTTTCGTAGTCAGTGTCGTTCGGAGTCGCGGGCAGGCGGGGGGACGATCCCGCGGAGCGGGCGGCCCGTTCGATCTCGGCCATCGCCGCCAGGACCAGGTCCTCACGCCACGCCCGCCCGATCACCTGGACCCCCACCGGCAGTCCGGCAGTCCCACGCTCGGCGCGGCAGGCGAGCCGGTCGACCCGGTCGCGCCCGGCGACGCGATCGCTCTCCTCGCCGGACTGCACGCGAGTGACCGGGACCGTCCCGGCCGGGAGGCCGAGCAGGTTGGCCAGGTACACGTAGGAGCCGGCGTCGAAGAAGTCCACGGCCGTCCCGTGCGGTGTCGCGACCAGCCCGTACGTCGGGCAGAGGACCACGTCGATCCCGGCCTCGTCCCAGGCAGCCATCAGCTCGGCCCGCAGCCGGCGGCGGTCCTCGAGCCGCTGGAAGTACTCGTGCGGAGTGACCGGGATCGGGCAGGCGACGAGACGCGCGATCCGGACCTGTCCGGCGCTCCTCATGCCGGCGCCGACCACCCACTTCAGAGGCACCGGCAGGCTCGCCGCCAGGAAGTTCTGCCTGAGCGCCGGGACCAGCTTCTCACCCCGGGTCGCCCGGCGTTCGGTTCGCAGGCCGCCGGCCCCGATCAGCTGGACCATGAGGCGGGTGACCGGCTCGCCGTCCGGCGCGCGGATCTCGACGACCTCGTGGCCTGCGCCGGAGAGACCGGCGGCGGCTTCCCTGATCGCACGCCGGATTGCCGGCGATGGGCTGAAGAAGCCATTGTCCTCGAACCAGCCGACCCGGAGCGGGCGAGAGGAGGGAGGATCGACCCAGGGGACGGGCGGAAGCCCTTGGTCGAAGGCCTCCTGGCCCGGAGCCGCCAGCACCCGCATCGCGAGCACGAGGTCCTCGACGTTGGCGGCGATCGGCCCCGGCTGCGGCACGATCGCCTCCTGCGCCGAGAACAGCTCGCCGGGCTTGTCGAGCATGCTGAGCCGGTTGGCCGTCGGCTTGAGGCCGGTGACGCCGCAGAAGGCCCCCGGCGTCCGGATGCTGCCGCCCATGTCGCCGCCGAGGCCGAGACTGCTGCCCCCATAGGCGATCACCGCGGCCTCCCCGCCCGAGCTGCCGCCCGGTGAGCGGTTCAGGTCCCAGGGATTGTTGGTGCGACCGAAGGCGGGGTTGTCGGCGTCGTTCTGGAGCAGCAGCTGGGACACGTTCGTCTTGCCGAGGACGATGGCGCCCGCGCGCCGCAGCCGTGCGACCAGCGGTCCATCCGAATCCTCGATGCGGTCCCTTCGCTGAGCGAGGCCGAGCGTCGTCGCCAGCCCACGGACGCGCCACTGGTCCTTGACGGTGATGGGAACGCCGTGGAGCGGGCCCGGCTCGCGACCCGCCGCCAGCTCCGCGTCGGCGCGGTCGGCTTCGGCGCGCGCGAGGTCGAAGCGGCGCTGGACGACGGCGTTGACGAGAGGGTCGACCTCCTCGATCCGCTGGATGCACGCCTCGACCGCGCTCCGCGCCGTTATCTCTCCGCGCCGGATCGCACCGGCAACTGCGGCAGCGCCCGTGTTCGGCGCAACCCCGGCTCTTGTCAGTTCCATGTCCGGCCTCCTCAGTCGCCTACCTGGAGCAGCCGTGCTGGTTTCATCTCGACTTACCTCCTTTCTTCCGCTTCGGACGCGAGCGGGGACATCGCGCCTTGCCCGGTCTGCT
>JAJYKX010000201.1 GCA_021788175.1 Chloroflexota bacterium
CCCGGGCGCGTCCCGAACCTCGCGCGCCTCCCGGCGCCCACCGACGTCCGGGGGCTCGGGTGCGCGACGGCGCTCCAGCACGTCCAGGACCGCGTCCGCCAGGGCATCGACGGTGGGAGCCGCGGCCTCGGCCGCGAGGTCCAGGCCGAGCCGCCGCACCTCCGCCGACGTGGACGGCCCGATCGAGACGAACGGCAGTGCCCGCAGAACGCTTTCGAGCGGCCGGGGGTCGGCGGCGGCAGGGTCGGCGGCGGCAGGCTCGGCAGCGGCAGGCTCGACACCAGGCTCCGCGGCCCCAGCGTCGGCGATCGCCGCGATCGCGAGCAGCCCGCGGACGGCGGACCCCGAAGCCACCACCACGGCGCCCAGCAGCGGGTCGGCGAGTGCGGCGGCCAGCGCGGGCACGGATGCCGCCGGTCCCTCCACGGTCTCGTACGCGACCACCTCGCGCACGTCGGCACCGGCGGCACGGAGCAGAGCCGGCAGCTCCGGACCCGCGGCACTCGCCCGGGGAAGGAGCAGACGCCGGCCGGCCAGATCGCCGGCCGCCCACAACGCGTGCCCGAGGCCGGCTCCGGTCGCGTCGGCGGCCTCGACGGTCACCGCGATCCCGGCCTCCCGCAGGGTCCGGGCGGTTGCGGGCCCCACGGCCGCGAACCTCGGCCCCCCGGACGCCGAGGCCATACCCCTGGCCACGGAAGCCATCTCCGCGGGCGCGGAGGCCATCCGCCCCGCCGCCACCCCGGGCCTCCCCGGCGATTCCACGGGCACGGGGCGCCGCTCCACGCGGCCCAGCGCGGCCACCAGCGCGGCTACCGCGGTGGCACTGGTCATCACCACCCAGTCGTACCCGGACAGATCCCCTGCCGCGGCATCGAGGTCGCCACCCGGGGAGACGTCGCCGATCGCCACCGTCGGCACGGCGTGGACGCTCACGCCGGAGCCGGCGAGCCGCGCGACCAGCGGGTCACGCGACCCGCCCGGACGCGTCACGAGGACGGCCTGCGCGGCCGGAGACGCGGTCATCGGTGAGCGGTCACGCGGCACCGCGGCGGCCCGCTCCAACGGCCCCGGCCCGGCCGTCCCGACCGGGCCGGACGGTCCCGCCGCACCGATCCGCGGCATGTCCGGCACGCGACCCGCCTCGGTCACGCCACATCACCGCGGAACCCCGCCGCCAGGAGTTCCTGCGCCAGGGAACGGGCCAGCTCCATCGAGCGTCCGGCATCGTCGGACCGGCGAACCACGACCGGGGCAGAGCGCGGAACCACGGCACCCGCGAGCAGCTCCATGCGGCCTCCCTGGACCGTCCCCAGCGCCCCGAGCGGTGCCCGGCAGCCGCCGCCGGTGCGGTCCAGCACCTCGCGCTCTGCCTCCACGCAACGCCTCGTCGGCGGATGGTCGACCGCGGCCAGCGCATCGCGGAGCCGGCCGTCGCCGGCACGGCACTGCACGGCAAGTGCTCCCTGCGCGGGTGCCGGCGGCAGCACGGCGGGATCCAGCGCGCAGCGCGCGCGGTCGCCATGCCCGAGCCGGACCAGGCCCGCGACGGCCAGCACCAGCGCGTCGACCTCGCCCGCGTCCAGCCGCCGGAGCCGGGTGTCCACGTTGCCGTGCAGGGGCACGATCCGCAGATCGGGGCGCGCGGCGGCAAGGAACGCGGCGCGGCGCGGGCTGTCGGTGCCGACCGTGGCGCCCCCTGGCAGCGTCTCCAGGCCGGAGCCGTCCCGCGTGACCAGCGCATCGCGTGGATCCTCGCGGGCGGTGAATGCGGCGATGACCAGGCGGTGCCCCTCGCCGGGGCCGGCGCCGATCGGCACGTCCTTGGCGCTGTGGACCGCCAGGTCCACCGTGCCGTCCCGCAGCGCGCGCTCCAGCGCGCCCACGAACGCTCCCTCGCCCCACGCGGTGTCCGGCGGCCGGACGTCGCCCTCGGTCACGATCGTGACCAGGTCCACCTCGTGCCCGGCGCTCCGGAGCGCGGCCGCGACGAGCTCGGACTGCCGCCGGGCGAGCGTGGAGCCGCGCGTGCCCAGCCGGAGGGGCTCGTGGCCGGTCACAGGTCGAACAGCATGCGGGCCGCGTCCGCCGCCGCGCCGTCGGTGTCGTCGTGGAGGCGCGCACTGGGGCCGTGCAGCAGCCTGGCCACCAGCTGCTCCGAGAACTCCGCGACCAGCTCACGTTCCCGCGCGTCCAGCTCCGGGAGCCGTCGGAACAGGCGCTCCAGCTCCCGGGACCGTTGCTCCTCCGCGGACTCCCGCAGCGTGCGGAGCGTGGCGACCGAGGGCCGCGCCGCGAGCCACCGCGCATACTGCTCGCAGGCGTCGTCCACCAGCCGCTCGGCGTGCTCCACGTACGCACGGCGGATCTCCTCGGCCTCCGCCGCGGCCGACGGCCCTCGCGCGAAGAGCCGGTCCACGTCGATGAACTGCTCGCCGAAGGCCGCACGGACGGACTCCGGCACCGCCGGCGGCGACGACAGGTCGACCGTGAACGGGCGCCGTCCCACGGGGGCGCTCCATCGCGGGGCCGCCGGCCCCCACCGGTCGGCGAACGCCTCCCATCGGCCCCCCAGCGCGATCAGCAGCACCCGGACATCCATGGCCTGCGTCGCCGCGTCCTCCAGGGATGTCCACGACCCGCCGATCACGCGGGCGAGGGCCCGGGCACGCTCCGGATCTCGGCTCGCCACCGTGACGGAGGCACCCCGGCGTGCCGCGCCGGCCGCCAGCGCGCGGCCCATCACGCCGGCGCCTGCCACCATCACCGATCCGCCGCGGATCTGCCCTCCCCGGGTGGCGACCCAGTCGAGCGCCCGATCGGCCAGGCTGCGCTCGCGCGGCCGGGACCGCTCGGCCCTGGCGCGCCTGCCGACGCCCAGGGCCAGTTCGAGGGCGCGCACCATGACGGGATCGGCGTGCCCGCTCCCGCGCACCGCGTCGAGCAGGCCTCGAACCTGGTGGAGGATCTCGTCCTCGCCGGTCACCGCGCTCTCGAGCCCCGCCGCGAGGCGGAAGAGGTGACGGACGCCGTCCTGACCGCGATACCGCCGCAGCGGCGCCAGCCCGCGCGCACCGGCCGTCTCCTCGAGAGCGCTCGCCACGGCCTCGCCGCCCACGCCGTACAGCTCCACGCGATGGCACGTCACGAGCAGGCCCGCACCATCACGGCCGCCGATCTGCTCGCGGACGATCCCGGTGAACGCGGAGCGCTCCTCCGCGTCGTGGCTGCCCGGCTGCGCCGCCAGGACCCAGAACGGGAGCGGAAGCGCCGTCATCGGCGCATTCGGGCGCTCCCTCCCGGTTCCCGTCTCCCTCGCACCCCGCCGGAGCCGGCCGCGTCTCGCGATCCGTCCGGACCGTTCACCGCGCCCGCGGTCGCACCCGCGTGTCCCTCGATCATCGCGACCAGGAGCCGGTCCAGCGCCCGTTCGACGTCCGCCAGCAGCGTGGTCGCCTCCCGGGCGTCCAGTCCGCGCCGGCTGGCGAGCCGCGACAGCTGGTCCAGGAACGGCGCCCGGAACCACAGGAACGTCTCGACGGCCTCCACCGTCGAGCAGCCGAGCCTGGCCATGAGCCGCCCGTGGCCGGCCGCGGCATCCGCGGCCCGCTCCAGGTCCTCGCCACCACCGTCCGGACCGCGCTCCAGGTACTGCAGCAGCGCCTCCACCAGCACGCGCCCCTGCGCCCGGAACTCCGCCGTCTCGGGCTCCGACAGGTGAGCCATCCAGGGCCACTCGGCCACCGTCCGGCCCCGCACCCGGGACGACGCCCGCGACGCGCCGCGGTACGCGCGCGTGATCCGCTCCGCCGATGCGGTCAGCCGGGTCAGCGGCAGGCGCTCGCGACGCGTGGAGGGGATCAGCGCGGCCAGCGCCCGGCGCGAATAACGGCGGTGGCCTCCGGGAGTCGTGAACACCGGGACGCGCCCGTCGTCGGACCAGCGACGGAGCGTCGCCGCGCTCACGCCGAGCAGCGCGCTGGCGTCACCCAGGGCGATCCAGTCGCCGGCCCGCGCGTGGCTGCCGGCCGTGGACGATCGGGGCTTCGCGATCCGCATGGCGGAACCTTAGCAAATCTCCCAGAAGCTGTACGAACCTGCCGCGCGACCGCCAGTGGTGGCCGGGTGCCGGCTCAACCCCCGGGCGCGGGGCTCGTCCGCCCAGCGCGGTGGCCGTCGCAAGGACGCCGCAGCTCAACCCCCGGGCGCGGGGCGAGTCCTGGCCGTCCGTCCCGGCGCGTCGTGCTCCCCGGCATCCGCGTCGGGGATGCCGCGGGCCGCGATGACGCCCGCGACGAGGCACGCAGCGACCCCGAACGCGATGGCCACCGGGATCGACCGTGCAGCCAGCCACCCCGCGATGGCGGACCC
>JAJYKX010000202.1 GCA_021788175.1 Chloroflexota bacterium
TTCGGGCTCCGGCCCGGGTCATTCGGGCTCCGGCTCGCGCAGGTGCCCCGACCCGACGCGTTCGCGGGCACGGGCGCACTGCTCCTCGATCACGGAGAGGAGCCCCATCACCTCGTCGGTCATCTCGCCGGTATAGGCGTCGTCACCCACGGACGGCAGGTTCACCATGACATTCGCCGCCGCACCGCGTCCGGCGGCCTCGGCCAGCAGCGCAGCCACCCCGATGTCGCTGGAGGCGTTGAGGTTGCTTCGCCCGGCCATGGCGTCCGCCTCGGCCGACAGCCCGGCGCAGAGCCGCACCACCTGCAGGGGCACCTCGGCAGCGCCCCGTGCCGCGGCCCGGATGGCCACCGCGCGGGCCTCCTGCTCCTCGGCCGTCTCGCGTGGCAATCTGAGCGCCGCAGCCAGCGCCGCGTACGCGTCCGCGTCACGATCAGCGAGGGCCAGGAGGTCCTGCGCGGCCTGCGTGGCGAACGCGAGGGCACGACGATGCGTGGCCGCGTACGGCGCGTACTTCTGGCGTCCCTCTGACAGGCGGGCCACCATGGCGATGAGGCTCGCCGAGAAACTGGCAGCCATCGCAGACGCTGAACCGCCACCCGGAACGGGCTCGGCCGACGCCAGGCGCGCGGCGAACTCGCGGACGGAGATGTCGGCGAAGGCGTCGGTGCTCATCCGCACGATTGTCGCATCCGCGGCGACGGCCCGCGCCACCATCCGGCGCGTCGCGCGACGCGTGCCGGCACACGACGGGGTTGAAGGGCCGCGGTCCGCCGGGCTACTGGTCGATGGGGCCGCCCGACCGACGTGCCGGCAGACGGCACGCGGCCGAGAGCCTCAGCTCCCTGCGCGCCGCGCTCCTGCGAGACGGCCGTGAACGACGGTTGCCTGTGACTCAGGCCGCCGGCGCCAGCAGCGTCTGGCGGCCGGGTGCCTGCGCGGACGTCGCAGGCTCCAGTGCCTCCACGAGCCAGCGGCGGTCGCGATGCCGGTACACGAGGGCGAGGCGTGCGCGTGCCGTGACGACCTCGAAGCAGGTGCGAGGACCGGCCGCGACCGGATACGCGGCGGACTCGTCGCGGACCCGGGTGACTGCGAGCACTGGGAACGCCTCGCGGGCGATCCGAACTGCACGGGGCCGTCCGTCGAACCAGTCGCAGCGGACGTCAACCTCGAGCGGCGTGACGGGGATCATGGCCATCGGTCGGCTCCTTCCGGGTCATGTCGTCTCACCGGTCCCGGGGCACCTCGGCGGAGTGAGAACATCTGTTCTGTTGCGTGTCGCCGATTGAACCAGAACAGATGTTCGATGTCAAGAGGCCCGTCCGATGACGAGGAACCGCCGGCGCACGAACCCGGCCGCGCTGCCTGTCCATGGGAGGGGCCCGCGCAGACTCGCAACGCCACGGGGCCACGAACGGCCGATGCCGGAGTCCCTGGCCGGCACCGACCGTGAGCGGCGGCCAGGTCGCCTGCGTGGCGTATCGGCGGCGGTCACGCGCGCCCGGACCCGCAGGAGTCCCTGCCGGCGCGAGCCGGGCGCCGTGCTAGTAGCTCCGCGTCTCGGCTTCCTCGACAATCCAGACCTGCGGCGCGGCGTCCACGCCGGCATGGGCCATCGCGGCCTGCAGCGAGGGATCGTGCAGGAACGCGCGCGCGCCGTCGGCCGTTTCGAAATCGCCGACGAAGATCGTGAGGTTCGGGTCCTGGACGTCTCGGAAGAGCGCGTGGCCGGTCCCGCCGTGCTGGCGGCGCACCGCCTCGTGCTCCGTGAAGACCGCGTGCCAGCGGTCGTAGTCAGCCGCGTGATGCTGCACGATCACCTTCGCCATGTCGGGACGCTCCTTTCGCCGGTCGCGCCATCCGCAACCGATTAGGCGGCTAACTATATCGTTCGGCACCTTACTGTCAATAGCCGTATCATTGGGCACCGTGGCTCGCATCGAGATGCCCGACGACTTCTACGAGCAGACGCCTGATGGGAGCGTCCTGGCGACCGAGGCCGTGATGAACACGATCCGGACGGCCGACCTGCTGTTCGACCGGATCGGCCGCCTGCTCCGCCCGCTGGGGGTGAGCGCGGCGGGCGGACTCGTCCTCGGGATCCTCCGCGATCGGGGCCGGATGTCACCCTCGGAGCTGGGCAGCCACCTGCAGGTGACACGGGCCACGGTGACCGGCGTGGTCGACTCGCTGGAGCGGCGGGGCTTCGTCGAGCGGACACCGAACCCGGACGATCGGCGAAGCCTGACGATCGAGATCACCGACTCCGGGCTCGCCGTCCTCGGCACGCTGCGTCCGCTGATCCACCGCCACGAGAAGGACTGGATGGGCGTCCTGACCGACGACGAGCTCCGCGCATACATCGAGATCCTGCACCGGATCCAGGGCTCGGTGGCCGAGCAGGGCTGAAGGGGCGCGCGCGCCGCGAGACCGCCGTTCGGCGCCCGATCGTGGCCGTGGGTCCGCGAGCCCGCCGCGCGTCACTCCTCGCGGATCCCCCTCGCCCCCGGCTTCCGATCCGGATCGCGCTCGAACGGTTCCGGGACCCCTCCCTCCATGAGCCGGGCCCGGGTCATCGCCTTGGGGCCGAAGCGCCGGCGGATCGCGTCGACGGCCTCCACCGCCCGGCGCTGCCGCTCGTCCTCGTCGGCCGCGAAGAGCGGCAGCTGGGCGGGCTCGGCGAAGTTGCGGGCCGCCACCCCCAGCAGCCGCACCCGGATCCCGCGCAGCAGGGGCCGGGCCAGCTCCCGCGAGGCCTGCCAGATCGGATCGGCCAGGTCGGTGGGCTCGGCCAGCGCGCGCTGGCGCGTGTGCGTGACGAAGGCGCTGTCGCGCACCTTCACCGCCACCGTGCCCGCCCGGAGCCCGGCCGCGCGCAGGCGCGTCGCGACGCCCTCGGAGAGCGCCAGCAGTGTCCGCTCGATCTCCTCGCGGTCGCCCGTGTCGACGTCGAAGGTGTGCTCATGGCTGACCGACCGTGCGTCCTGCGGCTCGGCGACCGGCGAGGGATCGATCCCCCGCGCCCGGTCCGCCAGCTGCGCACCGTGCTCTCCGAACCGGCGGCGCAGCGCATCGGGCGGGATCGCCGCGAGATCGCCGATGGTGCGCACGCCGAAGTCCTCCAGGGCGACCCGTGTCTTCTCCCCCACGCCCCAGAGCCGCACGATGGGGAGCGGGGCGAGGAAGGCGGCCTCGTCGCCGGCCGGCACCACCACCAGGCCGTCGGGCTTGCGCAGGTCGGACGCCACCTTCGCGACCAGCTTCGTGGCGGCCACGCCGACCGACGCGGTCAGCCCGATCTCCTCGCGGATGGCGGCCTTGATGGCGACCGCGATCGCCTCGGGCGGGCCGAAGAGCGCCTCCGACCCGGCGACGTCCAGGAACGCCTCGTCGATCGAGATCTGCTCGACGCGCGGCGTGAACCGGCCGAGGATCGCCATGACCTGGCGGCTCACCGCCGCGTACCGCGCGCCGTCCACCGGGAGGAAGACGGCATCGGGGCAGAGCGCCGCGGCCGTCCGCAGCGGCATCGCCGAATGCACGCCGAACCGCCGGGCCTCGTAGGAGGCAGCGCTCACCACCCCCCGCCGGTCGGCCCCGCCTCCGCCGCCGACCACCACGGGCAGGCCGCGGAGCTCGGGCCGGTCACGCTGCTCCACGGCCGCGAAGAACGCATCCAGGTCGACGTGCAGGATCGTGGCGCGTGCGGGCCCGCGCCGGGCACCGTCGCGCGGAATCGGGCCGGACGGGGCCGCATCGCTCAGCGTGGGATCAGGGTGCATGGCCGGGCGGGTGCAGGAGGTGGGAGCTGCCGCCGGGGAGCATCGCGTCGGGTACCCCGGCGGCCCGGTCGAGCTGGACCAGGACGGGCAGCGCCAGGACGAGCGGGGCGATGTCGGCGAAGTACGCGTACGTGGTCCAGCGGGCTGTCAGCAGCAGCACGAGCGTCACGAGCACGCCGGCCGCCACCGCCGAGGAGAGGCGCTCGTAGCGGAGCGCCACCGCCACGAGCATCGCCACCACGGTGGACGCGGCCCCGAACTCCGCCGCCGTCCCCACGCTGGCGACGGGCCAGTGCACGGACTGCGCGAAGACCCAGATGTTCCAGCCGTACACGTCCTGGTGCAGGGCGAGGTCGGTGATCGACGCAATGAAGGCGCCCGGATCCTTCGCCAGGAACGGCGCCGCCATCACGGCCAGGGTGATCGCGGCAGCGCCGACGTACCGCAGCGCAGCCTTCCATCCCAGGTGCTGCAGCGTGAAGACGGCGAGCATCAGCACCACGGGCGCCGCGGTCTGCTTGGTGGCCAGCGCCGCGGCACCGGCAAGGCCCGCGAGGATCAGCGGCCATCCGCTGGCGGGGCG
>JAJYKX010000027.1 GCA_021788175.1 Chloroflexota bacterium
GCCGCGAGACGGCTCGCCGAGGTGCTCCGGGCGCTGGGCACGGAGCGGGCGATGGTGGTGCACGGCGATCGGCTGGACGAGCTGCCCCTCGACGGCACGGGCGTGGCATACGAGGTGTCGGCCGACGGCGTGGTCCGGCACGAGGTCACGCCGGAGTCGGTGGGGCTGCCGTGGGCGTCGACCGAGGCGCTGGCGGGCGGGACGCCGGCCGAGAACGCCGCCCGCATGGAGGCGCTCCTCGCCGGCGAGCGCGGCCCGATCCGCGACGCCGTGCTGCTGAACGCCGGCGCCGCCTTCGTGGTGGCGGGGCGGGCGGACGAGCTCCGGGACGGCGCGGAACTGGCGGCCGCCACCATCGACGGGGGTGCGGCCGCGACGCTGCTGGCCCGCCTGCGCGAGCAGGCGCGACGGCGGATGGATGGCGCGGCCGAAGGTGCCCCGGCCGGCGAGAACCGGGCCGAAGCCGCCCGTGCCGCCGGCGCCAGATCCGGCCCGACGCCGGCGGGAGGTGCCCGATGAACCGCGCGGCCGATCTGCCCGGCGTCGCGGGACGGGGAACCGGCACCCCGGAGGGTCGGGGACCGGCAGCCATCCGGAGCCCTCGAGGCGGGACGCTCGGCGTGCTCGGCGAGGTCGTCGCGCGGCGGCGCACGGACGTCGCCGCGGAGCTCGGCGACCGCTCCTTCCGGGATCTCGCGCGGGCTGCCCTCGCCGCGCCACCGCCGCGGGATGCCACCGCGCCGCTCCTGCGGCCGGGGCTGCACGTCATCGCCGAGGTCAAGCGTCGTTCGCCGTCCGCGGGGACCCTCGCGGAGCCCGGTCGCGACCTCGTGGAGCGGGCCCGGGCCTACGCGGCCGGGGGCGCGGCGATCGTGTCGGTGCTGGTGGAGCCGCACTGGTTCTCGGGCTCGCTCGACGACCTCGCCGCCATCCGGGCCGCGGTCCCGGTCCCGGTGCTGGCCAAGGAGTTCGTCGTGGACCCGCGCCAGCTGCCGGTCCTGCGGGGCGCCGGCGCGGACCTGGTCCTGCTGATCGCCGCGCTCCACCCGGCGGCGAGCCTGCGGCGGCTCGTCCGGCAGGCCCGCGACCTGGGGATGGAGCCGCTCGTCGAGATCCACGACGCGCGGGAGCTGGACCGGACCCTCGCGAGCGGCGCGCGCCTGGTCGGCGTCAACAACCGGGACCTGCGCACGCTCCGCGTCGATCCGGAACGAGCAGCGGCGCTGCGGGCCACGATCCCCGACGATCGCCTGGTGGTGGCCGAGTCGGGCGCCCGCGAGCCGGCCACGCTGGCCGCCTGGCGTGCGCTCGGCTTCGACGCCGCGCTGGTCGGCGAGGCGCTGATGCGCGCGGGCGACGATCCGGCGTCGGTGCGTGGCGCGACCGCGGCGTTCGTGGCGGCGGGGCGCAACCCGGCGCCCGCGGAGGACCTCGCGGCTGCCGAGCGCGCCCCCTGGGTCAAGGTGTGCGGCATCACCGACGCGCGCGGCATGCGGGCGGCGGTCGCCGCCGGGGCCGACGCCGTCGGCCTCAACCTGGTCCCGGGCACGCCCCGCTGCCTGGGGAACGACGAGGCGCGGGAGCTGGCCGCGCTCGCGCGGTCGCTGCGGGACGACCGGGGAAGGCCCGCGGTGGTGGGTGTCGTCGGTGACGTGGACCCGCGTGCCGCCGCCGTGACGGCCGCGCGCATCGGCCTGGACGCGATCCAGTGGTCGGGCCGATCTCCGCTGCCCGACGGAAACCTGGGGCTGCCCGCGTACGCCGTGCTCCGGGTCCCGCGCGAGATCCCGGATCCGACCGGCCGGACGCAGCCGCCGCGAGACGCCGCCGACGCGCTCGTCGCGGCCGGCCGTGCGCTGCTGGCGCGGCCCGGCGTGGAGCAGCTCATCCTGGATGCCGCCGACCCGGCCGCGCTGGGCGGGACGGGTGCTCGCGCGGACCGGTCGGTCGCGGCGGCCGTCGCGAGGGAGCTGCCGGTGGTGCTCGCCGGCGGCCTCACCCCCGCCGCCGTGGCCGGCGCCCTGCGCGCGATCCCGGCCGTCGGGGTGGACGTCGCGTCGGGCGTCGAGGAACGCCGGGTGGTGGGGCCGGGACAGATCCCCGACCGCCGGCGCGTCGCCGGGGCCCGGCCCCGCAAGGATCCCTTCCTGGTTGCCCTCTTCGTCAAGCGCGCGAAGGCCGCCCGGCTGGACCTGCCGCTGACGCCCTCGCGCCCGACCGCCGTCCCGGCCTCGCTGCTGGACGCGGACGAGCACGGCCGCTGGGGACTCCGCCGGCAGTTCGGCGGCCGCTACGTGCCCGAGACCCTGGTGGCGGCGCTGCGGGAACTCGAGACGGCCTGGTTCGAGCTCCGGGCCGACCCGCGGTACTGGGCAGAGCTGCGCACCCTGCGCCGCGACTACATCGGCCGCCCGTCGCCGCTCTACCGCGCGGACCGGCTGGCCGCCGAGCTGGAGCGGCGGACCGGGAGGGAGCCCGGGCGCCTGCGCCTGTACCTGAAGCGCGAGGACCTCAACCACACCGGCGCGCACAAGATCACCAATGCCCTGGGCCAGGCGCTCCTGACGCGCCGACTGGGGAAGCAGCGCGTGATCGCGGAGACCGGGGCCGGACAGCACGGCGTCGCCACGGCGACGGCCTGCGCGCTCCTCGGCCTCCCGTGCGTGGTCTTCATGGGGCGCGAGGACATCCGCCGCCAGGCCCCCAACGTGCTCCGCATGCAGGCCCTCGGGGCGGAGGTACGCGAGGTGACCTCCGGCAGTGCCACCCTGAAGGACGCCACCAACGAGGCGATGCGCGACTGGGTCACCAACGTCCGCACCACGCACTACGTGCTCGGCTCGGCGGTGGGGCCGCACCCGTACCCCACGATCGTGCGGGACCTCCAGCGGGTGATCGGGGACGAGGCCGCCGTGCAGCTCGCGGCGGTCGAGGGGCGGCTCCCCGACGCGGTCGTGGCGTGCGTCGGCGGCGGCTCGAACGCCATCGGGCTCTTCAGTCGCTTCCTCGGGGAGCCGTCCGTGCGCATCGTCGCCGTCGAGGCGGCCGGCGAGGGGATCCTCACGGGGCGCCATGCCGCCGCGCTCTCGGGGGGCACGCCCGGCGTCCTCCACGGGGCGCGTTCCTACATGCTGCAGGACGCGGACGGGCAGGTCGTCGAGGCCGTGTCGCGCTCGGCCGGGCTGGATTACCCCGGCATCGGACCCCAGGTCTCGGCGCTCTTCGACGCGGGTCGGATGGAGGTGCTGGCGGCCACCGACGCGCAGGCCGTGGAGGCGCTCACGCTGCTGACCCGGACCGAGGGGATCATCCCCGCGCTGGAGCCGGCCCATGCCATCGCGGCCCTGGTCGCGCTGCTGGGTGGCGAGGCGGGGCGGGTTCCCGGCCGCGCCGCGCCGGCACGCCTCCCGGACGACGCCCTGGTCGTGCTGGGACTCTCCGGCCGTGGCGACAAGGATATGGGGATCCTGGGTGGCGACGAGGAGGTGCCGGCATGAACGGTGCACCTGCCGGGGTCGCCCGCGAGCCGGGCACGAACGGCACGCCCGGCGCGACCCGGATCCGTGGCGCGTTCGAGGCCGCCCGGGCGGACGGCCGGATCGCGCTCATCCCGTACGTGGTCGCGGGCTACCCCGACGGCCCCACCAGCGAGGAGATCGCCCTCGCCGCGATCGACGCGGGCGCGGACCTGCTCGAGATCGGGCTGCCCTACTCCGACCCGCTCGCCGACGGGACCACGCTGCAGCGCGCGTCCGCGGTCGCGCTCCGGGCCGGGGCCACCCTGGAACGCTCGCTCGACCTGGTCGCGCGCGTGCACGAGGCCCGCCCGTCGGTGCCGCTGGTGCCGATGGCCTACGTGAACCAGGTGATCGGGGGAGGGGATGCCGCGGCGCCGATGCGGCGTCTTGCCGGTGCCGGCGCGAGTGGCTGCATCCTGGCGGACCTCACGCCCGACGAAGGGGCGCCGGTCGAGGCCGCGGCCCGAGACGCAGGGATGGCCGTCGTCTACCTGGTCACGCCCACCACGCCGCCCGACCGTCGCGCGTGGATCGCGAGCCGCGCCGGTGGCTTCCTGTACGCCGTCTCGCTCGTCGGGGTGACCGGGGCCCGGACGACGCTGCCGCGCGAGGTCGGGGCGTTCGTGCGGGACGTGCGCGGTGCGAGCCGGGTTCCGGTGGCGGTCGGGTTCGGCGTGTCGAGACCGGCCCACGTGCGGCGCCTGGCGCGCGTCGCGGACGGGGTGATCGTCGCATCCGCGCTGGTGGACGCGCTCGGCCCCGGCGGTCGCGACATCGCGTCGATGCGGCAGCTCGCGGAGCGGCTCCGGGCCGCGACCTGAGGGCCGCCGGGTCGCGACCGGGACGCGGGCCGTCCGGGGGGCCATCCGGACGGTGCGGAAGCCCGCGGGCCGGTGGGATAATCCCGGGTAGCAGACGGGGGGCATGGACGCGCGGCCCGAACCCTGGCCGCCGGGACCGCGCAGAGCCACTGGCGAAACCGACCCGCCCGGTTGGGGGGCAGGTCGATGACGATCCATGCACCATCCATCCATGCGCCGGTGCACGCCCCGCACATCCCCGGCTGGGTGATCGCCCTGGTTGCCCTGGTCGTGGTCGTTGGCGCCATCCTGGCTATTCAGCCGCACTGGTGGTCGACCTCGACGACGTCGTCGGCCGACCAGGCGGCCGCGGCCATGCGGGACTACCGTGCCGGGGAGCGCGCACCGATCGTCGCCGTGGATCCCGCGGCGGCGCAGCTGCGATACCGTGCCGGGGAGCGCGCGCCGCTCGTGACCGCCGAACAGGTCTTCACCGCCAACCAGGCCTACCGTGCCGGGGAGCGCGCGGCACTCGGGAGTGAGACGACCGCCATGCAGGCCTACCGCGCCGGCGAGCGGGAGACGTTCGTCGCCGCGCCGTCGGCGTGGCAGTCGTACCGGGAGGGCGAACGCGCACCGCTCGTGCCGTGAGCGAGGTGCGCCCGGTCCCCCCGGGCGCATCGTGACCCGTGGCCCCGTCGGTCCCCCGGCGGGGCTATTCGCACGCCGTCACCGCGGCGTCCCGCGATCGCTCCAGTTCCAGCGGGCGTCGTCGTCCTCGGGGACCTCCGGTCCCTCCTCGATCCCGTCGGCCCCGTGCGTGGCGCGGTATCCCCCGATCGACGACGAGCGGACCCAGCCCCGCCCGAGCGCGATCAGCGCGAGCAGCATCAGGACCAGCAGCGCGCCGGTGGCAAGGACCATCTCCACGGGCCACATGGTGACCGCGCGGCCGCAGAACGCAAGCGCCGGATGTCGGGATGGTGCCCGCGCCGCGGTGGGGTTGCTCAGCCGGGATGCTGCTCATCTCCGACGGCGGATCCCGCCGCCGGAGGTCCGCCCGTCGCGGGCCCGCCCGCCGCCGCCGCCGGCCCGGTGGCCGCTGCCGGCCGCAGTTGCGCGCGCTTCCGCTCGGCGACCTCGAGCCGCCGCGTCGCCGTGATCAGGCGGCGGTAGATCGCCAGCAGGTCCGCCTGGGGCAGCGGACCCGGGTTGGCCATGGCGACCCGCAGGAGCACCTCGCGCTCGCGGTCCGGATCGAGCACGGCCCGTCGGCCGGAAGCCGCCTTGGCCGCCCCTGCCTCGAGCCCGAGCCGTGCGCGCTCGTTCATGAGCGCCACCAGTCGTCGATCCAGGGCGTCGATCCGGCGCCGGACACGGAGGACGCTCGCCGGGGAACCGGCCGGGCCCTCCGTCGCCGGCTTCGGGGCACCGGTCGGTGCGCCGGTCGCCGGCGTCGTCGTCCCGCCGGCCGCGGGGCGTTGCGCGCGCGTCCCGTCAGCCACCGGTCGCCCCCAGTCGCCGGGCGAGTGCGTCGAGCGCCAGGTGGTACCCGCGCGATCCCTGGCCCGCGAAGGTCTCCAGGGCGATGTCGTGCAGGAAGTTGACGTGGCGGAACGGCTCCCGTTGCCAGGGGTCGGTGAGATGGACCTCGACGAACGGCCGCGCGATCGCGAGGAACGCGTCGCGGAGCGCCACGCTGGTGTGGGTGTAGCCCGCGGCGTTCGCGATCACACCGTCGAAGTCCCGGGCGTGCAGCCGGTCGATCAGGGCGCCCTCGTGGTTCGACTGGAAGAAGTCGATCTCCACGCCCAGGCTGCGGGCATGGGCCGCCAGCGACTCGTGGATCTGGGCCAGCGTCTCGGACCCGTACAGCTCGGGCTGGCGGGTCCCGAGCAGGTCGAGGTTCGGCCCCTGCAGGACCAGGATGCGGGTCACCGGGCAGCTCCGGCGCCGGCCTGCCCCCTCAGGCCGGCCACCGCACCCGGGCCGGCCACCGCACCCGGGCCGGCCACCGCACCCGGGCCGGCGACAGGCTCCGTGCCGGCCACCGCACCCGTGCCGGCCACCGCACCCGTGCCGGCGACAGGCTCCGTGCCGGCCACAGGCTCCGTGCCGGCCGCAGGCCCCATCCCGACCGCGGTGCCCGTGCCCGGGCTGGACACGGGGCCGGCAGGAGCACCCAGGTCGGCGCTGAGCGCGGCGGCGATGCCGGCCGTCACCGCCGCGTCCGGTACGTCGGAGCGCACGACCACGCCCGATCCGGTGGGCAGGACCCAGCGCAGCCGCCCGCCGGCATGCTTCTTGTCCCGGGAGAGGTGCTCGCGGACCGCCGCCTCGTCCACGCCGGGAGCCTGCTGCGCCAGGCCCGCGGCCGCGAGGAGCCGGTCCAGCCGGGCCGCACGATCGGGGGGCGTCACGCCCACCGCCATCCCCACGGCGGTGGCGCCGCGGAGCCCGTGCGCGACGGCCTCGCCGTGCAGGATGCGACGGTAGCCGGCGGCGGCCTCGATGGCATGGCCGATCGAGTGGCCGAGGTTCAGCACCAGCCGTCCGCCCTGCTCGCGCTCGTCGGCCACCACCACCTGCACCTTGGCCCACGCGCAGCGCTCCACGAGCTCCGCGACGATCCCCGCCGAGAAGACGCGGCGCCGTCCCCCCGCGATGGCGCCCGCCTCCTCCTCGAGGAGCGCTAGGAGCCGCTCGTCCCCCAGCGCGCCGTACTTGATCGCCTCGCCCAGGGCCGCGCGCCGCTGCCGCGTCGGCAGGGTCGCGAGCATCGCGACGTCGACGACGATCGCGCGCGGCTGGTGGAACGCGCCCACCAGGTTCTTGCCCTCCGGGATGTCGATGGCCGTCTTGCCGCCGATCGCGGAGTCGATCTGGGCGACGAGGGTGGTCGGCACGTGCACCAGCGGCACGCCGCGCAGGTAGGTGGCGGCCGCGAAGCCCGCCGCGTCGCCCAGCGCGCCGCCGCCGATCGCCACGACCGGGTCGCCGCGCTCGAGCCTCGCGGCGGCCATGGCGCGCACGAGCCGCCCGTAGGCCGCCACCGACTTGGCGGCCTCGCCCCGCGGCGCCAGGATGCGCTGCACGTCCAGCCCGGCGTCCGCCATCCCGGCCGCCAGCCGCTCCCCGTGCAGCCGCCAGGCGACCGGCTCGGAGAGCACCGCCACGCGCCGCGCGTCCAGGGCGGCCAGGGACTCCAGGAGGCGTGGCAGCGCGTCGCCGTCGCCGATGGTGAGGCGCCCGATCGGCGTCTCGGCGCGCAGCAGTGACGTCCCGGGTGCCGGTGGAGCCGCCAGCAGCTCCTCGAGCCGGCGGACCACGACGCGCAGGGTCCCCGTGGCATCCAGCGTCTCGCCGGCCGCGTACCAGCGCACGCGCTGCGCCACCAGGTCCGCGAGGCGGGCCGCGGGGTTGTGCCCGGCCAGCAGGGGCCGGACCGCGCCGCCCCGCAGGCGGCGCAGCAGGACGTCGGGTGGGGCCCACAGCGTCACCACGCGCCGGCCGCGGAAGAGCAACCAGCGCGTCCGCGGGTCGACGACCGCCCCGCCGCCGACCGCGATGATCCGTGTCGGGCCGGACCCATCCACCGGCTCCGTGGGCGTGGGGCGATCCCCGGGCCCGCCCGACGGAGCCGCCGGGCCCAGGCGCCCGGCGGCCGCCCGCTCGCGCGCCCGGAACCCCGCCTCGCCCTCCGTCTCGAAGATGGCCGCGACGGGACGGCCCGCCTCCCGCTCGATCTCGTCGTCGAGGTCCACGAAAGGGATGCCGCGCCGGGCGGCGAGCGCGCGCCCGACCGCGCTCTTGCCGCTCCCCGGCGGTCCCGCAAGCACGAGGTCCATGAGGATCAGTCGTCCCCGCCGGAGCCGGCCGTGCCGGGTTCGTCCCCGGGCGTGTCGGCTGCGGTGGCCGCGCGGCCGGCACCGCCCGGTACGGCCCCTTCGCCTCCGGTCATGGCCAGCGTCCGTTCCAGGTAGCGGTGCAGGTTGTCGCGCACCTCGTCCAGCGAGTCCCCGCCGAACTTCTCCAGGATCGCGTCGGCAAGCACCAGCATCACCATCGCCTCGCCGATGACGCCGGCAGCGGGCACCACGCTGATGTCGCTTCGCTCGTAGTGGGCCGTCGCCACGGCCTCCCCGGTGCGCAGGTCGGCGGAGGGGAGGGGACGCGCCAGCGTGGAGATCGGCTTCACCGCGCCGCGAACCACGAGCGGCTCGCCGTTGGTGATGCCGCCGGTCAGGCCCCCCGCGCGGTTCGTGGCATGCAGCCAGCGCCGCACCGGTCCTTCGAACCCGGGCACCGGGGACGCGGCGCCGTCGATCCCCACCCCGGTCACGACGTCGTGCACCTCGGAACCCAGGCGTCGCGTCTGCTCGAACCCCAGCCCGAACTCGGCTCCCTTGACGGATGGGATCGAGCAGATCGCCGCCGCGAGCCGGCCGTCCAGGCGCCGATCCCAGTGGACGTGGCTGCCCAGCCCCACCGGCACGCCCCGGGCCACCACCTCGAAGACGCCCCCCACCGTGTCGCCCCCGCTCCGCGCCTCGTCGATCCGCGCGATCATCGCCGCCTCGCCCTCGGGATCCGGGCAGCGCAGCGGGCTCGCCTCGGCCTCCTCGCGGGTCCGCGTGGCGCGCGCCGGATCCATGGGCACCCCGCCGACCTCGGCCGTGAAGCTCCAGACGTCGATCCCCAGCTCCCGCAGGAACGCCCGGCAGACTGCCCCGGCGGCGACGCGCATGGTGGTCTCCCGGGCGCTGGCGCGCTCCAGGATGTCCCGGACGTCGGCCGTATCGTACTTGAGCGCCCCCGCCAGGTCCGCGTGGCCGGGGCGGACCCGGGTGACCGGAACGGCGCGGCGGTTGCCCGCATCGGCCAGCGCCGCGAGCTCCGCCGCCTCCTCGCCGCTCAGCTCCTCGACCTGCATCACCCGCGTCCAGTTCTCCCAGTCGCGGTTCCGGACCAGCAGCAGGACCGGGGACCCGAGCGTCCGCCCGTGCCGGACGCCGCCCGTGATCTCCGCCCGGTCCTGCTCGATCCGCATGCGGGCCCCGCGGCCGTAGCCGCGCTGGCGGCGTGCCAGGTCCTCGGCGATTCCGTCCGCGGAGACCGGGATCCCGGCCGGCAGCCCCTCGAGGATGGCGCCCAGGCCGGGGCCGTGCGACTCGCCGGCAGTCAGGAACCGGAACGGCATGGCGCTGCCGGGAACTCGGCCCGGCTCAGGCCAGCTCGCCGGCGTTCGCGCCGGTGCCTGCCTCGCGTGCCTCGTCCAGCTTCTGCCGCATGACGTCCATGGGCGCCGGCTGGCCCGTCCACAGCTGGAACGCCGCTGCGCCCTGCTGGAGGAGCATCAGTTCGCCGTTCATGACCCCGGATGCGCCGGCCGCCTTCGCCTCGCGCAGCAGCCGCGTCTCCGGCGGGTTGTAGATCATGTCCAGCACGAGCAGGTCGGGCGGAAGCAGCTCGCCTGGGATCGGCGACTCGTCCGAGGCGAGCCCCACCGACGTCGCGTTGACCAGCACCCGGGTCCGCGACAGCTCCGACTCGATCACCGACTCGTGCCACGGCATCGCCCGCAGCTCCATGTGCGCGGCGCTCCGGCCGAAGTGCCTGACCAGCCCCTCGGCGCGGTGCAGGTGGCGGTTGAAGACCACCACGCGCTGGAACCCCATGGTGATCAGCGCATGTACCGCGGCGCGTGCCGCGCCGCCGGCCCCCAGCACCACCGCGTTGCGGGGCATCTTCTGCTTGCCCACCAACGTGTCGAGCGAGATCCGGAAGGCGTCGACGTCGGTGTTGTGCCCCACCAGGCGCCGGCCATCGCGCGTGATGCAGTTCACGGCCCCGGTCGCCGCCGCGTCCTCGCTCTTGCGGTCGACGAAGGTGGCGGCACGCTCCTTGTGCGGGATCGTCACGTTGGCGCCCAGGTACTCCTCGCCCCGCAGCGCCTCGATCGTCTCCTGCAGCGCCGGCGCGGGGGTGTCGAGCAGCTCGTACCGGGCGTCGATGCCGAGGGCATCGAACGCCGCCTGCTGCATCTGCGCGGAGAACGAGTGGGCGACCGGGTGACCGATGAGGACGACTCGCCTGGTCATGCGCGCATCCTTTCGAGGTCGCTGAAGAAGCCTGGGTAGGAGACCGCGGCGGACGCGCCCTCGTCGAGCGACGTCTCGCCCTCGGCCAGGAGTCCGGCGATGGCGAACGTCATGGCCAGTCGGTGATCGTCGTGCGTGCGGACGGGTGCCCCCACGAGGCCGAACGAGCGCCGGCCCGCCGCCCCGGTGATCTCGATGTCGTCGCCATCGGCCGAGATGCGGACGCCCAGGGCGGTCAGGCCGTCCACGATCCCCGCGATCCGGTCGCTCTCCTTGCGGCGCAGCTCCCCCGCGCCCCGGATGCGGGTCGTCCCCGATGCGCACGCCGCGGCCAGGCAGAGGGCCGGGATCTCGTCGATCGCGCGGGCCACGTCCTCCGCCTCAAGGTCGATCCCGCGCAGGTCGCTGGTCGAGACGCTCAGGTTCGCCATCGGTTCGGCTCCGGCGGTCGGGACGGGATCCTCGAGGATGCGCGCCCCCATGCGGCCGAGCAGGTCGATGACCGCGCGACGCGTGGGGTTCACGCCCACGGACTCCAGGGTGAGCTCCGCGTCCCGGTGCGCCGCGCCCGCGACCAGCCAGAAGGCCGCCGCCGAGACGTCTCCCGGCACCTGCTCGTCGAGCGCCTGCACCGTGGCTCCACCCTCCATCGTGACCAACCAGGCTCCGTCCGCCGGCACGCCCCGGACGGCCACGCCACGCGCCCGGAGCATGCGCTCCGTGTGGTCGCGCGTGCTCACCGCCTCGTGCACCTGGATCATCCCCTCCGCCGAGAGCCCCGCGAGCAGGACCGCCGACTTGACCTGCGCGCTGGGAACGAGCGAACGGTGGACGATCGCCGCGAGCGACGCGCGCCCAACGATGGTGACGGGTGGAAGTGTGTCTGCGGACCGGGCGTGCAGCGTCGCACCCATGCGGCGCAGCGGCTCGATGATACGGGCCACCGGACGGCCGCGCAACGAAGCGTCGCCGTCCAGGACGGTGTACATGGGCGTTCCCGCGAGGACTCCCGCCATCAGGCGGAGGGTGGTGCCGGAGTTGCCGGCGTCCAGCACGCCGACCGGCTCGTGCCATCCCGACCGGCCCGGCGACCGGACCAGCCGGTCGACACGCCCGCCCTCCGCGGACCCCAGGCGTTCGACGGTGACGCCCAGTGCCCGGAGCACGCCCGCCGTGCTGTTGCAGTCCAGCCCGTCCGAGCCGCCCATGACGCGGGACTCCCCCTCGGCGATCCCGGCCAGGATCAGCGCGCGGTGGGTGATCGACTTGTCGCCGGGGAGGCGCAGGCGCCCGCGCAGCCGTGCGGCCGGACGGACGACGACCCCGGCCGGGACGTCGCTGGTCGACACGATCGGCGGTCCCCGTCAGTGCCTGCTGGTGCCGCCCACGCCCAGCGCGGCGGTCCCCAGCACGGGATCGTGGTGCAGCGCACCGACCTCGCCGTGCACGGCGCGCAGCGCGGGCATGAGCTCGCGGAACTGGTCGATCGTCAGCGACTGCTCGCCGTCAGACAGGGCGGTCTCCGGGCGCGGGTGCACCTCGACCATGATCCCGTCGGCACCGGCGGCGACCCCCGCCAGCGCCATCGGCTTCACCAGCCAGCGCTTCCCGGTGGCGTGGGAGGGATCCACGATCACGGGCAGGTGGGTCAGGTGGTGGAGCAGGGGCACGGCGGAGATGTCGAGCGTGTTGCGGGTGTAGGTCTCGAAGGTGCGGATCCCGCGCTCGCAGAGGATCACGCTGGGGTTGCCGGCGGACACGATGTACTCCGCGGCCATGAGCCACTCCTCGATGGTCGCGCCGTAGCCCCGCTTCAGCATCACCGGTCGCTCGATGCGGCCGACCGCCTGGAGCAGCGAGTAGTTCTGCATGTTGCGGGTCCCGATCTGCAGGATGTCCGCGTAGCGGTTGACGACGTCGACCTGCCCCGGCTCCATCACCTCGGTGATCACCGGCAGCCCGGTCTCGCGGCCCGCCTCCGCCAGGTACCGGAGCGCCTCCACGCCGAGCCCCTGGAACGAATAGGGGCTCGTCCGCGGTTTGAAGGCGCCGCCCCGCAGCACGGTCGCGCCCTCTGCCGCCACGGCGAGCGCCGTCTCCATGAGCTGCTCCCGGCTCTCGATGGAGCACGGCCCCGCCATCACGGTGAGCGACCCGTCGCCGATGACGGCACCGCCGACCCGGATCACCGTGTCGGCCGGGTGGAACTCCCGGCTGGTGAGCTTGAAGGGCCGCGTGATCGGCGTGACGGACTCCACGCCCGGCAGCGCGGAGAGACGATTCATCAGCGCCTGCTTGCGCGGCCCGACGTCGCCGACAACGGCGATCACGACGCGGTCCGTCCCCGGGCTCTCGTGCGGGTGCAGCCCCTCGCCGAGGACCTGCGCCTTGACGGCGTTGATCTCCGCCTCGGTCGCACCCACCGTCATCACCACGAACATCTGATCGACCCTTCCTGGGAGCTCCCGTCAGGTCGCCGCTCGTTCCCGCGACGCCCCGGCATCTCCCGCCGACGGCACCCGCGGCGCCGGCCCGGCGGATAAACAAAAAGGCAGAGGTCCGAGACCTCTGCCCACCCGGCACGACCCGGCTCGGGTCTTCAGGACCCCCGAGCGGTCATGCCGGGTCGCGATAAAAGTAGAAGAACACTCGCACGGTGGCGGAACAGTACGCGACGCAACTGCCGGGTGTCAACGACGCGGCCCTCGCCGGCCAGGTGGCGTTCCCCCGTGGCCGTCGCCTGCGGCCTCCGCTGTCACGCCCTGGAGCCGCGCGGCCTCCACTGCTACGCTCGTGGGGCCAGCGCCGCCATGGTCGGGAGGACCGCATGCAACCCTGGGCCCGCCGCTTCGCCGGTCGCCTGGACGAGGCCGTCGTCGAGAGCCGCGTCCTGCGCGGCAACCCGCTCGGCGACCCCGCCGACCGTCCGGTCTGGGTGTACACCCCGCCCGGCTACGACGGGGCGGGTGCCCGCCGGTACCCGGTCATCTACCTGATCCAGGGGATGACGGGGCAGCTCGACATGTGGCGCAACCGGCAGGCGTTCCGTCCCACCGTGCCGGAACTGGTCGACCGGCTCTTCGCCGGTGACGGCGGGAGCATCGCTGCTCCGCCGGCGATCGTCGTCTTCGTCGACTGCTGGACCTCGTACGGTGGCAGCCAGTTCCTCGATTCTCCCGGGACGGGCCGATACCACACGTACCTCTGCGAGGAGGTGGTCCCCTGGGTGGACGCGCGGTACCGCACGCTGCCGGAGCGGGAGCACCGTGGGATCACCGGCAAGTCGAGCGGCGGCTACGGCGCGATGGTCACGCCGATGCTGCGCCCCGACCTCTGGGGCGGCCTGGCCACGCACGCCGGCGACGCGCTGTTCGAGGCCTGCTACCTGCCCGAGTTCCCGCAGGCGGCGCGCGCGCTGCGCGATCACTACGACGGCTCGTACGAGCGGTTCTGGGCGGACTTCCGGCGCCGGCCGGCCATGAGCCGCCCGAGCGATGGGATCCTGGTCAACGAGTGGGCCATGGCCGCCTGCTACTCGGCCGATCCCGACGGGACGATCCATCTGCCGTTCGACGCCGCGACCGGGCAGCTGGTGCCGGAGACCTGGGAGAGCTGGCTCCGCTGGGACCCGGTACGGATGGTGCCGCGCCATGCCGAGGCGGTGCGGTCCCTGCGCGCCATCTACGTGGACGCGGGCACCCGCGACGAGTATTTCCTGGATCTCGGCGCGGAGGCGTACCGTCGGGCACTCGCCGAGGCCGGCGCGCCGGCCCCGTTCTTCGAGCTGTTCGACGCGGGGCACGGGTCGATCGAGTACCGCTACCCCGGCGCGATCCGCTACCTGTCCGAGCGGCTCCAGCCCTGAGCACCTGCAGCCCCGGGCGCACGGAGCACTCGGGGGGTGGGGTGCCAGCCGCCCGACCCTGCCGGCACGCGCCTGTCCAGCCCGCGCGTGGCAGGCACGCGCCTGTCCAGCCCGTGCCTGGTACCGGCACGCGCGAACGCGCCCATGCACGCGCTCATACCCGCGCGCGCCCGCGGGACACACGCGCGAACGCGCTGGATCGGACGGGGTTGGCGCGCCCGGCGAGACTCGAACTCACGGCCTTCAGGTCCGCAACCTGACGCTCTATCCACTGAGCTACGGGCGCCTGGGGACATGGCGGAGAGGGAGGGATTCGAACCCTCGGAGCAGGTTACCCCACTCAACGGTTTAGCAAACCGCCGCACTAGGCCTCTATGCGACCTCTCCGCGCGGTGCCGAATGATAGCACCCGGTCACCGCCGACCGCCCCGACGCCCCGCCGGTCCGGTCCAGTGTCCGGCCGGGCTCAGTGCAGGAGTTCCACCCGGTCGGCCAGCTCGCCGCGGGCGAACGCCAGGGCGGCGGCATCCACGTCGGCGAGGTCCGTCACCACGGGTCGCACGCCCAGGGCAGCGAACCGGTCGTAGGCGCCCTGCCCCATGCCGCCCGCGATCATCGCCGCGCAGTCGGCGACCGCCCCGGCCATCTGGTCGTGGCGGGCCTGGGAGGCGGGGTCGGTGCCGTGTGGTCCCGACCCGCCGTGCGACTCGGGCTCCCCGCCCGCCATGTGCGGCGAGAACTTCGGCCGCAGCTCACGGGCAACGACGGCTCCGTCCTCCACCGTGAGCACCGCGTAGTAGGGGGCCCGGCCGAAGTGCCGGCTGACGGTGCGACCGTCCTCGGTCGCGATGGCGATCTTCATCTGTCGACTCCGGTTCCGCCGTCGGTCAGTCCGCGGTGACCAGCAGCATCGGCCGCCCCGCCCGTCCGCTGTACTGGGGGCGCAGCCGCTCAAGGTTGTACATGCTCGCGATGTCGACCCTGCGCGGGCCCAGCTTCGGGTCCGGCAGCGGGCTGTGGGTGAAGGTGCCGTTCAGGATCGCGGTCATGCGTCCCGTCTGCCCTTCCTCGACGAGGTCCAGCGCGATGTTCGCGAAGGTGATCCCCACGATCGTGTCCACGCCGTCGGGATCGCCGCTCCGCAGGTCGTAGGTGAGCTCGCTGGCGACCGCTTCCTCGCCGGTCCGCCGCTTGATCTCGTCGGCGAGCGCCTCCGCGACGTTCACCTTGTGGCGGTGACCGAAGCTGTCGACCTCGCCGTACTCGGCCAGCGCGCCGCCCTCCCAGATCGCGCCCTCGGCGGTGACCACGATCGCGTAGCGGCTCGGGTTGTTCCGCTTGTCCTCGACGAGCAGCGAGCAGAGCAGGTCCAGGTCGTAGGAGGCCTCGGGGATCACGCAGCGCGTCGACGTCACGTAGGCGGTCAGCAGCGCGGTGAAGCCGGCATCCCGGCCGAAGATGCGGAAGACGCCGATCCGCTCGTGGGACCCGAGGGTCGTGCGCTGCCGGTTGATCAGCTCCTTGGCCCGGTTGATCGCGGTGGAGAAGCCGATGCAGTACTCGGTCCCCTGGACGTCGTTGTCCATCGTCTTGGGGATGCCGATGAGCGGCACGCCGGCGCCGACCAGCGCGTGGGAGAAGCTCTGCGTGTCGTCCCCGCCGATCGGGATCAGGTAGTCGAGCCCGAGATGCTGGATGTTGTCGAGCACGAGCGGCGTCAGGTCGTAGAGCCCCTCGGCGATCTGCATCGTGGCCGCGCGCTCGGGCGCGAGCGTCGCAGGCAGCATGCCCCCGGACATCTTGCGCGGGTTCGTCCTGGACGTGTGCAGCCAGGTCCCGCCGGTGCGATCGATGGTCCGCGTGTTCCGGCGGTCCAGCCGCACCACGTACTCGGGATCCAGCTCCGGCCCCGGCTTCATGTGGGTGAGCCCTTGCCAGCCCCGCCGGATGCCGTACACCTCGTACCCGAGCTCGGTGGCGCGGAAGGTCACGCTCTTGATCACGGAATTGAGACCCGGGACGTCCCCCCCGCCGGTCAGGATCCCGATCCGGTGCGTTGTCAACTCGACTCTCCTCATCGCGACGCGGCCGTGGCTCCGCCGGGTTCGGGACGGGTCACGCCGGGGCTCCGGGCCGGTCGATCATCGGTAGCGATTCGTCCGACGGCATGGTAGCCGCCCGACGGTCGCCTGTATCATCGACCGCGTGAACTACGAGCTGTTCATGGGCGAGGCGCTCGCCGAGGCCCAGTACGCCCTCGAAGACGGCGAGCCGCCCTGCGCCGCGGTGGCGGTCGTCGACGAGGCGATGGTCGCGCGGGCCCGGGACCGGGTCCGCGAATCCGGGGACCCCACGGCGCACGCGGTGATCGTGGCGATCCGCGAGGCGGCACGGAGGCTCGGACGGGAGCGGCTCGCGGACGTGACCATCTTCACGACCATCGAGCCCTGCGCCATGTGCGTCGGCGCCCTGCTGCAGGCCAACGTGGAGACGCTGGTCTTCGCCGCGCCCGACACCGTCGACGGTGCCGCGGGCGGGGCGGTGCAGCTGGCGCAGAGCCCCGGGCTCCGCCGGCGCCTGCGGGTGGTGTCGGGGATCCGACGGGACGAGGTGGAGGACCTGCGAAGCCGCGCCCTGGCGCGGGCCGGGTCGCCCCGCGCGGAGACCGGGCGCGCCCCCGACGGGCAGGGGACGGGCCAGCAGGCCTGACGGGCGCACCCTCACCGGCGCGTGCGGTCACCTCGCCCGGGCCCGAAGCCGGGCGTCGGACTCCGGCAGCCGGCGGCGGGCGTACCGAGGCGCCGCGCCTCCGGCCCGCGGCGCTTTGGTATCCTCTGGCGCGGAGAGGTGTCCGAGTGGTTGATGGTGCCGCTCTCGAAAAGCGGTGTGCGAAAGCACCGTGGGTTCGAATCCCACCCTCTCCGCCACGCATCACCGATCGTCGTCGCCCGCGGAGAGGTCGCCTAGTGGCCTAGGGCGCCGCACTGGAAATGCGGTATGGGGCAACCCATCGCGGGTTCAAATCCCGCCCTCTCCGCCACCTCCCCCATGAGACGGCCCCGCGCCGGCTCTCCGGTGTCTGCGTGTCGTCGGGATGCTGGCCTGCCTCCCGTACCAGTGCCCGGCCGCCGCGGTGTCGAGGTATCATCCGCGGGCCGTGCTAGGTGGGGAGCCAGCGGTGCCCTGTACCTGCAATCCGCTCCAGCAGGGCCGAATTCCCTCCCGAGGTCCGCGTTCTCGAGGGCTCGGGCGATCGACCGACGTTGAGGATCGGGTCCCGCGCAGCGGCGACGCGTGAACCTCGTCAGGTCCGGAAGGAAGCAGCGATAAACGCTGCTCGCCGGGTGCCGCGGACAGGCCTGGTCCGAGCCGGTCATCGCCAGGAGCGCGGGGACGTCCCCGATCGACGGAGGGTGCACGGCATATCCAGCACCCCGGGGGACGCCGGCCTTGCCCGGAGCCCGGCCGACATCCCCCGCGCCCGCGTCCTCCCCGTATCATCGGGTGGTACGGGGAGCGGCCCCGGAGGCCGGCGGGGCGTCCGCCCGAGTGCCGGCCGGACGTCCGCCCCGACTCCAGGAGCCGATGACGCCGACCCCCTCGACCCCGAGCCCCCACAGCGCCGGACCCCACAGCGCCGGACCCCACACCGCGATCTACCGGCGCTGGCGCGCCCAGACCTTCTCCCAGATCGTCGGCCAGGCGGCCGTGGTGGAGACCCTGCGGAACGCGGTCCGGCTGGGCCGTGTCGGGCACGCCTACCTCTTCGTCGGACCCCGCGGGACCGGGAAGACGTCGATGGCGCGCATCCTGGCCAAGGCGGTCAACTGCACCGCCCTGGTGGACGGGGAGCCGTGCGACGCCTGCCCGAGCTGCGTGGCGATCCGCGAGGGGACGGCACTCGACGTGGCGGAGTTCGACGCGGCCTCCAACAACACGGTCAACGACATGCGCGAGCTGCTGCCGCGCGTGCACACGGCCCCCGCGGACCTGCGGCGCAAGGTCTTCATCGTCGACGAAGTCCAGCGGATCAAGGAGGGCTGGGACGTCCTCCTCAAGACGCTCGAGGAGCCGCCCCCGCACGTCCTGTTCGTCTTCTGCACCACCGACCCGACCCAGATCCGGCCGGCCGTGCTCTCCCGCGTGCAGCGCTTCAACTTCCGTCCGCTCACGGTCGACGAGATCGTCGGGAAGCTCGACAGGATCCTGGCCGACGACGGGCGGCGCGCGGATCCCGATGCGGTCCGCCTGGTGGCGGAGCTCGCGGCCGGCGGCATGCGCGACGCGGAGTCGATGCTCGACCAGCTGCTGAGCACAGCGGCCGAGGTGCTGACCGCCGACGGCGTGCGGGCCCAGCTCGGGCTGGCGGCCTCGGGGGAGGTGGACGCCCTGGTGACGGCCCTGCTCGAGGGGGACGTCCTTGCCGGGATCCGCGTCCTGGACCGGCTGGAGGCCGAGGGTCGAGATCTGCGCCTCGCAATCGACCAGGCGATCGATCGCCTCCGGCGGCTCCTGTTCGCCCGGCTCGCATCCGAGCCGGTCCCTTCGCCGTTCGCCTCGGCACCCCTGGCCGAGCTCGTCGCCGCGGTCCGGGGCCTCGCCTCCCTCGACACGACCCGGGCGGGCGGCGGCCGTCAGCGGGTCCAGCTCGAGCTGCTGCTCCTCCAGCGCGCCGCGGCGTCGCCCACCGTGCAGCCGAAGCCGCATCCGGCGCCCGCCGTACGACCGCAGGAGCAGGTGCCGGCGCCGCACGTGCCCGCACCGACCGCTGCACCGCGCGCGCAGGCCGAGCCGCCTGCCTCACCGGTCCCCGGCCGGGCCTCCGTCGCGTCCCGCCGGGAAGCAGCCGCCCCGTCGCCGCCGAGTACCGGGGTTGCTGCCCCGCCGGGCAGAGCCGGAGCTGCACCTGCCGGGAGCCGGGCGCCCGCCACGGCTGCGGTGTCCGCGGCCGACGCGGCTGGCTCCGTTCCGCAGCCGGCCACGCCCGCCGGGCAGGACGACCTGCTGGACCGCGTCCGGGTCGGCTGGCCTGCGATCGTCGCCGCGCTCTCGCGCACGCCGCTCGTGAAGCCGCTGGCGGAGGCGTGCCGCCCCGTCCGGCTCGACGGGCACGTGGTCGTGCTCGGGTTCCCCGAGGACAAGGCGTTCATGCGGGAGAAGGCCGAGCAGCGGCACGTGGCGTTCGAGGACGCCATCGCGGCCGTCGTGGGTACCACCGTCGGCGTCCGCTGCGTGGCCACCAACCTCGAGCTGCTGCCCCCGCTCCCGCACGAGGCGATCGGCCGCGACAACCTCGACGCGGCGCGCCGCATCTTCGCCGGCGACCTCGCGGACGCGGTGGACGTGGAGTGACGCGGCCCGGGCGGGCAGCCCCGGCACGACCGGACCGAGACAGGAGGGATCGATGAGCTTCGGGAACCTGGCGAAGATGGCACAGCAGATGCAGACGCAGCTGGCCCGCGTGCAGGCCGAGCTGGAGACGCTGCAGCTCGAAGGGACCGCGGGCGGTGGTGCCGTGAAGGCCGTCGTCACGGGCAAGCAGGAGCTGGTCTCGGTCACCATCGACCCGGGCGTGGTCGATCCTGACGACGTCGAGATGCTGCAGGACCTCGTGGTTGCCGCGGTGAACGAGGCGCTCGGCAGTGCCCGTCGGACGGCCGAGCAGAAGATGGCCGCGGTGACCGGCGGCATGCGACTGCCCGGGATGTGAGGCGGCTGTGAGCGTGGTCGTCGAGCCGGTCGCCCGGCTCATCGAGGCGTTCGCCCGGCTGCCCGGGATCGGGCCCAAGACGGCGCAGCGGCTGACCTACCACATGCTGCGCAGCCCCGAAGGTGAGGCGCGCGCGCTGGCGACGGCGCTCATCGCGGTGAAGGAGGACGTGGTGTTCTGCACGTCCTGCTTCAATTTCAGCATCGGGCCCCTCTGTCCCATCTGCCTGGACCCCGGGCGGGACGACACGCGTCTCTGCGTGGTCGAGGACGCCCTGGACGTGCTGGCGCTGGAGCGGACCAGCGCCTTCCGGGGCCGGTACCACGTGCTGCACGGTGCCATCTCCCCCATCGACGGGATCGGTCCGGAGCGGCTCCGCGTGCGCGAGCTGCTCGACCGGGCGCTCGACGCGGAGGCGCGCGGCGAGCCGTTCGCCGAGGTGATCCTGGCCACCAACCCGACCCTGGAGGGCGAGGCGACGGCGCTGTACCTCGCCGAGCGCCTGGCCGGGCACGTGGGCGCGGTGACCCGGATCGCCCGCGGGATCCCCGTTGGCGGCGATCTCGAGTACGCGGACGAGGTGACGCTGGTGCGCGCGCTGCAGGGCCGCCGATCGATCGAGGAGGCGTCGGACCGATGAGCAACCTGGTGAACGAGTTCCTCCTGCGTCTCGCCAAGGCGGCGGCGGCGCTCGTGCTCGGCCTGCTGCTCGAGTGGGTGCTCGTCTCGTTCGCGGGGGCGACCGCGTCGGTCGAACTCGCCCTGCTCTGCTGGCTGAGCGCCGCGGCCTTCGTCCTGCTCATCGAGGAAAGCCCGATCTGATCCGGCCGGCGTGCTGAGCCGAGCCCCCCGAAGGCCGCGGACGCGCGGTTCCGTGGCTCGTCCACGCAGCGTTTGACAGCCGCCGCGGGACCCGCTAATGTCCCACCTCGCGCCCGCCGGACGGCGGTTGCGCAGGCCGGCGGCAACGCCGGCGATGGGCAGGCTCGGGGGAACCGGCCGGACTGGCCGGCGTGAGCTCCCAGCCGTGCACCAGGTACCTCACGAGTGGACGGACCACCACGACGGACGGCGATGCCGTCTCCACCGTGACCGGCCAACCGGTCCCTCGGCGGGCCCCGGTTGACACCCGGACCGCGAACCCCCAATATAAGGGGGTTGCGCCCCGAGGCCTCCGACGGCACGGACGCTGCACCTTAACAAGTGAAGAGTGGCAGGAAATCCGGTAAGCGTGAGCGGGTAGACGAACCCCGAGATCCAGGCCGACCGCAAGGTCGGTTTCTTTTCGGAGAGTTTGATCCTGGCTCAGGATAAACGCTGGCGGCGTGCATGAGACATGTAAGTCGTACGAGTCTTCGGGCTTGCTCGAAGGCTAGTGGCGGACGGCTGAGTAACGCGTAGGTGACCTGCCCCGAAGTGGGGAATAACTGCCCGAAAGGGTGGCTAATACCGCATGCGGTCGTGCGTTCGTTCGCACGACCAAAGCCGCAAGGCGC
>JAJYKX010000203.1 GCA_021788175.1 Chloroflexota bacterium
ACCGAAGAACGCGTCGAGCATGCTCGTGGTGGGACCTGCCTGTTGCTGGTGACTGGGCGGAGGCGGGAGCGCGCCCCGGCGCGTCTAAACGTCCGCGGGGACCTGGGATGCGCGGAGCAGTATACCCGGCGGGACTCGTATCGCCGCACGCGACGCAGGGGGCACGGGACGCGCCGCGGAGCCCGGGGGACGGGCCAGCGACCACTCGCTGCTCGCGCCGGCCCGGTCGGCCACGGCCACGGCGGCCGGGGAGGCAGCGTCCTCGGCGGTTGGGCGACAACGGCCCGCTTGAGCGGCAACGCCCTCGGCCGCTCGGTGGCAACGCCTCAACGCCCGCGCCCGGTCGGGCGCCCATGGCCGCGGCGGTTCGGCGATAACGGCCCGCTTGAGCGGCAACGCCCTCGGCCGCTCGGTGGCAACGCCCGCGCCCGGTCGAGCGCCCGGTCGGGCGCCCATGGCAGCGGCGGTTCACCAGATCGCACTTTCCTGCCGAAGGTGCGCCGGACGAGCCGTAGGTTTGGTCTGGTGCGGCGCGGCGGCGCTCAGGCGGATGCAGGTGCCGCCATTCGACGGTCGGACCGGTGGGCTGATCGCGAATCACGCACGATCCGGGCGAGTCCGACGCGCCCGTGGATGCCCTTGACGCCACCGGCGGGCACCGCACAGCCGGCCCAGATCGCATGAGCCGACATACGGCTCCGGGGGTGCACATCCTGCAGGATCTGCCGCCGACCGGGCTCGCCTCTCGCCATGGTCGGGGTCGCCCTCTCGCCCAGCCGCTGCGCGGCCACACGCGGAGCTGGACCGGCCGTCAGCCCTGGCGGCTCGCCGGGCTCCTCGGCGCAGCCGCCTCGGGCACCGGGAGCGTCGCCGGGCTCCTCGGCCGCAGCCGCCCGCGGGCCCTGGGGGTCGCTGCCTGCCCGAACCGCCGCCGACCAGCTCAACCACCGCCGCCCGGACGCTCGAACGCCACCCCGCGGTCCCGAAGACTCACGAACGCGTCGTGCCCGATCACGAGGTGGTCCAGGACGGGCACATCCAGGATGCGTCCCGCCGCGACCGCTTCCGCGGTCAGGTGCAGGTCGTCCGGGCTCGGCGTCGGATCCCCTGAGGGATGGTTGTGCACAAGGATCATCCCGGCCGCCGCCTGCCGGACGGCATCGCGGAAGAGTTCACCCACGCGTACGAGCGCGGTGGAGACGTTGCCCTGGTAGACGGTCTGGATCCCGAGCACCTGGTTCTTCGTGTTGAGGAGCACCACGCGCAGCTCCTCCCTGTCCAGCCGGCCCATCTGGAGGACGAGGCGATCCGCGACGTCCCGTGGCGTGCGGACGGTGATGCGGCCGCTCGGCCAGTCCGCGAGGAGCCGCCGACCGAGCTCGAACGCGGCCACGAGCTGGCACGCTCGGGCGGCCCCGACGCCCGGGATCCGCTCGAGCTCGACGACGCTCGCCGTGGCCAGACCGGCCAGCCCGCCGTGCAACGCCACCGCCTCCGAGGCGATCTCGACGGCACTCCGCCCGACACCTCCGCTGCCCCAGATCAGGGCCAGCAGCTCCGGGTTCGACAGCCCGGCCGCGCCGCGGGCGACGAGCCGCTCCCTGGGTCGCTCCTCGGGAGGAAGCTCCCGGATCAGCCGCGAGCGGGCCGGCACTGACCGGGGGCGCACGGCTCGCGGACGCGGGCTCGCTCGCGACTCGGCGACGGTGCCGCGCGGGGAACCTGGGGAGGCCGCCGTGTCGGGCGGCGCCCCCGTGCCGCGTGGCGGGGCTCCGGTTCCGGGCGACACCACCGCGGTGCAGGGCGCTGCACGGGGGGAGAGCGTCGGGTCGATCCCGGGCGTCGCGCCGGGGGAGAACGGTCCGGGCCCGTGGTCGACCGTCGGGTCGATCCCGGGCGTCGCGCCGGGGGAGAACGGCCCGGGCCCGTGGCCGACCGCCGCGTCAAGACCGACCGCCGCGTCGGGACCGGGCGTGGCGCCGGGGGAGAGCGTCATGGAGCTGACTCCTCGTCGCGGCGGGGTGGCGCCCCCGGACCCGGACGACGGAGCCCGCCGATTTCCCCGCCATCCGGACCCGAGGGCTGCGCGGATGGTACGAGGCGGCCGTCACCACGCCTTCGCCGGGGCGTTGCCGGGCCTTCATCGCCGCCTTGGCTCCGCGTTGCCGGCGCCTTGGCTCCGCGTTGCCGGCGGCTTGGCGCCGCCTCCCCCCGGCCGTTGACGCCGCCTCAACGTGGGGTTGGCACCACCGCGCGGCGGCCTGGTCGACCGCTCGCCGGGCCGTTGTCGTCACCTTTCCGTGGCCGCTGGCTCGGGCTCGTCAGCGGGTTGCCGCCGCCCGCGCGTCGCCGCCGGGCGATCGGGCCGTCGGCGCCGGCTCCGCGGGCGTTGCCGCCGCCCTGCGGGCGTGGCGTGGTACCGGCGGAGGGCGCTCGCTACCGCCGGAGCGCGCTCGCCAGGAGCAGCACGACCGCGATCCCGTTGAAGGTCATGTGCCCCGCGATGGACGCCACGATCCCCCGCTGAGAGAACAGCCACCCCAGCACGTACCCGACGGGGAGGATCACCAGGAACTGGAGCAGCGCCATCCGCAGGCCCTGGCTGACGCTCGACGCGGTCACGTTGAGGATGTGGACCGCGGCGAAGAAGACCGTCGCCCGCAGCAGCGCGCTCCGCAGGCCCAGGTCGCGCCACCAGGCCGTCAGCGCGAGGCCCCGGAAGAAGGATTCCTCGCCGATCGGGGCGATCACCACCGCGGCGATCGCGGTAGCCAGCGCATCGGGCACGGTGCGGGGCGTCGGAAGCGCGCTCGGGAGCTCCACGCCGAGGAGCGCGGCGATGATGCCGCCGGCCAGGATGGTCAGCAGATACGTGGGCACCATCATCGCCACGCCGGCCATCGCGTCGCCACCGATGCGACCCAGCGCGTCCCGGATCCCGGTGGGCCAGCCCATCGCCGGCCAGCCGAGCACCCCGGTCCGGACCACGAAGAACCAGATCGCGGCCAGGTACGCGGCCGTCGTCAGTCCGACGTCCACCAGTGCGCCGAGCGACTGCGACTGCGGCGCGATCAGCCCGACGCCGGCCAGCGCGCCGACGACCAGCGTGACGGCAAACAGGATGACACCGAAGAGGATCAGCGGCGAAGGTCCGCGATAGCGATCCTCCGGACGGCTCGCGCGCGCGACGACCTGGTATCGGGCCCCGAACGCCAGCGATGCCGTCAGGGCCACCAGCGCGGCGAAGAGGACGGCGAGGGCGCCCGGACCCGCCGGACGGGACGGCGACGCACCGGCGGCCGCGACACCGGCCACCACGAGCAGCCCGACGCCGACCACGGCCAGCAGCCAGGCAGCGATCTGGAGACCGCGCGCTGGGCGCTCCTCGATGCCGACGATGCCGGACCCCGGCGGCCCCGGCGGACCGGGGATGCCGGGCCATGGCGGCCCGGCCGGAGGAGGCTCGCGTCGTGGCTCGATCGGGAACCTGATCGGCTCCCGATCTCCGGGTCCGGCTCCCGACCCGGGGCCGCCGCTCACCGCAGCGGCGTCCCTCGCACCGGGCGATCCGCACGCAGCGGGTCGATGGTGGCCGCGGGGATCGACGGGGACGTGGCGTCCGCGTCGTACTGGAGCGAGCCCGGGGCCGCGGTGGCGTCCGCAGATGCGGCCCCCGAGCGCACCGCGCGGCGGCGTGCCGGCGACGATGGCCGAGCGGCGCCCGCGACCGGCGGCGGCACGAGATCGGCGCCGCACCACGCGCACACCGCCCAGTCGAGCTCGACGTGGCGGCTGCACGAGGGGCACACGCGGCGCAGCTGGTTGCGGCAGGTCGGGCAGACCAGCCAGTCGGCCTCGACGCGACGGTCGCAGTTCGCGCAGTGGGGCTGGGCCTCGATCTCGCGCAGCATCGCCTCCTCCGCGATCGCGCGCTCGTTCTCCTCGGCCACGGTCTCACCGGGCCGCACCAGCCGGTACAGCAGCAGGCCGAAGGGGAAGAGGATGGGCGTGAAGAGGACGATCACGATGGCGGCGAGGTAAGGGGCCACCGGGTTCGCGGTACGTGACTGCAGGTCCCGATAGGCCCAGTAGGCGCACGCGAGCCAGAGGAGCACCACGTAGATGGCGATCGCGCGCCCGAGGAGCTGGACGTGCTGATCGTTCAGGAACGTGGTGATCGCGTTCCCGATCGGCGTAAGGATCTGGTCCATCGTGCCTGGGTCGCGCCTCCGGCGGGATCTGTCGAGTCGAGCGAGTGTAGCAGAGGGTCCCCTGCGGGCCGATCAGGATGCGAGGGCCCGGGTCCAGAG
>JAJYKX010000028.1 GCA_021788175.1 Chloroflexota bacterium
TCAGGACGCCGCGCCGGCCTCCAGCCGCCGACGGAGGTACTGCCCGGTCAGCGACTGCTCGGCCCGGGCGAGCGCGGCCGGCGGCCCCTCGAAGATCACCCGCCCGCCGTCGTGGCCCCCGCCCGGGCCCAGGTCGATCACCCAGTCGGCCCGGGCGATGACGTCGAGGTTGTGCTCGATGACGATCACGGTCCGCCCGGCGTCGACCAGCCGCTCGAGCAGGCGGACGAGGTTCTCGACGTCCTGCATGTGGAGCCCGGTCGTCGGTTCGTCGAGGACGTACACCTCGGTGTCGCCGGACATCTCGATGGCGAGCTTCAGCCGCTGGCGCTCGCCACCTGACAGGGTGCCCAGTTCCTGGCCGAGCGAGATGTAGCCGAGCCCGACGTCGGCCAGGCGGTCGAGCATGACCCGGACCGGCCGCTCGGCGAAGAAGTCGCGTGCCTCCTCCACGGGCATCGCCAGGACCTCGACGACGTTCCGGCCGCGAAGCCGGTACTCGAGCACCTCGTCGGTGTAGCGACGGCCCTCGCACACCTCGCACACGCTGGCGACGTCGTACATGAACGCCAGGTCCGTGTAGATCATGCCCAGGCCGTTGCACGCCGGACAGGCACCCTCCGAGTTCGCGCTGAAGAGGGACGCCTTCACCCCGTTGGCGGCCGCGAACGCCTTCCGGATGGGATCGAGGATGCCCGTGTAGGTCGCCGGGTTCGAGCGCCGCGAGCCCTTGATCGCGGACTGGTCGATGACCGTCACCGACGGATCGGTGCGGGGCATGCAACCGTGGATCAGCGAGCTCTTGCCGGAACCCGCGACCCCTGTCACCGCGACGAGCACGCCGAGCGGCACGTCCACCGAGACGTCCCGCAGGTTGTGGAGACGCGCGTTCCGGATCGGGATCGATCCGCGCGGTGGGCGTGGATCCTGCTTCACCGTCAACTGGATGTCGAGGTGGCGGCCGGTCGCCGTCCCGGATGCGAGCAGGCCGTCGACCGTCCCCTCGTACACCACGTGCCCGCCGTGGGGGCCGGCGCCCGGGCCCATGTCGACGACGTGGTCGGCGATCCGGATCACCTCCGGGTCGTGCTCGACGACGAGCACCGTGTTGCCCTTGTCGCGCAGCCGGCGCAGCAGGTCGTTCATCTGGTGGACGTCGTGGGCGTGGAGGCCGATGGTCGGCTCGTCGAAGATGTAGGTCACGTCGGTCAGGCTGGAGCCGAGGTGGCGGACCATCCTCGTCCGCTGCGTCTCGCCGCCGGAGAGCGTGGATGTCTCGCGGTCCAGGCTCAGGTAGCCGAGGCCGATCGAGACGAAGCTGTCGAGGAGTGCCGCGAGCTGGTCGGTCATCGGCCGGACACCGGGGGCGTCGAGGCCGCGGACGAACGACGCGAGATCGCTGACCTGCATCGCGGCGCAGTCTGCGATGCTTCGGCCCTCGATCAGCGACGAGCGGGCCAGCGCGTTCAGGCGCGTGCCGCCGCACGCCGGACATGGCGCGAAGGTGGCCACCCGCTCGACGGCCGCGCGAACGGCCGGCTGCAGCGAGTCGGCGTCCTTCACCAGGAACTGGTGGGTGATCCGGTCGACGAGCCCCTCGTACGTGATGTTGATGCCGTTGAAGACGATCTTCGTGTCGGGGCCGTGGAGGAGGCGCTCCAGCTCCGCAGCGGTGAAGTCGCGCAGCTTCCTGTCCGGGTCGAAGTAGCCGGATTCGGCGTACAGCCTCTGGTTCCAGCCGCCGGGGCTGTAGCCCGGAAAGACGATCGCGCCCTCGTTGAGGCTTCTCGTCCGGTCCAGCAGCGCGTCCGTGTCCACGGTCGAGACGCGGCCGAGCCCCTCGCACTCGGCGCACATCCCGCCGCTGATCCTGAGCTCCTTCACCTCGCGTGCCGCGTGCCCCTTCCCGCCCTTCTCGAGGGTGAGCACGCCCTTGCCGGTGCCGGCCGGCGTGTTGAAGGAGAAGGCGCTGGCGGGCCCCACGTGCGGCGTGCCGAGCCGGCTGTAGATGACCCGGAGCATCGCGTGGGCGTCGGTCGCGGTGCCGACCGTCGAGCGCGGGTTCGCGCCCATGGGCTCCTGGTCGACGACGATGGCCGTGGTCAGGCCATCGAGCGAGTCGACATCGGGCCGGGCCGGCGTCCCCATGAAGCTCTGGACGAAGGCGGCGTAGGTCTCGTTGAGCAGCCGGCGCGACTCGGCGGCGATCGTCTGGAAGACCAGCGAGCTCTTGCCCGATCCCGAGACGCCGGTGAAGACGGTGAGGCGCCGCTTGGGTATGTCGAGGCTGACGTCGCGGAGGTTGTTCTCGTGCGCGCCCCGGACCTGGATCGCGCCCCAGGTGAGATCCGGCTCTCGGTCGGTCGCCATCCCGGGGTCAGGCCGTCATGCCCGCGTCAGCGACGCGTCTGGGTGATCCGGATCAGGTTCCCGGCCGGATCGCGGAATGCGCAGTCGCGGACGCCGTAGGGCTGGTCCATGGGCTCCTGGACCACCTCGGCGCCGCTCGCCTGCACCCGCTCGAAGGTTCCGTCGAGGTCCGGGGTCGAGAAGTTCAGCCACCCCAGCAGGCCCTTGGCCAGGAGGTCGCCGATCGCCTCCCGATCCGACGGCGAGATGCCGGGGTCCGCGGCCGGGGGCGCGAGCAGGATGTTCACGTCGGGCTGCGAGGGCGGTCCCACGGTGACCCAGCGCATGCGCCCGGCGCCCACGTCGCCGCGCACCTCGAACCCCAGCGCGTCGCGATAGAACGCGACCGCCTTGTCGTGGTCGTCGACCGCCAGGGAGCAGATGTACAGTCTCACGTCCATGGCCCCAGCCTATCCTTCCCCCGCTGTGGCCGCTTCTCGATTCCTGACCGGTCGCAGGGCCGCCCGCGCCAGGCAGGCGGGAAGCGGCTCCGTCCACGAGTGGTCGCGCGCCCGGTAGGCGCTGGGACTCTCGCCGACGAGCTCCGTGAAGCGGGTGCTGAAGGTCCCCAGCGACGAACAGCCGACCTCGAAGCAGACCTCGGTCACCGACAGGTCGCCGCGCCGCAGCAGGGCCATGGCCCGCTCGATGCGCCGGGTCATCAGGTAGCCGTAGGGGGCCTCGCCATAGGCGGCGCGGAAGCTGCGCGAGAAGTGGCCGGACGACATGCAGGCGGTGCGGGCCAGCGCCTCCACGTCGAGCGGCTGCGCGTACTCGCGATCCATCTGGTCTCGCGCGCGACGGAGACGCACCAGGTCGTCGCGGTCCATGGCGCACACCTTATCACCGGTCGCCGGACGACCCGGGGCGGGCCTTCGATCGGGCCGGTCAAGGCACGGCTGCGCGTTCGGCGCCCCTCCTAGGGACGCAGCGTGCCGGCGAACACCTGCCACGCGAGCAGCGTCTTCGCGACCAGGCTGAGGAGCATGTAGACGCGCTCGCCGTGCAGGTAGTCGCGCCACGCTCCCACCCGCCGGTACTGCAGGACCATGTTGATCGCGAAGACGTTGAACGAGACGAAGAGCGACACGAAGATCGCGATCACGAAGCCCGGGATGGGGGCCGCGCCGGACGCGGTCGCCGCCGTCAGGAGCGCCACGGCGATGACGAGCCACGGCACCGCGCCCGCGATGCAGCCGAACACGTAGTGCAGCCACTGCGGCCGCTCCCTGCCCTCGTTCGCGGCCTCCATGCTCCAGCCGAACAGGTTCATCGCCGCGTTCGCGCCGAAGATCGCGATCAGCGTGCCGATTTCCTGGATGCCACTCAGCGTGGCGATCACGACGATCATCACGCTCGACGAGACGGCGTACTCGATCCAGCGGGCGGGGTTCTGGCCCCGGGCAAGGTGGCGCTCGTACCAGCCGCGCGCCGGGAACGCGAGGGTCGCGTGCGCGAGCGCGCTGGCGAGGAAGAAGAGCGCGACCGCCGGCCCGATCGGCAGGTCGAGCACGGCCCGCTGCGCGGGGACCAGCGTGCGCGTGGCCGCGTCGAACGTCAGGTAGCTGCTGACGACGGGGGCCGTCACCACGGGGTTCCGGGCGAACGACAGGGCCAGGATCACCGCGAACTGCACGCCGTGCAGGACGGCCAGCACGGCGTTCCACCGGAACAGGCTGGCCGAGCGCTCGGCGGGGATGGAGGGCGATCGGTCGGGGATCGCCGCTGTGGCGACGGTCATGGTCGGGGTCCTCGTGTGGTGGGCTCCAGGAGGAGCGATCCACGTCTATCTTCGCGCGACCGCATAGGGCGGATGGGTGGCGGGCGCCGGACCGGGCGCCGGCGGCGGGCGAGGGCGTACCGTTGGGCGCGATGCCGACCGACACCCGCCCGGATCCGTTCGCGCCACGTCGGCTTGCCGCGCCCCGGATCCCGACAGACCTGCGGATCCTGGTCCCGGATGCGAGCGACGAGGCCGGCGACGCCGAGTGGACGGGGGTCCACGTCGCCGGGTGGCGGCCGCCGGCGGGCGTGGTCACGACCGCGACGCTGGGGTTCCGTGCGTCGCGCCTGGAGGCCCTGGACCTGTCCGGCCTCCGCCTCGCCGGCGTGAGCCTCGTCGACTGCGAGGTGGCAGGCTCGAACCTCGCGAACCTCGAGGTCCGCGCCGGGGCGCTGGTGCGGGCCGTCGTGCGACACAGCCGCCTGACCGGGCTGACCTGGCCGGGTGGCCTGCTCCGTGACGTCCGTTTCGAGGACTGCCGCGTGGACCTGGCGTCGCTGCGCTTCTCCAGGCTCGAGCGCGTCAGCTTCCTGCGCTGCGTCCTGGCCGAGGCGGACTTCGAGGGCGTCCGTGCCGACTCGGTCCGGTTCGCGGACTGCGACCTCACCCGCGCTCAGTTCTCGCAGGCGCACTTCGAACGCTCGGAGATCCGGCACTGCGACCTGGCGCGCGTGTCCGGGGTGACCGGCCTGCGCGGCGTGGGGCTCCTGCCTGCCGATATCCTCGGCCTCGCCGGATCACTCGCCGCCGAGCTGGGCCTGCGGACGCTGGACGAGTAGCTCCGTCGCCGGCTCCGGGACGTCCCGTCCCGCCCCGGGCTACTCCTCGATGCGGAAGACCGGGTACCGTTCCGCGATCGCCTCGAACGCCTCGAGGGGCGCGGTGGGCTCCACCGGGACGTGCGGCCGTGCTCCGACGGCGCGCGCCAGGTAGGCCCTGATCACCGGTGCCCGCTCCGCCGGCGGCACTTCCACGAGGCGGATCTCCCGCCTCCGGCCGTGCCGGATGGTCGCGCGGCCGCCGGCGGCACGCACGTTGTGCACCCAGGGCGAGCGCTCGCCCAGCATCGACACGAGGTAGCGCTGCCCGTCATGCTCGCCGATCACCAGCGGGATGGCGTGGACGCGCCCGGTACGGTGCCCGGTCGTCTCGAGCGCGACCGCCCACGACGGGCCCAGGCCGAGGCCGCAGAGGGCCGCGTAGGCGTCGCCGACGACACGCCCGGCCGCGTTGGGACGTCCGTCACGGTAGAAGAGTCGGTTGCCATGCCGGTGAGCGTCGCTGCGCAGGTAGATCGCATATGCAGCCGCCAGCCCGAGCACGCCGCCGACGGCCATGCGCATGGGTCTCATGGCCCGCATGGTAGCCGCGCGCACGACGGTCGCGGCGCCCGGCGGAGAAAGGGCGCGTTCGGCCCTTGCCTGCCGCGCGGACGGGGTCGAGGCTGTGATGGCCGCGCCGCCCGTCCAGCCCAACGACGGTCGCGAGGCTCCGGAAGGACGCTCATGGGACCGACGGTCGAGCGATCCCGCGCGTCATCGCCGCCCGCCACGGGGGACGACATCGCCGCCGATGCCGCCGGCGATGCGACCCTGTCGACCGTCGACGCGAGCGAGCTGCTCGAGCGCGTCTTCGCCACGACCGAGCTGCAGATCGCCTACCTGGACCGCGACTTCAGGTTCCTCCGCGTGAACCGTGCCTACGCGCAGGCGGCCGAGGGCCGGAGCCCCGACTTCTTCGTGGGCAGGAGCCACTTCGACCTGTACCCGAACCCCGACAACGAGGCGATCTTCCGGCGGGTCCTCGAGACCGGCGAGCCCCACGTCGCGTCCGGCAGGCCGTTCGAGTACGCGCGGCACCCGGAGCGCGGGATCACCTACTGGGACTGGACCCTCCAGTCGGTGCGCGACGCCGCGGGCGCCATCGTCGGGCTGCTGCTGACGCTGGCCGACGTGACCGCCCGGGAGCGTTCGCTGGCCGCGCTGCGCGCCCGGGAGCGGGAGCTCGTCCAGAGCGAGGCCTACGCCCGGGCCCTCATCGAGGCGTCCGTCGACGGCCTGCTCACCGTCGACCCGGAACTGCGCATCCGCGACGTGAACCGCCAGATGTGCACCCTGGCCGGAGAAGCGCGCGAACAGCTCGTGGGCACCCGGTTCTCGGATCATTTCGCAGAATCCGTGGCCGCGGCGGCCGCCGTCGAGCGCGCGCTGCGGCAGGGCGTGGTCACCGACTGCGCGCTCACCCTTCGGGCGGCCGATGGCCGCGAGACCCCGGTCTCCATCAACGCCGCGAACTTCACCGACCCACGTGGCGAGACCCAGGGGCTGCTCGCCAGCGTCCGCGACCTCACCGTGAGCCGGGAGCTGGAGCGGCAGCAGCGCGAGGCCCAGAAGATGGAGGCCATCGGCCGCCTGGCGGGCGGCGTCGGTCACGAGTTCAAGAACCTGCTGACGGTGGTCAACGTCTACGCGGGACTGCTGGAGGCCGCGATCCCGGTCGAGGACCCGCGCCACGCCAGTGTCGAGGAGATCCTCGGCGCCGGGGAGCGGGCGACCGCGCTGCTCCGCCAGCTGCTGACCCTGGGCCGCCGCGAGGTGGGCGAACCGGTGCTCGTCGACGCGGCCGACCTGCTGGCCCAGCTGGCCCCGATGCTCCAGCGACTGGCCGGCCCGACGGCCGACCTGCAGGCCCACGCGGAATCGGGACTCGGAGCGGTCCGGTGCGACCCGGCGCAGCTCGAGGAGATGCTGGTCAACCTGGTCACCAACGCGTGCGACGCGATGTCCACCGGGGGCGTGCTGACCATCGAGCTGCGGCCGCTGGAGGTCGGCGACGCGACGACCGCGGTCCCGGCCGCCCTGCCGCGGGGGCGGTACGTGCGGCTGGACGTCACCGACACCGGGGTCGGGATGGACGCGGCCACCCTGGAGCGCATCTTCGAGCCGTTCTTCACCACCAAGCCGGTGGGTCGGGGCACCGGGTTGGGCCTCGCGACGGTCTACGGGACCGTCAGGCAGCTGGGCGGCGCGATCGCCGTGCGCAGCCAGCCGGGCCAGGGCACGCGGTTCACGATCTGCCTGCCCGTGGCCGCCGACCTCGAGGCCGGGGCACCGACTGCGTGACGGTCGCGCCGCGAGATCAGTGGCGCTGCCGGCGGACGACCTCCTGGACCGCCAGCCCGATGACGATGGCCGCGACGATCGCGACGTAGGCCACCCACGCCTGGGCCGATGCGCCCAGGATGAGCAGCGCCACCAGCACCAGGGCAAAGGCGACCAGCCACGAGACGTAGTTGCGCCAGCCGTCGATCACGCCATGCCCTCCCTGTCAGCCGTGTGCGCCACGACCCTGCCCGGTGGCCCGGACGGCCGTCGCTGCCTCCGGGGATGCATGATGCGGCACGCGGCTGGGCTCGTGCGCGACGGTCAGGCGCGGTCCAGGGCCAGCTCCAGGAAGGCGAGCACGTCGGCGCGCTCGTCGATCAGCTTGTGGACGGGCTTGCCCAGGCCGTGGCCGGCGTCGGTGTCCACCCGGACCAGGACCGGCGCCTCGCCGGACTGTGCTGCCTGGAGTGCGGCCGCGAACTTGAACGAATGCCCCGGTACCACGCGATCGTCGTGGTCGCCGGTGGTCACGAGCGTCGGCGGGTAGGCGGTGCCGGGCCGGACGTTGTGGAGCGGCGAGTACGCCAGCAGCGTGCGGAACTGGTCGGGGTCGTCCGGGCTGCCGTAGTCGCTGGTCCAGCCCCAGCCGACGGTGAAGCGGTGGAAGCGGAGCATGTCCATCACGCCGACCTCGGCGACCGCGGCGCCGAAGAGCTCGGGGTGCTGGGTGATGCTGGCGCCGACGAGGAGCCCGCCGTTGGATCGCCCGGTGATCCCGATGCGCCCGGTCCGCGTCCAGCCGGATCCTGCCAGCCAGCGCGCGCACGCGGCGAAGTCGTCGAAGACGTTCTGCTTGTTCGCCAGGCGGCCGGCGTCGTGCCAGGGCCTGCCGTACTCCCCTCCCCCGCGCAGCGACCCGACGGCCAGCAGCCCTCCGCGCTCCATCCAGGCGAGCCACTCCGCCCGGAACGAGGGACCGAGTGCGAGGTGGAAGCCGCCGTATCCGTACAGGAGCGTGGGCACGTCGCCGTCCGGCGCCACGTCGCGACGGTGTGACAGGAAGAGCGGGATCCGGGTCCCGTCGCCCGACGGCACGAAGACCTGCTCGGTGACGAAATCCGCCGGGTCCCAGGCCAGCGCGGGGCGCGAGACCTCCCGCACCGATCCGTCGGCCATGCGGACCGCCAGGACCGACGCCGGCGAGGCGAACGTCACGAAGGTGAGGAACAGCTCGGGGTCCTCGGGCCGGCCGGCCATGTCCACGATCGTGCCGATCGCCGGCAGCGCGACGTCGCCCGCGTGCCGCCCGTCGAGCTCGAAGCGTGCCAGCCGGTGATGGGCGTCGTGCAGGTAGACGGCGGCCAGGCGGCCACCCACGAGGCGGACGCGCTCCAGGGTGTCGCCGCTCTCCGGGACGATCTCGCGCGGGTGCGCCGGGTCGTCCAGGTCGACGGCGATGACGCGACCCAGCGGCGCGTCGCGGTCGGTCAGGAGGTACATCGTTCCGTCGGCGGTCGCGATGTGCTCGTAGAGCGCGTCGGCGGCGTCGAGAAGCGGTCGCACCGGAGCGGCTGCCACGCCACGCGACAGGTCGGCCACGAAGATCCGCGTCTCCGGGTCCGTGCCGCGCTGGACGGTGACCACCAGGACGCGGCCCTCGTCGGAGACCTCGGGCTCGAAGTTCCACTCGGGCTCGCCCGGCGTCTCGAAGACCACCGGGTCGTCCGCTGCGCCGGTGCCCAGGCGGTGGTAGCGGAGTTGCATGTGGCGGTTCGGCGCGTCGTAGGCGGCGTCGGCGGGTGGCTCCGGGAACCGACCGTAGAAGAAGCCGGTGTCGTCGCCGGTCCAGGCGGCCGAGGAGAACTTGCTCCACGTGATGCGATCCGGCAGCTCCTCCCCGGTGGAGACCCGGCGCACGTGCCAGGTGCGCCAGTCGGAGCCGGCGTCGCTGGTGGCGCAGGCGACCAGCTCGCCGCTCTCCGACACGTCGACCGCGGCCAGGAAGGTGGTCCCCTCCTCGTTCAGCCGGTTCGGGTCGAGCAGCACGCGACCGTCCCCGTCAGGGCGGTCCGCCGTCCAGAGAACGTCCTGGTCCTGGAGCCCCGTGTTGCGCAGCTGGAACCAGCGCTCGCCGCGCCGCCACGGCGCGCCCGCCCGCGCGACGTCCCACAGCTCGGCGAGGCGGTCGCGGATCGCCGGGCGTGACGGCGCGGCGTCCAGCACGTGCCGCGTGAGGGCGTTCTCGGCGGCGATCCATGCGCGCGTGGCGGGGGCGTCGGTCTCCTCGAGCGGGCGGAACGGGTCGGCGACCGGTGTGCCGTGGAAGTCGTCGACCTGGTCGGTGGTGGGGGCGGTTGGGTACTGCAGCGTGGTCATCCGCGCCATCGTACGGCGAGCGCCCGGACCACCCTCGGTGGCCGGCGCGGCCGCGCCGGGACGCCCCTTCCTGCCGGCGTCCGGGCCTCAGCCGGCGGATGCCGTGCGCGCGTGCGCGGCGCCCCCGGGGACCGGGACGGGGCGCTCCGGCGGCGTCGGGTGGTCGAAGGTGTAGTACAGCGTCTGGAACGGGGTCCGGAAGTCGGTCACCGCGCCGCCCAGCCCGTCGGGATCGGCACCCTCCACCAGCACGCGGGCGATGAAGTCGGCGATGGCGTCCATCTCCGCCGGGCCCATCCCCAGCCGCGTCACCTCGATGGTGCCCAGGCGCAGGCCGCCGGGACGGTCCCAGTCCTCGGGACGGTCGGCCGGGATGAGGTTCTTGTTGGTGATGATGTTGGCGCGGGCGAGGCGCGTGGCGGCATCCAGGCCACCCCCGAGCGCGCGCACGTCGAGGATCACCTGGTGGGTGCGGGTGTAGCCCTTGCTCGCGCCCAGCACCGGGATACCGCGCCGGTGGAGTGCGGCTCCCAGCGCCTGCGCGTTGGCCACGATGGCGGCCATGTAGTCGCGACCGAAGGCGATCATCTCGGCGGCCGACACGGCCAGGGCGGCCACGCGGTTCACCTGGTGCGTCGCGGCCAGCACGGGGAAGACGGCCTGGCCGAGCGCCTCCGTCAGGGCCGGGTCGTTCCAGGCCATGATCCCGCTCTGCGGGCCCGAGAACGTCTTGCCTGCGGAGCCGGTGAGCACCGCGGCGCCCTCCGCGAGGGGGTCCTGGAACTGACCGCCCGCGATCAGCCCGAGCTGGTGGGCGCCGTCGAAGAAGACGCGCCCGCCCCACTCCTCCACGACGGCACGCATCTCGCGCACGGGGTACGGGAACAGCGTCATGGAGAAGCCCAGGGTGACCAGGCGCGGGCGCACCAGGGGCGCCAGGCGCCGGAACGCATCCAGGTCGACCTCGAGCTCGACCGGGTCGAACGGGATGTCCACGACGGCCAGGCCCCGCACGCCGGCCGGGCCATCGACGCGATTGGAGGAGTGGCCGCCCACGGGCTGGGCGGCGCTCATGATGACGTCGCCGGGTTGCGCGAGGGCCGTGTACACCGCCATGTTGCCGATCATGCTCGCCACCAGGCGGTGCTCGGCGTACCGGGCGCGCAGCGAGGTCTTGAGCAGCTCCACGCAGAGCGACTCGATCTCGTCGATGTGGCGGGTGCCGGCGAACCAGCGGTTGACCGGGCCGATGTGGCCCTCCGCCGCCCGGGTGCCCACCTCGGCCGCGAGCAGCGCGCGCACGGTGGGGCTGGTGGGCGCCTCCGGCGCGAGCAGGTTGACGCACTGTCGGCCGCGCCACGACGCGTTCCGCTCGACCGCGTCGACGACCGCCTGGGCCATCTGCGCGGGGGTGGCGCAGGCGTCCAGCACCTCCCGCGCGCGGGCCAGGATGGCCGGGTCGTGGATCTCGTGGGGGATCGCATTGGGGTGATCCACGTGGGCGCCTCCTGCTGCGCTGGGGGTGAGCCGCGGCCGGCCACCGGGCGAACCGCGGGGCGGGCGTGGCGCCTATTGTGCCGCGTCAGGGTCGGCGACCGGGGGACGGCAGCGCGACGGGCACCATCGGAGGCTGGCCCGGCGGCCGCTGCCTCGGCTGTCGGGGCCCGCGGTGGACCGGGAGCGTCTCGGCCCGTTCCAGCCGGAGCGCGGCGGCGTGCACGGCGTCCACCATGATCCGCTCGCGCTGGGCGGGATCCTCGGTGACGGCCGCGCGGCCGAGTGCCGCTGCGAGCCGCTCGGCGACCGCCCGGCGTGCAGCGGAGACGTGTGCCCGCTGGGACGGGTGGGCGCGCAGGAGGCGCAGCGCGTCGCGTGTCTGGGCCAGCAGGACCAGCGACTCTCGCTCCTCCGCGTGCAGCAGCGGCCAGGCGTGTTCGCCGCGTGTCCGGATCACCAGGTGCGGGCGCTCGCCAGCGACGTCGACGGCCGTGCCGCGTGCCGAGAGGCGAGGCAGGAACGTGTCCGGCACCAGCACCCGGACGTCGGCCACTCCTGTGCCGGCCGCGGCCGGGTTCCCCGCCAGGTCCGGTCCTCTGCGGCTGCGTCGCCGCCCGGTCCGATCGGCGGCACCCCGGGGTCCGTCCGGGCCGCCCCGCCCGCCGCCGGGCGCGGTCCACGGCCCGCGGGCCGCGTCGGCGCCGGTCGCCATCCGCCACCGCACCGGGTCCGCGCCGAACATGGGCCGCCGCCACCGCTCGAGGTCCGCCTCGCCGATCTTCACAGGGCGCGGCTTCGAGGCGTGATGGGCGAGCGGCCCCTGCTCGTGCGCGATCCGGGGGAGGCCGCAGGGCATATCGGCCACGCGCACGCCGTCCTCGTTGAGATGCCCGGGGCGATCCGGCCGTGGCTCGGCCACGACGCCGTGGGCGATGCACGGGCCCTCGGGTGGGCCGTCGTAGCGGTGGGTGTAGAAGACGAGCTTCACGAAGTCGATCGATCTCCGCGGTTCGAGGCGCAGGCGCGCGTCCATCGTACGCGGGCGTGTCGTGGGTCCCCGCGAGCCCGCCCTCGCGGGCCCCGGTCGCACGTGCTGGCCGTGTCGCATGGCCGACGACCCGCCTCGGCCGTGCCCCAGGCCTCCCGGCTTCCACCGGCCTACCATGGGCGCGACGACGGGGGTCGTCCGGCCCCCGAGCCTGCACCGCCCGCTGCACGATTCGCGGACCGGGCCGGCGGGACGAGACCCGCGACGAGGAGAGTCCCATGACCGAGGTCGAGATCGGCGACGGCCGGCTGCGCGTGGTGGTGGAGGGCTTCGACAAGGTCCTTGCCCTGCGGAGCACGCTGGAGATGCCCCTGTCCCACGTGCGTGGGGCCTCCCAGGACCCGGAGGCCCTGCGCGAGCGGCACGGCCTCCGGCTGGCGGGTACCTCCCTGCCCGGCGTCGTCGCGGCGGGCACCTTCTTCGACGGGGAGTGGTGGTTCCTGGACGTCCACCACCCGGAGCGGGCCGTGAAGATCGACCTCGACCACGAGCACTACGCGGCGCTGATCGTGGAGGTGGCGGATCCCGAGGGGACCGTCCGGGCGATCAACGCGGCGATCCGCTGACGGCGCGCGAGCCGCAGATCGGCTGACAGGCGGGCCTCCCGCCGAACGACGGGCGCGCGAGCCGCAGATCGGGCTGCTACGCTCGCGCGTGCCGGCCGGACCGGAAGCTGCGGGCATCGGCCTGCGAGCCGCGCCGCGGCGCGCGAGGAGGAGCAATGGCGCGCGATCCCCTGCTCGAGCTGGCCGACCGCCACCTGATCCGGTACGTGCCCGGGTTCGCCCCGTTCCTGGTCGAGCGGGCCCGGGGGAGCTGGGTCTACGACCGGGACGGGAACCGGATCCTGGACTTCACCAGCGGCCAGATCTGCAGCACGCTGGGGCACAACCATCCGCGGATCGTCGAGGCGATCCGGGATGCCTGTGACCGGGTGCTGCACCTCAACAGCTGGATGCTCTCCGAGGAGGTCGTGCGGCTCGCCGCCCGGCTGGCCGAGCTCCTCCCTGCGCCCCTCGAGAAGGTGATCCTGCTGAACACGGGGTCCGAGGCCAACGAGATCGCCATGCGCATGGCGAAGCTCGCCACGGGCCGGTTCGAGGTCGCGGGCCTGGACCAGAGCTTCCACGGCCTGACGGCCGGCGTCGCGTCGGTGACCTACTCGGTGCCGCACCACGGCTACGGACCGCAGCTGCCCGGCACGTTCGCCCTGCCGGCGCCGTACGCCTTCCGCTGCCCGGTCAAGCGACGGGCCGACGGAACCGCCGGCTGCCCCGGCTGCGACCTCTCCTGCCTCGAACGGGGCTTCGAGATGTTCGATGCCAACAGCACCGGGACGCTGGCCGCCGTGATCGCCGAGCCGGTGCTCTCGGCCGGCGGGGTCATCGATCCGCCGCCGGGGTACCTGCGCCGGCTCGCCGAGCTGACGCGTGCGCGGGGCGGGCTGCTCATCGTGGACGAGGCACAGACCGGTTTCGGCCGGCTCGGCACGATGTTCGGGTTCGAGCAGGACGGCATCGTGCCGGACATCGTGACGGTCTCGAAGACGCTCGGCGGGGGGCTGCCGCTCGCGGCGACCGTCGTGAGCCCCGAGATCGAGGAGCGGATCGTCGAGCGGGGCTTCGTCCACGTGACCAGCCATGTCAGCGATCCCCTGCCGGCTGCCGTGGGCCTGGCGGTCCTTGACGTCGTCATCGAGGAACGGCTGCCGGAGCGCGCAGCGACCATGGGTCGCCGACTGCGGGACGGGCTCCTCGAGCTCGCCGGACGCCATCCCCTCATCGGCGAGGTGCGCGGCCGCGGGCTGCTGCTCGGGGTCGAGCTCGTGACGGACCGGGAGAGCCGGCGGCCGGCCGAGGAGCTGGGTGCCCGCGCCACCGACGAGTGCCTGGCCCGGGGGCTCTCCATGAACATCGTCCGCCACGTCGGCGCCAACAGCGTCTGGCGCATCGCTCCGCCGCTCACGGTCTCCGAGGACGAGATCGACACGGCGCTGTCGATCATGGACGACAGCCTGACCGCCGTGGCCGCGGGCGCCGGCGCCGGATAGGCGGCGATCCGCCCGACGGCCCACGAGTCGCCCGGAGGACGGGCGCGTGGACGGGCGCACCGGATGGAACGGTTCGGAGGATGGGCAGATGACGACGAGCGTGGCCGGCGCGATCGAGCGGATCCCGCGCGTGCCGCTGGCGACACTGCCCACGCCGCTCCACGAGGCGCGGCGGCTGCGCGATGCGCTCGGCGGACCCGACCGCTGCCCCCGCATCCTGCTGAAGCGGGACGACCTGACGGGGCTCGCGCTGGGGGGCAACAAGGCACGCAAGCTGGAGTTCCTGGTGGCCGACGCGCTGCGTGGCGGGGCGACCATCCTCGTCACCACCGGCGGCGCGCAGTCGAACCATGCCCGGATGACCGCGGCGGCCGGTCGGATGGTGGGACTCCCGACGAGCCTGGTCCTCTCTGCCGCGGCCGGGGAGCGCGACGTGCAGGGGAACCTGCTGCTCGACCGCCTCCTCGGCGCGGAGGTCACGTTCGTCGAGCCCGCGAGCGATCCCATGAAGCTCACGGGACCGGACGAGGCCGCGGCGCTGGCGGAGCTGGAGGCGGCGCTGCGGGCGCGGGGCGAACGGCCGTACCTCGTCCCGCTCGGGGGATCGACGCCGCTCGGGGTCCTGGGCTACGTGGCAGGCGCCCTCGAGCTCGAGGGCCAGCTGGAGGCTGCCGGGGAGCGGCCGGGGCGGCTGTACGTCGCCTGCGGTTCACGGGGGACGGCGGCCGGCCTCGTCCTCGGGGCGCGGCTGGCGGGAGCCTCGTACGTGGTCCACGGGGTGGCGGTGAGCGGCGGCGACCCGGCCAGCACGGGGTTCGCGGTGGAGATCGCGAACGGGGCGGCCGAGCTGCTGGGCAGCGACGTGCGGCTGACGACAGGCGACTTCGCGACCGACCAGTCGCAGATCGGCCCGGGATACGGTCGCTCGACACGCGGCAGCGTCGAGGCGATCGAGCTGCTGGCGCGGAGCGAGGGGATCCTGCTCGACCCGGTCTACACGGCCAAGGCGATGGCGGGGCTGGTCGCGGACGTCCGTGACGGCGCGGTCGACCCCGCGGCGACGGTCGTCTTCCTGCACACCGGGGGCCAGCCCGCACTCTTCGCCCACGCCGCGGAACTGGCCGCGTCGACGGCGCAGGACACCGGGGAGGATCGCGCGCGTCGCTGATCCGGGGGCGGGCGCCGCGCCGCAGACCGCCTTCAGACCGCGCGCAGCCGCCGTGCCGGGCGCTCGCCGCCCGCGTCGTCTGCGCCGTCCGCGAGGTCCATGGGATCGCGTGCGGCCCCGACGGCCCGCGCCATCGCCGTGCCCGCCGCCAGGACCGGGACCGGCTGACCGAGCAGGTAGCCCTGGCCGGAGGGGACGCCCAGGGCCACCAGTGCGGCCAGCTCCCCTTCCGTCTCGATCCCCTCCGCCACCAGGCTGCAGCCCTGCGAGTCGGCGAAATGGCGGAGCCCGGTGAGGAGCGCCTGGCGGGCCGGGTCGGCGTCGATCCCGGCCACCAGCGTGCGGTCGATCTTCACGATGTGCGGGCGCAGCTCCACGATGTGGCGCAGGCTGGCGAAGCCGGCGCCGGCGTCGTCCACCGCGATCCGCACCTCCGGCCCGAGTGCCGCGACGGCGTCCCGGAAGGCCTCGTAGTCGGTGATGACCTCGTGCTCGGTCACCTCCAGCACGAGGCGCCCGGGGAACCGCGCGACGATCGAGCGCAGCGGCTCGCCGGCGAGGATGGCCGCCGGCGACACGTTCACGTTCAGCCACGGCGCCGCAGGCAGCGCCGTGGCTGCCGCCAGGGCCGACTCGAGCGCGGCGCACTCGAGCTCCACGCCCAACCCCAGCGCGGCGGCCTCCCGGAACTGTCCGTCCGGCGGCGTGCCGTCCTCGAACCGGGTGAGCGCCTCGTACCCCACCACGGCCAGCCGGGAGAGGTCCACGATCGGCTGGAAGACGGGACGGAACGCGCGCCGGTCGATGATGCGGCGGATCCGTTCGTGGGAGCGGTTGCGCTGCGCGCGCGACGCGATCGACGGACCGAGCACGGCGTTGGCGATCGACGCGAACTCCACGAGGGCGGGCAGGCGCTCCGTGAGGCGCTCCGCCGCATCGACGCCGACGGCGCCGACCTCGAGCAGGCCCACCACGGCCTCGTCGATGCGGATGGGTGCGTACGCCAGGGCCTGCACCCCGACGGCCCGGAAGGTCCGGCTGAGTGGTCCGCGGGCCTGGCGCCAGTGCTCCACCCAGGGGCCCTCCCCGGCGCGTTCCCTCAGGTGCCGCGCGCGGCCCTCCGCCAGGCGACGGTGGCGCACCACGCGGCCATCGGCCGAGGCGGCCGCCAGCGACACGGCGCCCCCGTCCGGCTCGAAGACGAGGAGCAGGGCGATGCTCGCCTCGGGCAGCTGGACGATCTGCCGGCAGACCGCCTGGGCCGTCTCCTCCGGCGTTGCCTGCGGATGCAGTCCCGCCAGGGCCTGCGCGACCAGCGCCCGTTCGCGCGCGCGTGTCCGCTCGCGCGCCTGTGCCTCCCGCTCGGCGGTCACGTCGCGCTTCACCGCCACGTAGCCGGCCGTCGCGCCCGTCGCATCGTGGACGGGCGAGATCACGGCCTCCTCGGTGAAGAGCGAGCCGTCCTTGCGGCGGTTCACGAAGTCGCCCACCCACGGACGACCTTCGTCGAGCGTGCGCCAGAGGGCCTCGTAGAAGGCCGGCGACTGGTGGCCGCTCTTGAGCAGGCGGGGATTCCGGCCGAGCGCCTCTGCCGCGCTGTACCCGGTCGCGCGCTCGAACGCCGGGTTCACGTACTCGATGGCGCCCGTCGCGTCGGTGATCACCACCGAGTCGGGGGACTGCTCGATCGCCGTCGAGAGGCGCCGGCGCGCGGCCTCCGCGGCGGCGCCCGCGGCCCGGTTCCGCAGCGCGGCCACGCCGTAGGAGAGGTCCGCCGCAAGTTCCTCGAGGAGCGCGACCTCTTCGGGGCCGAAGGCGTCCGGCTCACGTGCGTAGATCGACAGGATGCCGAAGACGGCGTCGCCCTGCCGCAGCGGGAATCCGGCCGAGGAGGCATACCCGCGGGTCTGCGCGGCACCGGCCCAGGGGACCATGCAACGGTCGGTGCCGATGTCGCGGCTGATCGCGGTGCGGCCCTCGCGGGCCGCGGTCCCGGTGGGCCCGCGCCCGTGCGGACCGTCCCGCCAGGTGACCATGATCGACGCCAGGTAGCCGTCCTCGTGCCCGGCGTGGGCCACCGGGCGGACGGTGCCGGCCTCGTCGTCCTCGCAGTAGCCGACCCACGCGAAGCGGAACCCGCCCTCCTCCACCACGGCGCGGCAGATGGCCTCCAGCAGGGGCGGCTCGTCGGTGGCCCGCACCAGGGCCTGGTTCACGGCGCCCAGGGTCCGCTGCACCCGGTTGACGCGGGCGAGCGCCTCCTCGACCCGCCGCTGCTCGGTCACGTCGCGCGCCACGCCCTCGAGCGCGACCGGTCGCCCGGCGTCGTCCAGGATGAGGCTGCTGCGCTGCTCCAGCCAGACCCAGCGGCCCTCCGCGTTGCGGACCCGCAGCAGCATCGGTCGTTCGTCGCGCCAGCTCCCGTTCTGGTAATCCAGCTGTCCCCGGTCGTCGGGGTGCGCGAGCCGGAAGAAGAGCTCGGGATCCTGCATGAAGGCGGCCGCGGGGTAGTCGAGCACCCGCTCGACCGCCGGGCTGATGTACTCGAATGCCTGCGACGCGATCCCGAACCGGAAGATGATGTCCTGTGCGTGTTCGGCGAGCAGCCGGAAGCGGCGCTCCCCGGCGGTGAGGGCGGCGGCGCGTTCCTCGCGGTCGGCCTCGTACCTGCGCAGGAGGATGGCGAGAGTCGTGGCAGTGATCGCCACGAATGCCCAGCCCTTGACCGTCTCGACGGGGGTGCGCAGCGGGTCCGGCACCAGCAGGCCGACCGCGAGATCGCTCAGCGCGATCCAGAGCACGGCGACCACCAGGTAGCCGAGCACGATCGCCCGCGCCGGGAGGGCGGGCGGATGGACGCCGGTCGGCGCGGCCGCTGGAGTCTCGGTGGTCGCCACAGGTGTCGTCAACCTTGCGGCCGGACGGCCCGGACGGCCATGACCCGAATGTACGGGGCGCCGGAAGCAAGCGGCGGGCGGGCGGTGCGGCGAGGAAGGGCGGGGAACGCCGGTGGGCAGCCACCGGCGCGGGGACCAGCGCGATGGGGACGGGGCCGCGGCCGCGGTGCCGGCTACCCCTCGCCCGGCGCCTCCGGGGCGAGCAGACGGTACCCAGCGCCCCGCACCGTCTGGAGCAGCGGCGTGGAGCCCGGGCCGTTGATCTTGCGCCGCAGGTAGCCCACGTAGACGTCCACGATGTTGCTGCCCGGATCGAAGTCGTACTCCCAGACGCGGTCCAGGATCTGGGCGCGCGAGAGCACCTGGTGCGGGTGGCGCATCAGCAGCTCGAGCAGTGCCCATTCGCGGGGCGCCAGGTCGATCCGGCGTCCTCCCCGCCAGGCGACCTTGGTGACGAGGTCGAGCCGAAGATCCTCCACCACCAGCACCGAGGCGGCCGACTGGTCACGCAGCCGGAGCGCGGCGCGGATCCGGGCCAGCAGTTCCTCGAAGTGGAATGGCTTCGTGACGTAGTCGGCGGCGCCGGCGTCGAGCCCGTCCACCTTGGACGCGACGTCGTCGCGCGCCGTCAGGATGATGACGGGGAGCGCGGGCCGGCGCTCGCGCAGCGCGCGGAGGACCACGCGGCCGTCGGTCCCCGGCAGCCCGAGGTCGAGGAGGACGAGGTCGAGCGTGTCGCCGTCGCGCTCCGCGAGGGCGAGGGCCTCGTCGCCGTCGTGTGCCACCTCGGTCGCGTAGCCCTCCGCCTTCAGGCCCTTGGTGAGGAACGAGGCGATGCGCTCGTCGTCCTCCACGACCAGGACGTTCATCGCCGCACGGTCCCCGGCGCGATGCGTCGGGCGGGCGCGGTCCCGGCCTGCAGCGGCGCGGCCCCGGGATCGAGCGTGACGATCCGATCCTTCGGCAGCACGATGCGGACCACGGTCCCTGCCCCCGGCGAGCTCTCCAGCGACGCGTGCCCGCCGTGCGCCTCGGCCACGGCCCGCACGATGGCGAGCCCCAGGCCCGCGCCCCGGGTGCTCCGGTCTCCCGTGCGCACGAACCGCTCGAAGAGCCGCGCCTGCTCCTCGGCCGGGATCCCCCGGCCGCCGTCGGAGACGGCGAGGACGAGCTCCGTCCCGCAGTGGGCGTCGAGCGAGACGAACTGGTCGGGGGTGGTGGCCTTGACCGCGTTGTCGACCAGGTTCAGCAACGCCCCGCGGAGCTTCTCGCGGTCGACCAGCACGACCGCGTCGGGGACGGGTCCCAGCGACCACCGGCGCGGTGCCAGGGCCTGGGCGGCCTCGTAGAGGTCGGCCATGAAGGAGCGGAGGTCCACCTCCTCCTCGACCAGCGAGTCGGGCTCCATGGCCCGGCCCAGGAGGAGCAGCTGGTCGACCAGGACCACGGTCCGGTTGAGCTCGTCCAGGACCAGCGCCACCGTCTCCTCGGTCTCTGCCGGGTCGCGGAAGCCGCCTCGCCGCAGGACCTCGAGGTGGCCCCGGATGACCGTCAGCGGGGTGCGGAGTTGATGCGACGTCTCGGAGAGGAGCTGGCGCTGGGCGCGGAACGCCTGCTCGATCCGTCCGAGCATGTCGTCGAAGGTGCGGGCCAGCCGTCCGACCTCGTCGTCCGCACCCTGGTAGCCCAGGCGCATCCCGAGCTGCTCGTGGGTGGTGGCGCGGGCGGCCGCCGTGACGCGATCGACGGTGAGCAGCACCCGGCGCAGCAGCAGGTACGTGCCGAACAGGGTGATGAGGAGCGCCGCGCCGGCCTCGAGGCCGGTCACCAGGAGCGCCTCGCGCGACTGCGCCTGCAGCCGGGCAAGGCTCGAGGTGGCGACCAGGACGCCCTGCGTCCGGCCGTCGACGACGATCGGCGAGGCGAGCATGCGGTACGGCTGCCCCCCGACGCTCACCGTCTCCAGGACGGTGCTGCCCGGCGGCCGGGCGAGCCAGGCCGAGACCTGGGCCACGCCGTGCGGGGTGCCCGGACTCTCCGCCGGCGGGGTGCCGGCGATCTCGATCACCAGCGAGGCGCCGCGCGCCAGCAGGTGGGTCTGCACGTAGGTCTCCGCGAAGGCGCCCAGGCTCATGGCGGCGGGCCGCTGCGCGGCCGCGGCGCTGAACTCGGGGATCTCCTCGGCGAGGTCTCGGTCGAGGGAGCGTGACAGCTGGCCCACGAAGAGCTGGCTCACCGCCACCAGCACCACGGCGAGCGCCAGCGACAGGAGCAGGCCATACAGGAGCATCAGCCGCGGGACCAGGCCGAGCCGTGCCAGCGACCGACGCACCAGCCGTCCCGTCGGGCGCCCCGGCCCGTTCTCCTCTGCGTGCACGCCGCGGGCGAGGATAGCACCCGCGCCCGGCGGGACCGCCGCCGGGACGTCCTCAGGCCGTGGCTGCCACACGGTCGTGCGTGCCGCCCGCCTCGGCGCGGGAGCGGAGCGCCCACTCGATGGGCGCCCAGACCACCGGGTGGAAGCTGGTGGGCGCTCCCCGGCCGACGCCGTAGACGACGAACCCGGCGTCGCGCCAGCGGTCGGCGGGCAGGATGCCCACCGCGTCCAGCACCACGCGGCGCGCCATGACCTCGCCCACCGCGTCCGGGTCGAGCGCACCGTAGTCGGCCCATCCGGTGGCCACCACCAGCGCGTCGGCACCGGCGGCGGCCTCGAGCGGATCGGCGACCCGCGGGGCGGGCAGCTCGATCGGTGCCGCCAGGGGGTCCTGGGCCCGCACGTCGGCGCCCCGCTTCACCAGCAGGTTGACCAGGTCCACCGCCGGGGAATCCCGGGTGTCGTCGGTGCCCGGCTTGAACGCGAGCCCGAGGACGCCCACGCGGGTGCCCGTGAGCCCGCCGAGCGCCACCTCGAGCTTCTCGACCACCGAGCGGCGTGCCCGCTCGTTGATCGCCTCCGCGGCCGCCGCGAGCGGGGCGGCGTACCC
>JAJYKX010000204.1 GCA_021788175.1 Chloroflexota bacterium
GCTCGCCGGCGGCGGCGATGCTGACGCAGGGATAGGCCGGCAGGCAGGGACATGCCCGCGGGCGGGGCCGGCCCGGGGGCGGAACGCAGCTCGCGGGCGGAACGAGGCCCGCGGGCGTCACGGGGCCCGAGGCAGGGCCCGGCCCACAGGAGGACGAACATGTCCGACACGATCGCAGGTTCGCCGCAGGCACCGGGCGCATCGGGGGCCGCATCCACCGCGCCCGGCGCCCCGACCTCGGCCGGAACCGCCACCTCGGCCGGCCGACCCGACCCCCTCGGCTTCCTCGGCGAGGAGCTCGCCGAGCTCCAGGCGAAGCACCTGTACCGGCCGCTCCGCGTCATGACGGGTGCGCAGGCGCCGGAGACCGTCATGGACGGCCGGCCCGTGATCAGCCTCTCGTCGAACAACTACCTCGGGCTGGCCACGCACCCGCACCTGGTCCAGGCAGCGCTCGACGCGGTCCGGGATCTCGGCGTGGGGAGCGGCGCGGTGCGCACCATCGCCGGGACCATGGAGCTGCACCAGGAGCTGGAGCGGCGGCTGGCCGCCTTCAAGCACACCGAGGCAGTGCTGACCTTCCAGTCGGGGTTCACCGCCAACAGCGGCGTCATCCCGACCATCACCGGCGAGCGCGACCTGATCGTCAGCGACGAGCTCAACCACGCGTCGATCATCGACGGGGTGCGGCTCTCGAAGGCGTCGCGGGCCGTCTTCCCGCACCGCGACGTGGACGGCCTGGAGACGGTGCTGCGCGACGCCCGGGCGAAGGGCCGGGTGGCGGGCGCGGCCGGATCGCCGGAATCGTCGGGCCCCTACGAGCACATCCTGGTGATCACCGACGGCGTCTTCTCGATGGACGGCGACATCGCGCCGCTCCCCGGCATCTGCGAGGTGGCCGAGCGGTACGAGGCGGCGGTGATGGTCGACGACGCGCACGCATCGGGCGTGCTCGGGCGCAACGGCCGCGGCACGATCGATCATTTCGGGGTGCACGGCCGGGTCGACGTCCAGGTCGGCACGCTCTCCAAGGCGGTCGGCGTCCTGGGCGGATACGTGGCCGGGCGGCAGCACCTGCGCGACTACCTGATCCAGCGTTCGCGGCCGTTCCTGTTCAGCACGTCCCATCCGCCGGCCGTGGCCGCCGCCTGCCTCGCCGCCATCGACGTGCTGGAGCAGGAACCGGAGCGGATCGAGCGGCTCTGGGCCAACACGCGCTTCTTCAAGGCGGGACTGCAGGAGCTGGGCTTCGACACGGGCGTGAGCGAGACGCCGATCACCCCGGTGATCGTGCGGGACTCGGAGAAGGCGGGCCGCATGAGCGACCGGCTCTTCGAGCTCGGCATCTTCGCGCAGGCGGTGGTCTACCCGACGGTCGCGATCGACAAGGCCCGCATCCGCACCATCGTGACCAGCGAGCACACCCGCGACCAGCTCCAGCAGTGCCTGGACGCCTTCGCCACCGTCGGCCGCGAGCTTCGAGTGATCTGAGGGACTGGCGGGCCGACCCGGCAGGGCGGCGCCACGCCTCACGTGCCTGCCAGGCGGCCAGGTGGGTGCCACGCCGCCAGGTGCGTGCCACGCGGCCAGGTGCCTGCCACGCGGGCACGTGCCTGCCACGCCGCCAGGTGCGTGCCACGCGGGCACGTGCGCGGGGCGCGCGGGGCGCGCGGGCGGCGGTGCGCGACCCAGGTGGTCGCGAACACTTCTTGACCAACGTCCGTGGGGTGAACGCGGGACGATCGTTCCGACCGGCGCGCCGGATCTCGAGCAGCTGGTTGCCTCGGACGAGCCCCAATCCGTGCGTGGCGCCGCGCGTCCACGTCACCTGCGGCAGGGAGCAGCCCGCCGCAGCGGCGCCATTGTCCGTCTCGCGTTCACCGGGCGGACGATGGTCAGGAACGACAGCCCCGCGACGGAGGTATCGGGCCGGGCCAGCCAGCGGTTCATGGTCCGGGCATCGGCCGGGTAGGCATGGCGGAGCACGGCCTGGTGCATCGCGACCCGCCGTCTGTTCCCGTGGCTCTCCTCGAGCACCACCCACGTCGCGACGACGCTCGGCCGCCATCCGCGGTCGCGGGCAACGACCGGCGCGAGCCGGCGCTTGCGATCGAGCGCGGCAAGCAGGTCCTGCAGGTCGACCAGCTCGCTCTTGAGCTCGATGACGAGCAGCGCCCGTCGTTCGGCATGCCAGGCCAGCAGGTCGATCGACCCGCGCTCGCCGTACACGGAGAAGGACGCCTCCGCCACGAACTGCCAGCCGGGGGCACGGGCGAGACGCCGCGCCAGCTGGTCCTGCATCGCGGCGTGCCGCTGGTCGAGGAGGCGCGCGAGCTCGCCGCTCCGCCACTGGAGGTCGACCGACGCGCGTGCCCCGAGTGCGGCGGCGATACGGCGGATCCCGCCGAGCGTCATCGCGTCGATATGGCCGCTCTCCATCCGGGACACGGTCGCGCGCGAGCAGTGGGCCTCCGTCGCCAGGTCCGCCTGGGTCCAGGCCCGCCTGACGCGGAGTGCCCGGACCGCCGAGCCGGCTCGCTGGTCGTCCACGCGGGCGATTGTCCCGGCCGGCCATCACCGCTGGCTTGTCGCGGGCTTGCCGGCGGGTTCACGGCGTGGTCCCAGCGCGTGAAGGGACCTTTGACGGCGCACCCCGATCTGCCCTGCGCCCGCGCGCCCGCTCCCGCCGCTCGCGCCCCCGCGCCCGTCGCTGGCGCCCCCGCGCCCGTCGCTGGCTGGCCCGCTCTGCGCTCGCCCGCGCCCGCCGCCCCGCGGCGCCTGCTGGCGCCCCCCCCCGCACCCGCTCACTCGCGCCCCCCGGCGCCTGCTGGCGCGAGCCTGCCTCGGGCTCCGGTCCTACCCCGTCTTCCGCGCCCTGACGTAGACGCTGGGACCCGGCGTGACGGACCCGAGCGGTTCCTGGAGCGGTGCCTCGAGGGCGGCGAGCCAGCCCGCCGGCACGCGATCTCGGAGGATCGGCAGCCGGAAGAGCGACACCGCGCGCACCGATTCGACGCGCAGGCCCGCCCGTCGCAGCAGCCGGCGCACCTCCAGCGGGTGCCGGTCGAAGTGGAGCGGCAGGTACTCGTGCGGCTCCAGCGTCATCGGCGACCAGTCCTGGCGACGCAGCGCGTACCGGAGCATCGCCTTGAGGTTGCGCTTGTTGGCGAACTCCAGCACCAGCACGCCGCCCGGTCGCAGGATCCGTGCGAACTCGGCGAAGACCGCGCCGGGGTGCTCGAGATGGTGCATCACGCGCACGCACACGACCACGTCGAACGAGCCATCGTCGAACGGGAGCGCGTACGCGTCGCCCTGCTCGACCCGCACCCGCGGCTCGTCGCGGAACTGCTCGCGGGCGGCCGCCACGTGCGCCTCCGACGCGTCGAGGAGGACGACCTCGCGGAAGCCCCGGTACTCGTCGGCCAGCCGGCCGTACCCGGCGCCGACCTCGATCAGCCGATCCCCGGACGGCGGGAGCAGGGCCTGGATCGCCGCCCGGTCGCAGCGGTCCTCGTAGTCGCGCGCCGCCCAGAAGACGTCGCGGTAGCGCAGGTCGTCGTAGCGCGGGATCTCGTGCTCGGGCGTCATGGCCGCGACATTCTAGCGAGGCGCAGGTATGGCGCGACTTGGCGTCGTCGAGCTGACCTGGCGTCCATCGGCCCCCTGGCGTTCGCGGCGCCCCACGCGGCAGCGGCCCCACCCGTCCCGGCAGTCGCGTCCTGCTGCGCGAACCTGTACCCTGCGCGCGATGCAGACTGCGCTGCCTCTGGACGCCCACCTCCACACGGACCTCTCGCCGGACGCGGACGTCCCGCTCGACGCGTACGCCGCGCTGGCCCGCGAGCAGGGCGTGGCCGAGATCGCCGTCACCGACCACATCGACTTCGTCGCCGGCGACCCCGCGTACCGGTTCGCCGACCACGACCGACGCGTCCGCGCGGTCCGCGAAGCTGCAGAGCGCTGGGACGGCGAGCCCGCGATCCGACTCGGGCTGGAGGTCAGTTACGAGCACGTCGTCGAGGACGAGATCCGCGCCTACCTGCGCGACCACGCCTACGACTACGTGATCGGGTCGGTGCACATGTCGCGGCGCGGCCCCTTTCGCGACCGCGATACGGCCGCGTCGTGGTGCGCCGGCCGGACCCATCGGGAGGCGACCGCCTTCTACTGGGACGAGGTGGAGCTCGCCATCCGCAGCGGCCTCTTCGACACGATCGGCCACCTCGACTTCGTGAAGCGCTACGTCGCGCCGTACCTGGGCCCGCTCGAGTACGAGCCGCACGCCGACATCTACGACCG
>JAJYKX010000205.1 GCA_021788175.1 Chloroflexota bacterium
TCCTATGAAGTCACGCCGGTCGGTCCGATCCATGTCCGGCGACCGGCACTTCGATGCGAGGCCACGCCCGTCGGCGGGCAACGAGGGTACGAGCCAAGTCGCCGGACACCGACAGCGTGACACTCAGAGCGATGGTACCGCCGGGTCGGGCGCGGCATCCCGGCAGGGGGCATGGGCGCCGCGGTCGACGGGCCGGCACGTGCCGCGGCGCCGGGGATTGGCGGTCGGGGTGAATGTGGACGGCGATTGTGGACGGATTCCGGACAAGTGCCCCGAAGCGACCGAAGGTGGTGGACAACTGGCGTTGACGCGTGCGCACCGCGGCCGATACAGTCATCCCAGCCCGGAGGGGCCACGGATCTCGACCAGGAAGCCCGGTGGACAACCACCCAGCCTCCCGAGTCGGGACCAGGGATCGGCGATGGGCCAGCTGGTCCGCCAGTTGCGCCGCGATCCGTTCCCCGGCTCGGATGATGGGTTGCCGGTTCGTCCGGTGACTCGCTCCGACCCGTCAGTTCCTCCGGGCTCTCTCGTGTCTTCCCCGAGCCCACGGGGCGGGTGCTCTGGCGCCCCGCTGGGCAGGCGATGGTGCGCGGGCGACCCGAGGGGCAGGCGATGGTGCGCGGGCGACCCGAGGGGCAGGCGAAGGTGCCCGGACGTTCCTCGCGACCGCCGGCTGCAGCGCGGGTCCCCGGCCGGGACGGTCTATGCGCCTCCGGCCATCCCCAGGATCGAGAACCCGCCGTCGGTGTGGACGACCTCGCCCGTGACGCCGGACGCCAGGTCGCTCGCCAGCCAGACCGCGGTCCCGCCGATGTCGTCCAGGGCAAGGTTCCGCCGCAGCGGGGCCACGTCCCGGAACTGCGCGTAGAGGTCGCGGAAGCCGGCGACGCCGCTCGCGGCCAGGGTCCGGACGGGTCCGGCGCTGATCGCGTTCACGCGGATCCCCCTGGGCCCGAGGTCCGCGGCCAGGTACCGGACGCTCGCCTCGAGCGCAGCCTTGGCCACGCCCATGACGTTGTAGTGGGGCACCGCGCGCTCGGCCCCCAGGTAGCTGAGCGTGATGACGCTCGCACCGGGGCGCAGGTGCGGCAGCGCGCCGCGGGTCAGGGCCGTCAGCGAGTACGCGCTCACGTCGAGCGCGAGGTGGAAGCCGTCCCGGCTGGTGTCCACGAACGCGCCGTCGAGGTCCTCCCGGCGCGCGTGCGCCACCGCGTGCACCAGCACGTCCAGGTCGCCCTGCTGCTCGCCCCATCGCTCGAAGACACGCGCGATCTGCGCGTCGTCGGACACGTCGCACGGCTCGACGAAGTCGATCCCCAGGCCCTCGGCCAGGGGTCGGACCCGCCGCTCGAGCAGCGCCTCCACCGAGCTCAGGCCGACCGTCGCCCCCTCGGCGTGCAGGGCCTTCGTGATCCCCCAGGCGATCGAGTGGTCGTTCGCGACCCCGAACACCAGCGCGCGCTTGCCGTCGAGCAGTCCCATCGTCCCCTCCTCGCAATCCCGGGGAGCGTACCCGAAGGGTTGCCGGCGCGAGCGCACGCGCACGGGTTCCTTGTCGAGGACGCGTTCCGGAGTCACGTCCGGGAGCGCCATCGGAAGTCACGCCCGGGCCGCGATCTCCCCCGGCGTCCGGGCGAATGCCGCGTGCGTCTCCGCGCAGAAGAGCACGAACGTGGCGCGCTCGATCCCGGTCGCGCCGCGCAGGTGCTCGGCAACCGCACGCAGCCGCGGGCAATCGTCGCGCCGCGGGCTCGCGGGCGCGTCCTCGCGGGCGGGTGGGGATCGCCGGTCCCACGGGTCCGTCCCCGCGGGCGGGTGGGGATCGCCGGTCCCACGGGTCCGTCCCCGCGGGCGGGTGGGGATCGCCGGCCCCACGGGTCCGTCCCCGCGGGCGGGTGGGGATCGCCGGCCCCACGGGTCCGTCCCCGCGGGCGGGTGGGGATCGCCGGCCCCACGCGTCCGTCCCCGCGGGCGCATCGCACCAGGTCGGTACCATCCGGGCGGCACCCGCGAGCGAACCACCAGCAACGACAGCAGGTGAGGCATCCGTGGAACACGTCGCCGGCCCCATCCACCGAGTCCCACTCGGGTTCGTCGCCGCGTACCTGGTCCGCGGGCAGGACGGCGAGCCGCCGGTCCTGATCGACACCGGGATCCCGGGCAGGGAGAACGTCATCCTGGCCGCCGCCCGGGAACTGGCTCCTGCCACTGCCCGCACGCCGATCGGGCACGTCCTGGTCACCCACTGCCACACGGATCACGCGGGCAGCCTGGCGGCGGTGGTCGCGCGCACGTCGGCCCGCGTCCATGCGCACCCACTCGACGCCGCGGTCATCCGCAGTGGTGGCCCCCAGCCCCCGGCCATCCCCGAGCCGCGGCTGCTCCGGATGCTGGGTCCGCTGTTCGGCCGGATCGGCCGCGCCGAACTCGAACCCGCCGCCGTCGACGTCGAGGTCCATGACGGGTCTCCGATGCCCGGCGGGCTGCGCGCGATCCACACGCCCGGTCACACGCCAGGTCACCTCTCGTTCTTCTGGCCGGGCGACGGGGGCGTGCTGGTGGTGGGCGATGCGGCCTCGCGGATGTTCGGCCGGCTCGGGCTCGCGGTGGTGAACAGCGATCCCGCCACAGCGCGGCGGACGTTCGCCAGGTTGGCCGAGCTCGAGTTCGCAACGGCATGTTTCGGCCACGGACCGGTGCTGCGGGGTCGCGCGAACGCCGCGTTCCGGCGCCGGGTCGAGCACCTGGCCGCGCGCTGAGCGTCCGTCCCGGGAGCGCACTCGGCGCCCGGCCGCGGAGCGCCGGGCGGCTGCGGCGCCCGGCCGGGGAGCGCGGGTGCGGCTGCGGAGCCCGAGCGGGGAGCGCGGGTGCGGCTGCGGAGCCCGAGCGGGCGGGTTCACCGGGCGGGCGGATTCCCCGGGCGGGCGGATTGCCCGGGCGGGCGGATTCCCCGGGCGGGCCGATTGCCCGAGATCCTGTGGGCCTGAGGCATTCCGAGGAGTCATGTGCCCCTGGGGTGCGCCGGGGTGGCCCCGGACGGAGGGTCGTGGGCGCGCCCGCGGTGCGCAGGTTCGTCTGCGCCCGGATGGAGGGTCGTGCGCGCCCCTGGGGTGCGCCGGGGTGCCCCCGGACGGAGGGTCGTGCGCGCCCCTGGGGTGCGCGGGTTCGTCTGCGCCCGGGGGGCCGGGGCCGGGGCTGTGGCCCACGGGTCGGCTGTCCGCCGAGCCGGACGAATTCCACGAGGATGCCTGCGCGCTGGCGCAGGACCCACGTGCACCAGGTGCACGCAAGCGACCGAACCCGAGCCGGGCGTGACGCACCCGTGCACGTGGTGCACGCCGTCGACGTGCCGGCCCTCGAACTGGCTGCATCCGTTCGTCTGGTGCACACGTGCGCACGAAACCGGGCGGTCGCGCGCCCCGCCCGGTCGCTTACGTGCATCCCGTGCACACGCCGCCGGCAACCGGGCCGAGGAGCCGGTCAATCGACCGTCGGCCGCAGCGCACACGGTCCAGTCGCTTGCCGACTGCCCCCCTGGGACGGCCTGAACTCCCGGTCGCCCGCGCGGCAGAACCACCCTCGTCGGGTGGCGCGCCGGCACGGGCTGCCCTCGCCAGCCGCCGACACTCGCCCCGTGACCGGGCCAGGTGTCGCTCGACGGATCCCAGCCACTGTGCTCAACAGAGGCGCCGACCGTGCCATGCGTCAGGTACCGTGCACGAGTGCAGCCGACGGTGGTCGTGGCGTGCAGGATCAGTGGCGGGCGATGCGCGGCACGGCCAGCGACCGGCGACGCGTCCGGCGCCAGCTGGATCAGTGGCGGGCGATGCGCGGCACGGCCAGCGACCGGCGAGGTGTCAGTGACCGGCGATACGCCCCGCCTCGACGGCGACGGAAACCGGTGGTGCGTGCCGGATCGACGGACAGGGCGACACGGGACCCCGTGCGGATCCCGGGAGGTGGGGCGTGACCACGAACATGCCGGCCGGCGAACGCCACGAGGGCGCGGGTGGCACTTCCAGCACCGGTCGTGACGGCGCGGCGACGAAGTCCAGCCCTGCGGACAGGACCTCGGTCGCGGACAGGACCGCGGTCGCGGACGGGACCTTGGTCGCGGACAGAGCCATGGTCGCGCGGAAGGACGCCGGCGGCGACAGCGAACCGGCGGGCACCGAGGCCCCGCAGACCGGCGAGGCATGGCCCGGCGACCCCGCCTCGATCAGCTTCTGGATCGAGGACGCCGGCGACGACCTGTCGCCACGGCCGCGGCTGGACGGCTCGACGGATGCA
>JAJYKX010000029.1 GCA_021788175.1 Chloroflexota bacterium
CGAGGATGGGCGGATCTCGGGCACCAACGCGAAGGAGGTCTTCGCGCGTCACGTCGACACCGGCGAGCCGGTCGAACGGATCGTGGCGGAGCTCGGCATCTCGCAGATCTCCGACACCGGCGCGCTGACGGTTGCCGTCGAGCAGGTGTTCGCCGCGAACCCGGCCGCGGTGGCCGACTACCGCTCCGGCAAGCCGCAGGCGATCGGCTTCCTGGTCGGGCAGGTGATGAAGGCGACGCGCGGCCAGGCGAACGCGGCCGTGGTGCAGCGGCTGGTCCGCGAGCGGCTGGAGGAGGAGGCATGACGCGGGGCGGCCACCGGGCACCAGCCGGCCGGCCGGTCGTTTGGCGCGTGGCGTGTGCTCCGCGTGTCCGGGCGTGCGCCGCAGGCGCGTGGCGCGACGTCCTCCGGGTGGCAGGCGTCCCGCAAGTGCAGGCACAGATCCACGACGGCACCCGCCGTTGGACACCTCGATCGCACGACTGGGCAGTCACGTCGTGCAGCAGCGGGGGCGGCATGTGAGTGCGGTCAACGTGGTGCTGTGGGTCGTCGGCGTCGTGTTGATCGCCGCGGCCTGGGTCAGGGGGATGCCGTACTGGCGCCGCTACCAGGCCCTGCGCGCGCAGCAGGACAACATCCGTCGCTATGAGACCTGGCGCGGTCGGCCGACCGAGTCCGGCCCGAGCAGCGCGGACCTGATGGAGACCGAGCTGCGCCACCGCGCGCAGCCCTGGCTGGTCGCCGCGATCGTCGGCCTCGTGCTGATCATCGCCGGGTTCGCCGTGCACTGAGCGACCGTGCCCGGGGTGCGCCGGCCACGGCGGGCGCGCGGCCGAAGCGCCCGGGCACGCCGAGAAGCGCCCAGACGGGCCAGGCGCGCCGGGAAGCGCCCGGACGGGCCCGGGGTGCGCTGGCCACGGCGGACACGCGGCCGAAGCGCCCGGGCAGGAACGGCGGCGCCGTGATGCCGCTATCGCACACCCGGCGAGCACTGCGCGGCCCGACGGCACCGTCCGGGCGGGCTGTCGTCCCCGTCGCCGTGCCCGCCCGTGCGTGAGCATGCCTCGCCAGCGTCGGCAGCCGCGGAGCGACGGCTCACCCGTCGGCGTAAGGCTGCCGTGCTGTGCAATAGCGTCCAGCCGCGGGCGAGGCTCAGCTACCGCACACGACGCGGGCACTATCCACCGCCGCAGTGGACCGCCGGCGGGAGGGGCCGCCTCCCGTCCGAGGCCGCTCGCCGCGGCCCGCGGTTCGCCGCCCGGCCCGCCGCACCGAGGCACCCGGCCGGCCGATACGCGGGATCCGCTAGACGCCCTCCGCCAGCATCGCGCGGTGCTCGATCTTGGTGCACCGGTCCATGACCACGGCCAGGCCGCCGTCCGCAGCGATCCGGGCCGCCTCCTGGTTGACGATGCCCAGCTGGAGCCACAGGACCCCGGCACCGGCGGCGACCGCCTCGCGGGCGATCTCGGGCGTGGCCTCCGGTCGGCGGAACACGTCGACGATGTCGAACCGGCCACCCGCCGCGGTCGCCGAGGCGAGATCGGGGAAGGTGGATCGCCCGAGGATCTCCGGCACGGAAGGGTTCACCGGCACGCAGTCGTACCCGGCCGCCAGCAGGTAGCGCATCACGTCGTGCGACGGCCTCGTCGGATCGGGTGACGCGCCCACCACGGCGATCCGTTGCGCCGCACGCAGCAGCCCGCGCGCCTCGAGGGCCGTCGCCACCGACGCCGTGCCACGCCGCCCGCGTGGGTCGTGCGCGCTCGCTGCGCGCGCCCCGTCGCGGGCCGTGTGCGGGTTCACCGGCACACCCGCCCGCATCCGCAGGGAGCACTCCGACCGGCGCCCGGGTCACTGTCAATGAGGCCGCGACTGACGCAGGGGCGGCGGCCCCATCGGACAGACTGCCGGCCGCCCCGGACGGATCGACGGTCGCAGACGACAGATCGGCGGCGACCGCTGCCCGGCGCGGCGCCCGACCCGGCAACGAGATCCAGCATTGTGAATCCCCCGTGTCAAACGTGTGCGCCATAGCATTGCACGGCCCTCTCGGCCGCGTGCATACTGGCGCGGTACCGCCGCGGTTGCCGAGCCCGTGGCAGCCTGCGGAGGTGGGGAGACCATCGTTCGGGGGGAGGGTACCCCGGGACGTGGAGGGAGTCGGGCCGGACGTGAACGCGCCCGGGTCGACGGTAGCTGGAGGAACAACCGTTGCGAACGTTACGCGTCGGCTTCGCCGTGGCGATCACGGCGTCGATCCTGTTCGGCGCATGCTCGTCTGCCGCGACCACCGCTCCCTCGGCGGCAGCACCGGCGTCCGCCGCCGCTCCGGCGTCGGCCGCTCCGGCACCCGCCTCGGCTGCGCCCGCATCGGCTCCGGCGGCGAGCCAGGCGGCAGTCGCGAGCCCGGGCGCCAGCGCGGCGGCCAGTTGCGTCGCGGCAAACCCGAACTTCAAGGTCGGCCTCGTCACCGACGTCGGCGGCCTGAACGACAAGAGCTTCAACCACCTCGCCTACCTGGGCCTGCAGCAGGCACAGTGCCAGCTGGGTGCGACGGTCGACGTGATCCAGTCGTCCGAGCAGTCGCAGTACGTGCCGAACCTGACCACCTTCGCCCAGAAGGGTGACAACCTGGTCATCGCGGTCGGCTTCCTGATGGCCAACGCGGTCTACACCGTTGCGAAGCAGTACCCCAACGTCCACTTCGCGGCCATCGACACCGCCCCGGCTGATGCCAAGGGCAACACGGTCAACCTGCCCAACGTGGCGAACCTCTTCTTCCACGAGCAGGAGTCGGGCTACACGGTCGGGTACCTGGCCGGCCTGATGGAGAAGGACAAGGTCGGCGCGGCCACGTCGAACACCATCAGCTACATGGGCGGCCTGGCGATCCCGCCGGTCGACCGGTACATCGCCGGCTACATCGCGGGCGCCAAGGCGGCCGATCCGGGCATCACGATCCTCGGTGGGTACTCGCAGTCCTTCACCGACCAGACGATCGGCAAGAGCATCGGGCTCAACCACATCTCCCGCGGCTCCACCATCCTCTTCCAGGTGGCGGGCGCCAGCGGCCTCGGCTACCTGCAGGCGGCCGTGGACAAGGGCGTGTACGGGATCGGCGTCGACGCCGACCAGAACTACGTCGCGCCGGCGACGATCATCACCAGCGCGATCAAGAAGGTGGATGTCGCCGTCTTCCTGACCATCCAGGGTCTCATGAACGGGCAGTTCAAGGGCGGGGACAACGAGTTCACGCTCCAGAACAACGCGACCGGCTTCGCGCCGCCGAACAGCGTGGTCCCGGCGGACATCGTGGCGCAGGTCCAGCAGATCGCGGACCAGATCAAGAGCGGGGCCATCGTCCCGCCCACCACCATCCCCAAGTAAGCGCAATCCGAGACACTTCGATCGAGGCGGGCCCGTCGAACCGGACCCGCCTCGATCTGCACCCTGAGGGCCTGACGTGACTGTCGCCACGCTCCCGATCGAGAGGCCGGCGGGCCGGCTCCGGCAACTCGTCGCCTCGGGCATCGGCCCGATCCTCGCGGTCGTGCTTGCCATCATCGTCGGCGGCGTCGTCGTCCTCGTCAGCGGCTCCAACCCGATCACGGCGTACCAGCAGATGCTCGTCGGCGCGGTCGGCTCGCCATTCGACATCTCCGAGACGTTCATCTCGTCGATCCCGCTGATCCTGGCCGCCTACGCGGTCTCCTTCGCCTTCCGCTGCGGGCTGTTCAACATCGGCGCTGAGGGCCAGCTCTACATGGGCGCGATCGCGTCGACGTGGCTCGCGACCACCTTCCCCAACTGGCCGGGCATCGTGCTGATCATCGTCTGCATCGTGGCGGCCATGGTCGCCGGCGGTGCCTGGGCCGGGATTGCCGGTTGGCTCAAGGCCAAGACCGGGGCGCACGAGGTCATCACCACGATGATGCTGAGCTACGTGGCGATCGACATCAGCCACTGGCTCCTCGAGGCGGGCCCCATGACCCCGTCCAACGCCTACGGGACACCGGAGTCGGGCCCGATCCCGCCGCAGGCCGCCTTCCCGATCATCCTGCCCTCCTGGATCCTGCCCAACGCCCGGCTCAACGCGAGCCTCTTCCTGACGATCCTGGCGGGCGTGGTCTTCGCCTGGATCCTGTGGCGAACCCCCCTCGGGTACGAGATCCGCGCGGTGGGGTTCAACCCGAAGGCCGCGGCCTACGGCGGCATCAACGTGGCCAGGCGGCTGGTCATCGCGATGGTGATCGCGGGCGCGTTCGCCGGGCTTGCCGGCATGGTCCCGGTCTGGGTCCAGATGCGTCTCTACGACAGCTTCTCGCCCGGCTACGGCTACGAGGCAATCGCCGTCGCGCTGGTCGGCAGGAACTCCGCCATCGGGATCTTCCTGGCGGGCCTGCTGTACGGGGCCATGATCCACGGGGCGGTGGCCATGCAGGCGAACGCCAACATCTCCGGGTTCCTGGTCCAGATCCTGCAGGCCCTGGTGCTCTTCTTCGTGGGCGCCGAGATGCTGATCCGCTGGCTCCTGAGACGGGGCGGCCTGCGGGCGCTCGTGGAGGCACCGGCCTGATGGACGTCATCGGCACGCTCGCCTCGATCTTCGCCCGGCCCGACCTGTGGGCCGGCACCCTGCGATTCGCCGCTCCGCTCACCCTCGCCGCCCTGGGCGGCGTCATCTCGGAGCGGTCGGGCGTGGTCAACATCGCGATGGAAGGCATGATGCTGGTTGGCGCCTTCTTCTCGGTGCTGGTCGCGGCGGCCACGCACGACATCGTGCTTGCGACGCTCGCCTCCGTCCTGTGCGGCGGGCTCATCGCCGCCATCCATGGCGTGGCCTCCATCCACCTGCGTGCCAACCAGATCGTCTCCGGCATGGCCATCAACCTGCTGGCGCTCGGCCTCACGAGCTTCCTGATGTTCCGGTTCTTCGCGACCAGCGGCACCCCCTCCGACATCCCGGCGCTGCCCGACGTCAAGATCCCGGTGATCAACAACATCCCGTTCGTGGGTGCCGTCATCGGAGACCAGAACCTGGTGGTCTGGCTCTCCATCCTGGCGGTGCCACTGGCGTGGTGGTTCCTCTTCCGCACGCGGATCGGGCTCCGGATCCGCGCGGTGGGCGAGCATCCGCGGGCGGCCGACACGCTGGGGATCTCCGTCTACCGGATTCGCTACCTGTGCGTGATCCTGAGCGGCCTGCTGTCGGGTCTCGGTGGCGCCTACCTGTCGCTGAGCGTGGCCCACTCGTTCAGCGACAACATGACGAGCGGCGCAGGTTTCATCGCGCTGGCGGCCATGATCTTCGGGAAGTGGAACCCGATCGGCGCGTTCCTCGCATGCCTGCTCTTCGGATTCGGCCAGTCGCTCGGCATCAACCTTCAGGGGACCGGCTTCCCCGACCAGCTGGTGGCCGCCACGCCGTACGTGCTGACGGTGGTGGCCCTGGCCGGGTTCGTGGGACGGGCCATCGCACCGGCGGCCGACGGCGTGCCGTACGAGGTGGGCGAATGACCGCCGTGGCCCCCGGAGACACGTCGCTCCCGGCCGGCGTGGCGACGCCGCACCTGGAGATGCGCGGGATCACCAAGTCGTTCGGCACCCTGCTGGCGAACGACCACGTGAACCTCGACGTTCGCGATCGCGAGATCCACGCCGTGGTCGGGGAGAACGGCGCGGGCAAGACCACGCTGATGAACATCCTCTACGGGCTGATCCACCCGGACGAGGGGGAGATCCTGATCGACGGGAACCCGGTCCGCATCCGGGGCCCGCGAGACGCGATCGCGGCCGGGATCGGCATGGTGCACCAGCATTTCCAGCTGGTCCCGGTCATGTCCGTTGCGGAGAACGTGGTCCTGGGCCAGGAGCCGGGCGGGATCAGGCTGGACCGTGCGGCCGCGGTCCGCCAGGTCCGCGATCTCTCGGAGCGGTTCGGCCTCATCGTGGATCCATCCGCGCGGGTCGAGACGCTGCCGGTGGGGATCCAGCAGCGCGTCGAGCTGCTCAAGATCCTCTACCGCGGGTCGCGGCTGCTGGTCTTCGACGAGCCGACCGCGGTGCTCACGCCGCAGGAGACCGACGAGCTCTTCGAGATCCTGCGGGGACTCGTCGGCGGCGGCAAGACCGTCATCCTCATCACCCACAAGCTCAACGAAGTGATGGCCATCTCCGAACGTGTGACCGTGCTCCGCCAGGGCCGGAACGCTGGCGTCCTGGCGACGGCGCACACGTCGCCCCCCGAGATCGCACGGGCCATGGTCGGCCGCGAGGTCCTCCTGCGCGTCGAGCGCGACGAGGCCCACCTCGGGGACGAGCGGCTGCGGCTCGAGGGCGTCAGGGCGGACTCGGACCGCGGTCTCCAGGCGCTGGCCGGGATCGACCTGGCGGTGCGCTCCGGAGAGATCGTCGGGATCGCCGGCGTCAGCGGCAACGGGCAGCTGGAGCTGGCCGAGGCGATCGCAGGCCTCCGCCCCATCACGGCCGGGCACATCTACCTGCAGGGGACCGACGTGGGCACCCAGCCCGCGGCCGCTCGGCGAGCCAACGGCCTGGCCTACATCCCCGAGGACCGGCACGCCCGCGGCCTCGTGCTGCCGTTCGAGGTCAAGGACAACCTCATCCTCGGATCGCAGAGCAGGCCCCCGTTCGCCGTTCGGGGACAGCGCAACTCCGCGGCGGTCGACCAGCGCGCGGAGGCCCTCGTCCGCCAGTTCGACATCCGGCCGCCCAACCCCGATGCTCCCGCCTCGTCGCTGTCCGGCGGCAACCAGCAGAAGGTGGTCGTCGCCCGCGAGCTGGCCGAGGATCCCAGGGTGATGGTGGCGGCCGAACCCACCCGGGGCCTGGACGTCGGCGCGACCGAGTTCATCCACCGCGAGCTCATCCAGAAGCGCGACGAGGGACTGGCGATCCTGCTGATCTCGAGCGAGCTCGACGAGATCTTCTCGCTCTCCGACACGATCGCGGTCATCTACCAGGGCCGGATCGTCGAAGCGATGCCGAGCGCCACCGCCGACCGCGAGCGGATCGGCCTGCTCATGGCGGGCGGCGCGGCGGAGACCGCGCTCCCGACGGCCACGCAGATCGCGGAGGCCGCGGCCGCCCTGGGCTCCTCGGACGTGGCCGGAGGCAGTCCGCATGGGGAGGGCGTCGCCTGACCCGACGGCCGCCGGCCGTCGATCCCCGCGACGTGCCGGCGTGGCACGTGGCGGTCGCGCTGGGCATCGTCTACGTGGTCTGGGGCTCGACCTACCTGGCGATCCGGGTGATGGTGGAGGGCCTCCCGCCCCTGCTGAGCGCCGGTATCCGGTTCGTGGTCGCGGGGCTGATCCTGGCCGTCGTGCTGGTGGCACGGGGCGGTCCGCGCCGCTTCGCGCTGTCCCGTCAGGAGCTGCTCGGGGCCGCCGCGGTGGGGGTCGCCCTGCTCGCGGCGGGTAACGGTGGGATCACGGCGGCGGAGCAGCACGTGCCGTCCTCGCTCGCGGCGCTGGTCGCCGCCTCCATCCCGCTCTGGGTGGTGGTCTTCCGGGCGCTGGCGAAGGAGCGGGTCACCCGGGGGACCCTGGGCGGCGTGGCGCTGGGCTTCGTCGGCGTTGGGTTGCTCGCCTCGCAGGGCGAACCGGGGTCGGCCGACCTGGGCGCCGGCCTGTTGCTGGTGGCCGCCTGCGTCTCGTGGGCGGCCGGGTCATTCGCCTCCGGGCGGATCCCGATGCCCCGCGACGCCCTCGTCTCCACGGCGATCGAGATGCTGGCGGGCGGCGCGGTCCTGCTGGGGGCGTCGGTGCTGGTCCCTGGCGAGGCGGTGCCCTCCGGCGTCGAGCCCCGGGCGTGGCTCGCGCTGGCCTACCTGGTCGTGTTCGGCTCGCTGCTGGGCTTCACCGCGTACACCTGGCTGCTGGCGCACGCGCCGGTCTCGCAGGTGGCGACGTACGCCTACGTGAATCCGGTGATCGCGCTGGTGCTCGGCTGGGCGATCCTCTCCGAGCCGTTGACGCCGTTCCTGCTCGGCGGCGCGGTCCTCGTGCTGGGCGCCGTGGCCGTGGTGATCCGCCACGAGGCGCGGACGGCCCCCTCGGCGCTGGCGGCCGAGGACGGTGGCTAGGAGCACCGCGAGCGACTCTCGGCCGGCCGCTGGCGGTCTTCGCCCGGGCCCGGCGCTCAGTTCTCCGTCGGCAGGTGGACGTAGGCGGACTGGATCCCGACCCGGCCCGGACCCGTGAACCGGTTGAACACGAGCTGCCCGGAGCCTCCGAAGATCCCGGTCTTCAGCCCGTAGACGGCCGGCTGCATCTCGACGCTCTCGTCCCGGTATATCCACCCGCCGCCTTCCACGTCGATCGCCTCGCCGGGCCCGAGCTCCTTCTCGAAGACGTTGCCGTAGCCGTGCAGCCAGACCACGCCCTCCTCGCCGCCGGCCCGGAACCGGTCGATGAAGAAGCCCGTCCCGCCGAAGAGCATGTTCGAGATGCCCTTGACCCGCGTGTAGGAGTAGTCGACCCCCACCGTCGCTGCCAGGAACTGGTGCTCGCGCACGTAGATCGACCGGCCCGGAGGCAGGTGCAGCGAGAGGACGTGCCCGGGATCGTCCCGCGAGAAGGCGATCTCGCCGGGCGACTGCGTCTCGGTCATGAAGATCGGCATCCCAGCCACCACGCGCTTGAAGGCGCCGGAGAGCGGGTGCATCCCGATCAGCAGGTTCGGATCCTTCCAGAGCACCACGTGGTGCTCGAAGAAGAGACCGTGGCTTCCGTCCAGGACCACGTGGAGCACCGGGACGAGCTCCCCCTCGATGCGGTACGAGAGGCCGGGTGCGCGGCCCTCGTCGACGCGGGTGGGCAGGAGCGCGGGTGGCGTGTTCGGCATCGGATCCCCCTCGCGGTTGGGGACGGCATCCCTGTCCGCGCCCCGTCGCCGATCGTGTCGGTCCCCGACCCGCGTGTCAAGCGCGCTGCGACCCGACGGTGGTGGAAGTACGGTCGCGCGCACGGTACAGTCGACCCGGCAGTCGCCGTCACCGGTGGCCACGGCCGCCGCGTATCACGGTCGCGGGCACGGGACGGCGGCCGGACAGCGGGGGACCGGGATGACGGACAGGGGCATCGGGCAGGCACCGTTCGAAGGGTTCAGCCGCGAGGCGATCGACTTCCTGGCCCGGCTGGCGGCGAACAACGATCGGGCCTGGTTCGCGCCGCGCAAGGTGGAGTACGAGCGGCTGGTGAAGCAGCCCCTCGAGGCGCTCTGCACGACGCTGGCCGAGCGATTCCGTGCCCGCGGCCTGCCGCTCGTCTCGGACCCGACCCGCTCGCCGTTCCGCATCTACCGTGACGTGCGGTTCTCGCGGGACAAGTCCCCGTACCGGCCGTACGCGAGCGCGAGCTTCCCGTGGGCGGGAGAGGGAGCGGGCGCGCCGGGCGGGCGCCTGGCCGAGGCCGGGGCCGGCACGATGTCGGTGCGGGATGCGCACCGCGCGCTGGGACGCAGCGGCGGAGCCGGCTACTTCCACCTGGGACCGGGCGACGTCTACCTGGGCGGCGGCATGTGGCACCCCGGGGCTCCCGTCCTGCGCGCCTGGCGAGCGCTCGTCGCCGACGAGCCCGATACCGTGCACGCGGCGCTGGACGACCCCGTGTTCGTCGATGCGTTCTCGGGGCTGGACGGGGACCGGCTGTCGCGCGTGCCGGCCGGCTTCCGCCCCGACCATCCCGACGCGGACCTGCTCCGACTCAAGGACCTGACGTTCGGCCGCCGACTCTCGGACGCGGACGCGCTCTCGCCGGGACTGCCCGACCTGATCGCCGACCTGCTTGTGGCGGCCCTGCCGTTCTTCCGGCTGCTCGCGACGCTGGAGCCCCGGTAGCCGCGCCAACCGGGCCCGCCCGGCGGCCGCCGGATCCCCTCCGGCGCGTATCCTTGGCCCATGCCCGGGACCCCTGCGCGCCTGTGCCCATGACCATCGCGCCCAACGACTTCACCCACCTCCACGTCCACACCGAGTTCAGCCTGCTCGACGGCCTGGGACGCATCGACGACCTGGTCTCGGAGGCGTCCGCGCTCGGCTTCGACTCGCTCGCGATCACGGACCACGGCGCGCTCTACGGGGCGGTCGCCTTCTACCAGGCCGCCACCCAGCGCGGGATCAAGCCCATCATCGGGATCGAGACGTACGTCGCCCGCCGCTCGATGACCGACCGCGAGGGCAAGGCGGACGCGCAGCCGTACCACCTGGTGCTGCTGGCGAAGAACTGGACCGGCTACCAGAACCTGTGCCGCCTGGTCACCGACGCGCACCTCGAGGGGTACTACTACAAGCCGCGCATCGACCACGACCGCCTGGCGCGCTACTCCGAGGGGCTCATCGGCATGTCCGCCTGCCTTGGCGGGGAGATCCCGAAGGCGCTGGAGGTGGACGACTGGGAGAGCGCCCGGCGGCTCGCGGGCCTGTACAGCGACATCCTGGGGAAGGGGAACTTCTTCCTGGAGCTGCAGGACCACGGGATCCCCCTCCAGCGTCGCCTGAACGAGCAGCTCCTGCGGCTGGCGCCCGAGATGGGGCTCCCGCTCGTCGCGTCCAACGACCTGCACTACGTCCGGCGTCCGCAGGCGGAGGCGCATGACGTCCTCCTCTGCATCGGCACGGCGTCCACGCTGGACACCCCGAACCGGATGCGCTTCGAGAGCGAGGAGTTCTACCTCAAGAGCGCGGCCGAGATGGAGGCGGCCTTCGGGCACGTGCCGGAGGCGCTCCGCAACACGCGGATGGTCGCCGAGATGGTCGACCTCAAGCTGCCGTTCGGGCACCTGCGCCTCCCGGACTTCCCGGTGCCGGAGGGGCACACGGTGGAGAGCTGGCTGCGCGCCGAGTGCGAACGGGGCCTCCGCGAGCGGTACCCGGTGGTCACCCGGGAGATCCACGACCGGCTCGACTACGAGCTCGACGTCATCTGCCGCATGGGGTACGCCGCGTACTTCCTGATCGTGGCGGACTTCACCCGCTTCGCGCGCGAGCAGGGAATCGCGACCACCTGCCGGGGCAGCGCGCCCGGTTCCATCGTGACCCATACGCTCGGCATCACGCCGGTCGACCCGATCCAGTACGACCTGCCGTTCGAGCGCTTCCTCAACCCCGACCGGGTGACGATGCCCGACATCGACATCGACTTCGAGGACGCGCGCCGGGACGAGGTGATCAACTACGTCACGCACAAGTACGGCGCCGACCGGGTGGCCCAGATCATCACCTTCGGCACCATGCTGGCGCGGGCGGCGATCCGGGACGTCGGGCGCGTCCTCGGGATGCCCTACGGCGACGTCGACCGGATCGCGAAGGCGGTCCCCAACCAGCTCGGGATCAAGCTGGAGGAGGCCATCGAGCAGGCACCCGAGCTGCGCGGCATGTACGAGGGCGATCCGCAGATCCACCGCCTGATCGAGCTCGCCAAGCAGGTCGAGGGCGTGGCGCGCAACGCCTCCACGCACGCCGCCGGGGTGGTGATCAGCCGCGAGCCGCTGACCGAGATCATGCCGCTCCAGAAGGCCACCAACTCCGAGGCGCTGATGACGCAGTACGAGATGCACGGCGTCGATGCGCTCGGCCTGCTCAAGTTCGACTTCCTGGGCCTCTCGAACCTGACGATCCTGCGGCACGCGGTCGACCTGATACGCCGGCACCGCGGGGTGGCGGTCGACCTCGAGCACATCCCGCTGGACGACGCGCGGACCTTCGAGCTGCTGGCCTCGGGCGAGACCACCGGCGTCTTCCAGCTCGAGTCCGCGGGGATGCGCCGCTACGTCCGGGAGCTGCGCCCCACCTCCGTCCACGACCTGGCGGCCATGGTGGCGCTCTACCGCCCCGGTCCCATGGACAACATCCCGGCCTACATCCGCCGCAAGCACGGCGAGGAACCGATCACCTACCTGCACCCGCTCCTGGAGCCGTACCTCTCCAAGACCTACGGGATCTTCGTCTACCAGGAAGACATCATGGCGGCCGCGAAGGCGCTGGCCGGATTCAGCGGCCCCGAGGCCGACACGCTCGGCTACGCCATCCGCAAGAAGAAGAACGACGTCCTGCAGCAGATGATGGCGAAGTTCGTCCCCCAGGCCGCGGAGCGGGGCGTCAAGCCGGACGTCATCGAGGCCGTCTTCGCCGCGTTCCAGCCGTTCGCCCGGTACGGGTTCAACAAGGCCCACGCGACGACGTACGGCCTGGTGGCATACCAGACCGCGTACCTCAAGGCCAACTACACGGTCGAGTACATGGCCAGCGTCCTCACCGCGTTCCGCGACAACACCGACAAGGTGGCGGCCGCGGTGGCAGAGTGCCGGCGCCTCGGGATCGAGGTGCGCCCTCCGGACGTGCACCGGAGCCACCTCGATTTCACCGTGGAGGACGGGGCCATCCGGTTCGGGCTGCTGGCGGTCAAGAACGTCGGGCAGGGCGCCATCGAGTCGATCATCGCGGCGCGCGAGGCGGAGGGCGACTTCCGCTCCCTGGCCGACCTCTGCCGCCGCGTGGATCTCCGGCTCGTCAACAAGCGTGTCCTCGAGTCGCTGATCAAGGTCGGGGCACTGGGTCGCTTCGGGCATCCGGCGCAGCTCCTGCTGGCGCTCGACGACGCGATGGCCGCCGCCCAGTCCGAGCAGCGCGACCGCTCCAGCGGCCAGACGGCGCTCTTCGGCGACGCAGCCGAGCCGGAGGCGCTCGACCGGCCGCTCCCCGCCGCGACGGAGGCGCCGCCCAGGGAGCGCCTGCGCTGGGAGAAAGAGCTGATCGGGCTCTACCTCTCCGACCACCCGTTGGGGGCACTGGCCCAGCAGATGGACCGCTACGTCAGCGCCTACAGCGGCGACCTGGGGGAGGAGCTGGACCAGCAGCGCGTGGTGGTCGGCGGCGTCGTCACCGGCATGCGGCGGGTCATCACCAAGTCCAAGGCGACCATGGGGGTTGCCACGCTGGAGGACCTGCAGGGGACGGTCGAGGTGATCGTCTTCCCCCGCACCTTCGAGGCGACCGCGTCCACCTGGCAGGCCGACGCGATCCTGCTGGTGGCCGGGCGGGTGGACCACAAGGGCGACGGAGCGGTGATCCTGGCCGACGCGGTCTGGACGTGGGAGGACGTCACCGCGCTGGGGGAGGATGGCTTCGGCCGACAGGTCCAGGCGCTCGACCGGGGCCGGCGGGGCGGCCGCGAGGCCGGCGCGCGCGGGTCCGGGGGATGGGGGAACGCGGACGCCGGCGGCTTCCGCGGATCCGGGCCGGCGGCGGGGACGATGGCGCGGCCGAGTGGAGGCCCTTGGTCGAACGGCCGCGACGAACGCCCCGAGGGTCCCGGCGCTCGCGGGCCACTGGCCAACGGCTCGCACGGGGCGAACGGGAACGGGAAGGGCACGACGGCGATCCGCACGATCCCGCACGTGTCGCCGCTGCGGGGCGGTGGGATCCTCGGCGAGCGGCAGGTCGCGGTGCCCGCCGGCTCGATGTCCGCGGGTGCCGTGGCCGTCGCCACCCGGCCCGGGTCGGCTGGTCCGGGCGGCGGTCGGTCGCCGGGAGACGCGCGGGGCGGTTCGCGCGGCGGACCGGGGCGGGCCGGCGGGTCGGGTGCGGAGCTGCGACCCGCCGGGTTGCCGGACGAGCGCGAGGCGGCATTCGCGCCGGACGACGATGAGCCACCGTTCCCGGCCGAAGTCGAGCGCGCCGCCGCGCGGGAGGCGGCCGCGCCCACGCGGGCGCTCGAGGCTCCGGCCGGCGGGACCCTGCACGTGCGCTTCGGCGGGCTCTCCGGCGAACCGCTGGCGGAGGCCTTCGCGGCCGTCCGGGAGATCCTCCGCGGGCGGCCCGGGTCGACCCCGGTCGTGCTGGACGTGCCGCTGGGGGACGGCGGGACGCAGCCCATGGAGCTGCGCCTGCGCGTGGCCTACGACGGCGAGCTGCTGGCCGAGCTGGAGCGGCGGTTCTCGGGAGCGGTGGCCGCGGATCTCGCCGCCGGCTGAGCGCGCGACGATCCCCGTCGCTACGCGGGGGAGGGGATGGTCCGGACGCCGGCGAAGAACCGTGCCGCGTCATCGGGCGCCATCACCCAGTCGGCCAGCGCGCTGTTCACCAGGAGCGTGCCGGCGTCGTGCATCTGCAGCTGGCCCCCGCTGACGTAGGCGATGGTGGCGTTCGTGAGCGGCACCAGCGGGCCGCGCCCGAGGAGGCTGCGGAGCGGTTCGACCTCCTGCCCGGTGTGCAGCTCGCCCAGCACGCCGTACGGGCCCAGCTGGACGTTGATGCGGTGCCGGACCGTGCGGACGCGCAGGTGCCGGTCGCCGGCGGGCCCCGTGGCCTCCACCGCGTAGAGCGCCGCGCGCTCGAGCTCGACGCGCGCCATTGCGACACGGCGGCCGTCGTCCAGGCTCTCCAGCACGGCATCCTGCAGCACGATCGTCTCCTCCGCGTTGAGCGCGTCGGTCAGGCGCTGCATCGTGAGCTCCAGCGTGGCCGAGATCCGGCAATCCACCGCATAGCCCGCGAATCGGATCTGCATCGTTCCCTCCGGGTACGACCTGCAGTCTCCGCGCCGGGGCGTCGGCGTCCATCCCCCCACTGGTACCGGCATGGGGCCGCCGGAAGTGCCCGAACGACGCGTCGGGGGCCCGCGTTCCTGCGCACGCGTGCCCCCGACGGTGGGGAGACGGTGCGCCGGCACGGCTGAAGATGTCCTGAAATCCGGGCGATCCGGCCGTCCGGGACGCGCCACCGGGGCATCGCGGCCGGACCGGGCCGGCGGGGTGCGTGACCCGCTATCCGGGCCGCCAGGGACCGGGGCAACGGGGCGATGCGGGGACGGCGGCCTCCTCCTCATCTACTTGCGCAATCACGCAATATCCACTAGGATGTCGGTCGCGCGGACCACCGAACCGGCGGCGCCGCGATCCGGCTGACGATGGAAGCGAGGTCGATGAACCAGCTCGACGCCGAGCACTACCGGCTCCACGCCGAGGTCTGCAAGGTCCTCACGGATCCCAAGCGGCTCATGCTGATCGACGCGCTCGCAGACGGCGAGCGATCGGTCGGGGAGCTGGCATCCGCCCTGGGGATCACGCTGGCCAACGCGAGCCAGCACCTCGGCGTCATGCGGCACGCGGGGCTCGTGGAGACCCGTCGGGAGGGGACGACCATCGTGTACCGCCTCAGCCAGCCAGACATCGTGGACGCCTGCCGGATCATCGGCCGGCTGGTGGCCCGCCAGGCCCGCCCTCCCATCGTCGCCGGCGGCGCGACCCGGCCACCCCGGGCAACCGCAGCGACGATCACCCCACGGAGTTGACACGCATGACCATCGGCACCGGCTACACGTTCGGAACCCGCCTCGGGGTTCCCATCGCGGACGCGCGTCCCCGCGTCGAGGCGGCCCTCAAGGCCGAGGGGTTCGGCGTGCTGACCGAGATCGATGTCGCCGCGACCATGCGAGCCAAGCTGGGCGTCGAGGGTGCGCCGTACGTGATCCTCGGTGCGTGCAACCCGCCGCTGGCACATCGTGCGCTCACCGCCGACCCGTCGATCGGCGCGCTGCTGCCGTGCAACGTGGTGCTCCGCGAGGAGAGCGGCATGACGGTGGTCGAGGCCATGGACCCTGCGGCCGCCCTCGGCATCGTCGACAATCCGGCGGTGCACGACGTCGCCGCCGAGGCCCGCGAGCGCCTGCAGCGTGTCATCGCGACACTGGAGAAGCAAGCATGACCGGTTCGACCCCACGACCCCACCGCGTTCTCGTCTTCACCACGCCCACCTGCCCGTGGTGCAACCGCGCCAAGTCGTACCTGCGGCAGCGGGGCGTGCCCTTCCGCGAGATCGACGTCAGCCGCGACGCGTCGGCCGCGCGCGACCTGGTGCGGCGGACGGGCCAGATGGGTGTCCCGGTGATCGAGATCGACGGCCGGCCCGTCGTCGGGTTCGACCAGGCCCGCATCGATGGCATGCTGGGGCTCCGCGCGGGGGCTCCCGTCCACTAGGCCACCTCGCGGCGGAGGACCGCCGCACATCGTCGGGTTCGGCCGCACATCACACGGTGCGCCGCCGGACCGAGTCGCATCCACCTTCAACGGAGGTTTCCGCCATGTCCACCCAGGTCCAGCCGCTCGGCAGCCGTGTCCTCGTCCGTGTCCTCCCCGAGGAGAGCGTCACGAAGTCCGGGATCCTCCTCCCCGACACCGCCAAGGAGAAGCCGCAGCGCGGCGAGGTCGTCGCCATCGGTGACGACACCGAGACCATCAAGGTCGCGGTCGGCGATCGTGTGCTCTTCCCCAAGTACACGGGAACGGAGATCCGCCTCGAGTCCGAGGACCACCTGATCATCGACTCGACCGAGCTGCTCGCGATCCTGCGCGAGGAGCCCGCGGCCGTCGCGGCAGCCTGAACGCCGCGTCAGATCCAGCCTCGCGCCAGCCTGAAGGGAGAAGCGTCCCGTGTCATCGAAACTCCTCGTGGTGGTCGTGTCCGACGACGCGAAGGCGTCGGTCGGGGTGCGCATGGCCTCGCGCATGATCGACCGCGGCAACCTCGAGGACATCCGTGTGCTCTTCTTCGGCCCGAGTGAGCGACTGCTCGCCGATCCGCCGGCCGACCTCGTCGAGCCGCTGCGCGCGGTGGGTGCGAAGGCGCCGGTCCTGGCGTGCCGCTTCGTGGCGGAGGAGTTCGGGGTCGCCCAGCGGCTCCTGGACGTCGGCACCGCACTGGTGCCGGCGGGACAGGAGATCGAGCAGCGTCTGCTCGACGGCTACCAGGTCATGACGTTCTAGCCATGACGCTCCGGCCGGCCGGGCTTCCCCCGGCGCGATCCAGCGTCGCCGCGATGTCGACCGGGGGACGGACCGCATGAGCCGCGGCTGCCCCCCGCTGGATGCGGCGTGCTCCGTCTCGTCCTACGTCCGGGCTTCGGCCCGGACGCTGGCCGAGGTGGCGGATCGCAGGTTCCTCGCCCGGGCCGCCGGCTGGAGCGTGCTCGCGTTCCTCGCCTTCGGGCTCGTCGCGGCCATCATCCCGAACCCGGTCTTCGGTCGGAGCGTGCCCCCCGAACCGTTCGCCATCGCGGTCTGGGTCCTGTCGGCGCCCCTCATGGGCCTGATCGCCGCGACCTACGGGCGGCTCTCGGGGCTCCCGGTCGTCGGACCGGCCGTGGCGGTGCCCCTCGGCACGGGAGCGTCGGGAGCGGCCGCCGTGGCGGCTGCGTCGCGTGGGCCCGGCACGACGGCGCCGCTGGTCTCCGCCGAGGCGCCGGCGATGGCGTCCGGCGCGGCCGAGGACCGGGGCACCATGTCCGCCACGGTCGGCAGCGTGGCAGCGTTCCTGGCGATCGGCTGCCCGGTATGCAACAAGATCGCCCTGCTGCTGCTCGGAGCGAGCGGCGCGCTCACGATCTGGGCGCCCCTGCAGCCGGTGATCGGCGCGGCGTCGCTCGTCCTGCTCGCGGGGACGCTGGCCTGGCGGCTCCGGCTGCTGGAACAGGGCGGCGCCTGCGCGGCCTGACCCGGCGCCGGCGCTCGTGCCCCGACCCGGACGACCTGCGCCGGCGATCGCGCCCTGACCCGGCGCCTGCGGCCTGCGCCGGCGCTGGCGCCCTGACCCGGCGCTCGCGCGCCCCGACCCGGACGACCTGCCCCGGCGATCGCGCCCTGACGTGTTGCGAGGGACCGACCTCGCCTGTCACACGCCGCCCGAGCGGCGGGGAACGGCCGGTCCCTCGCTATCCCGTTGAAACGCGCGAGTCCCGCCGTTTGTGACGGGCGGTGCCGGCACGCACCGCGGCTCAGCCGGCGTCGGATGATCCGGGAGCGGCGTGCTGAGGAAGGTGCGGCTGTGCCTCCGGCCCCGGGACGTCGCCGGTCATCAGGCTGCGCACCGCGTCTACCGACGAGGGCACGGCGAAGACGCTCACGCGATCACCCGCCGCCAGCTGTGTGTCGCCCCGTGGCACCACCAGCGACTGCCCCCGCTCGATGGCCACGACCACGCTGTCGCGCGGCCACGGCACGGCCGAGACCCGGATGCCCACCAGCGAGGACCCTTCCGGGAGCGTCGCCTCGACGATGGTGCCGGCCTCGCTCGGGCTGCGCAACTCGCGGACGTTTCCCCGGATCGCCATGCGGTAGGTGCGCATCACGTCACGGACGTTGAGCACGCCCACGAGCGCCCCGTCGTCCACCACCGGCAGCCAGTTCACCTCGTGCTCGCTCATCTCCTCCAGCACGTGGTCGAGGCTGTCCGTGCTGAGCACGGACGGGTAGCCCCCGTTCTCCAGGCCGTGCACCGCGCCGTCCGGGTCCGCCCGCTGCAGGGCCGCCACCGTCACGATCCCCGTGTAGCCACTGGATGCGTCGACCACGGGCACGCCGGGCACGCGGGTGTACGTCGCGCGCTGCAGCACGCTCGCGGCGGGTTCGTCCGGCCCGGCCACGCAGCGCGGCATCCGCAGGGCCTGGGCGGCCTGGAGCGAGGCCATCAGGGGCATCGCGGTGCGGTACTGGTGCGCGGGCGATTCGTTCCGGTCACGCAGCTGGAACTCGAAGATCGAGGCGTCGCCGACCACGAACGTCGCGAGCCCCACGGCGACCATGGCCGGAGCCAGCATGGACAGGTTGCCGGTCATCTCGGCGACCATCAGCATCACGGCCAGGGGGGAGTGGGCGATGCTGCCGAACAGGGCCATCATCGCCACGATCACGAAGCCCGACGGGTCGGCCGGGACCCCGGGCGCGATCGGCAGCAGCAGCCGCCACATGGCGGCACCGAGCAGGCCGCCGATCACGACGCCGGGTCCGAAGGTTCCGCCGGAGCCACCGGAGCCGATGGTGAGCGACGTCGCCAGGATCTTGGCGAACGGCAGGACGAGCAGCATCCACAGGGGAATGGACATGATGCTGGTGCCGAACCCGGCCTGGAGCCACCCGTAACCGGTGCCCAGCGCGCCGGGGAGCACGATGCCCATGGCACCGACCGCCAGGCCCGCAATGGCAGGGCGGACCGCGCGCGGGATGGTCCACCCGTGGAACCAGTTGGTGAGGCCGAAGAACGAGCGGATGAAGAGAAGGCCGACCAGGCCCGCCAGGATTCCCAGGATCGCGTAGTAGACGAGCTGGTATGGCGCGCCGAACGTCGCGTTGGTCTGCAGGCCGAACATCGGGGAGAAGCCCTCGACGCTGCCGTAGATCGAGAACGCCACGATCGCGGCGATGAACGACGGCACCAGGGCCTCGGCTTCCACGTCCTCGCGATAGAGGATCTCCGCGCCGAGTACCGCGCCGCCCAGTGGTGCGCGGAAGATCGCGCCGATGCCGGACCCGATCCCGACGGCCACCGCGATCCGTGAATCGCGGGCATCCAGGTCGAGGATCCGCGAGAGCAGGGAGCCGAAGCCGGCGCTGATCTGCGCGGTCGGGCCCTCGCGCCCGCCGGACCCGCCCGAGCCGATCGTGATCGCCGAGGTGATCGCCTTGACGATCGGGATCCGGGCCCGGATGCGGCGCGGGGCCTGGTGGTAGGAGCGGATCGCCGCGTCGGTGCCATCGCCCTCGGCCTCGGGTGCGAGCCACATGACGAGCAGTCCGGAGATGAGGCCGCCGGCACCGACCACGATCGGCAGGAGCCATGGACGGGCGGCCGCCGTGATGGGCGCCGCTCCTTCGCCTGCCGGCGTGGGCGGGTAGTACCCCGCCACGACGCCGAGCAGCAGTCGTGTGCCGAGCTGGAGGACGGTGAAGAAGAAGATCGCCCCGAGCCCGGCGACGACGCCGATGAGCGCCCCCAGGATCACCCATTTCCGCAGGTACGGGGCGTTGCGGACTGTGCGGCGCAGGGCCAGCAGGACGGACGTCGCGCGGAGCCGCAGCGGGACGTCGGTCACGCTCTGCCCGGCGGGCCGATCACGGTCTGCCTCGCGGTTGGTCACGCTCCGGCTCGCGGGTCGATCACGGTCTGCCTCGCGGTTGGTCACGCTCCGGCTCGCGGGTCGATCACGGTCTGCCTCGCAGGGCGGTGCCGATCTCGAGGCAGGCGCTCGCGACGTCGGGCGTCAGTGGCCCGCATCGGATGACGGCGGCCTCGAGCAGCTCGCGGCGGCGGCCCAGAACGCGCCCCCGGACCTCCTGGCCCCGCGGGCTCAACTGGACGCGCGTGACGCGGTGATCCCTGGTGTCCTTCTCGGTGACCACCAGGTCGCGGGCGCGCATCCGGGTTACCAGGCGGCTCGCCGGGGACATCGCCGAACCGATCTGCTCGGCGATCTCGCTGACCGTGGCTCCCTCCTGCCGATCCGCGATCACCATGAGCACGCGCCACTGCGCGAAGGTCAGCTCGACGCCAGCCTGGGCGAGGGCGAGCGTCGTGACGGCCACGGCGCCCACGGCGAGCGACTCGAGCGCGTCGACGGAGGAGATCGGACTCACGGCCTGAGGATAGCAGATACGTTCCTGATGGAAAGGAATTGGCACCGAGGAGCGGTCACCGTCCGTCTCCCGCGCTGGCTTCAGCGCCCGCGCTGGCTTCCAGCGCCCGCAGGACGTTCCATCGCCCGCCATGCGCTGTGTCGCCCGCCCCGCGGCCCAGCGCCCGCAGGACGTTCCATCGCCCGCCATGCGCTGTGTCGCCCGCCCCGCGGCCCAGCGCCCGCGCCGGCTTCCAGCGCCCGCGACGGCTTCCAGCGCCCGCAGGACGTTCCATCGCCCGCCATGCGCTGTGTCGCCCGCCCTGCGGCCCAGCGCCCGCGCTGGCTTCAGAGCCCGCATCCCGCTGCAGCGCCCATCCGCTTCCTGCGGGATGCGCACCGACAGATCCGTATCCCGGGCGACCGCACCGCTTTCCTGCAGGATGTGCACGGCCAGAACCTTACCCGGGGCATGCCCCCCGCGTTCCTGCAGGATGTGCGCCGGGAGAACCGTATGTAGAGCCGGGGCCTCGGCGGCGGGCGCACTCGCGGTGCGAGGCGCCCGCGCGCACGGAACTCGGCGGGAGGTCGTGCGGCGGGACCCTTACGCCGGCTTGCCGGGATCGTCGCCAGCGCCGCAACCCCGGGCGAGTATCGGCGTCAGGCGCCATAAGGTTCCGCTGGCGCACCTTCTGCACGATCGGCGGCTGGAATGTCGTGCCGAACGCACCCGTGCCGCGCCGCACCCGTGCCGCGCCGCACCCGCACCCGCGCCGAGGCACACCCGCGCCGCGCCGCGCCGCGCCGAACGCGCCCGCGCCGAGGCACACCCGCACCC
>JAJYKX010000030.1 GCA_021788175.1 Chloroflexota bacterium
GGCGCGCCAGTACCGCGACGATGGTATCCGCCTTCATCTCGCCGATCCCCGGGAGCGCCAGGAGACGGGCCCGGAGGTCGGGGCCGTCCGTGGCCTCGAGCCAGATGCGGGTGGGATCTCCGCCGTACGTATCGACGATGGTCGTGCAGAGGGCACGCACCCGTGATGCCATCGCACCGGGGAACCGGTGCAGCGCCGGGCGATCGGCGAAGGTGCGTTCCAGGGCCCCCGGATCCATGGTCGCGATCCGGGTCGCGTCCAGTGGCTCGCCGAGCCGCCGCTGCAGCTCGAGCGGCCCACCGAAGGCCTTCTGCAGGGGCACCTGCTGGTCGAGCGCGAAGCCGATCAGCAGCGCCAGGGGGTCGCGGGCGAGGAGGCGGTCGGCCTCGTCGTTGCCCGTGTAGACGAGGCGTTCGGGCGCGTCCATGGTTCCGGGATGGTAGCCGGTCCGGCCCGCTGTGTGCCGGAAACCACTGCGGTGCGCACGGACGTATCTCCTCCATCGCGGCTGAGCCATCCGCGTGGCTGGCCACCGCGGCTGCACAGGAGTTCCGTTCCGATGCACCGACCACTGCGTGTCCGGCGCCTCGTCCCCGCCGGGCTCGTCGCGTCCCTGGTCCTTGCGCTCACCGTGCTGACCGCCGGCGGCGTGGACGCCGTGTCGTATGCCCAGACCAGCGCATCCCCCACGCCGACGCCGCCGTCCAGCCTGCAGCTCGGGTCGGCGACGAGCCCGACGCTCGGCGCCTATCTCACCGGCCCCGACGGCCACGCCCTCTACACGCTCTCGTCCGACTCGCAGAACGGCAGCACCTGCACCGGCGCGTGCCTGGCCAACTGGCCGCCGCTCCTGGTGGCGCCCGGCGGGACGGTGACCGGGCCGGCCGGCGCCACGGGCGCGTTCGGCACCATCACCCGGTCGGACACGGGCGCCACGCAGGTGACGTACGACGGGCGGCCCCTCTACTCCTTCGCGCATGACACCGCCGCGGGCCAGACCAACGGCCAGGGGATCAAGGCACTCGGCGGGGTCTGGCTGGTGGCCGCGCTCTCCGGGGCTCCGGCGAGCATCCAGGTCGGCGTCACCCAGAGCCCGACGCTCGGCGCCTATCTCACCGGCCCCGACGGCCACGCCCTCTACACGCTCTCGTCGGACTCCAGCGGCGCCCCTGCCTGCACCGGCGCGTGCCTGGCCAACTGGCCGCCGCTCCTGGTGGCGCCCGGCGGGACGGTGACGGGCGCGGCCGGCGCCACGGGCACCTTCGGCACGTTCGTCCGCGCGGACGGCACGACCCAGGTGACCTACGACTCCCACCCGGTCTACTACTTCGCGCACGACACGGCGGCCGGGCAGACCAACGGCGAGGGGATCGCGGCACTCGGCGGCGTCTGGCACGTCGCGCTGGCGGCCAGCGTCACCACGCCCCCGCCGTCGGCCGGCGCGTCCGCGGCGGCCGGTGGATCGCTGCCCCCCACGGACACCTCAGGCACGACCACGGGCGGATCGCCGGTCGGCATCCTGCCGATGCTGATCCTGATCGTGCTCGCCGGTGGCGCGGCGATCGTGGCGGTCACCGCCCGGGCGACGGCCGCCCGGCGCTCCTGACCTGGTCGCGGGCCGGCGACGGACGGCGCGGTTAGGAACACTTCACCCGTTCGTCACCGGCCCGCGGCCGCACATGCCCGATACTGAGCCCTCCGCAGCCCGCAGGAGGACCTCATGCCCGATCCCGTCAGCCGCGCCATCGAGCCCACCTTCTTCCGGTGGGATGCCTCGATGCCGCACGCGGCGGCGCAGGCTGTGTCCGACATCGCCCAGTACGGCATCTTCGTCGCGGTCCTCCTGGTCGGCCTCGCCGCGCTGTGGGTCGCGCAGGGCACGCCCCGCGAGCGCGTGACCGAGACTGTCCTGCGCCTGGCGCCGGGGATCGTCGCCGTCGCGGTCGCCTTTGCCGTGGCCCACGTGGCCGGGCGGCTGCTCACCGAGGTGCGGCCCTTCGTGCTGCTCGGACAGCCGCCCCTCTTCGTCCACGCGGCCGACGCGAGCTTCCCGAGCGACCACGTGACCGCCGGCATGGCCATGCTGGGCGCCCGGATCGGGCGTGGCGCGCGCTGGCTCACGGCGCTGGTGGTGGCGGTGGTCGGCGTGGCGCGCGTGGTCGCGGGCGTGCACTGGATGATCGACATCGTGGGCGGCGCCGCGATCGGGCTGGTGCTCGCCTGGCTCGCCTCGCTGGCCTGGTCGGCTCTCTCGCTGCGGGTCGCCGCCCTCCGGACCGCCTGAGCGGTTCAGCCCGCGCCGCGGGGTCCCGCCCCGGCGGGATCAGCCCGCGCGACCCGATCAGCCCGCGCGACCCGATCAGCCCGCGCCGCCGGGCAGGTCCTCGCGGCCGGGGAGGTCCGCCGGCAGCATCGCCGCCGCCGCCGCGTCCAGGATCCAGGTCGCGCCCCCCCGTGCGGCGATCTGGGATGGGAGGCGCCGCGGATCGCGCGGCCCCCCCAGCACGTCGGCCATGACGGCGGCCTTCCCCGTCCCGCCGGCCATCACCAGCACGTCGCGCGCCACCTCCGTGACACGGGGCGAGAGCGTGACGCGCGGGATGTGCGGCGCGGCCGTGGTGGGGGCCGGGACGCCCGCGCAGATCGGCGGTGCGGGCGCGTCCACCAGCGGGCTGCCGGGGAAGCACGAGAGGAAGTGCCCGTCCGGGCCGACACCCAGCAGCACGAGGTCGAAGACGGGCAGCCCATCCTGGTCGAGCGGCACCAGCTCGGTGAGCTGACGGGCGTACCGCGCCGCGCACCAGGCCGGTCCCTCGCCGGTGGCCTCGGCCTCGGGGATGGGGAAGGGGTGGATGTTGCCGACCGGGACGGCGATTCCCTCGGGCGGGGCGAGCAGGGTCTCCTGGACCAGGTGGACGTTCGAGTCCGGGTGGTCGAAGGGGACGAACCGGTCGTCGCCCCACCAGAGCTCGACACGCGTCCAGTCCACGCGATCGCGAGCGGGGGAGCCGGTGATCGCCCGGTAGAGCAGGACCGCCGTGCTGCCGCCGGTCAGCGCAAGGTGGGCGCGGTCGCGATGGGCCAGCGTCTCCTCCAGCGTCGACAGGGCATGGGCCGCCGCGCGACGGCCGAGCTCGCGCTCATCCGCGACCACGACGATGCGGGGACCAGCCATCCGTTCCTCCCGTCTGCAGCGCGCATCGGATTCCGTCACGGGCCGGGCGCCGGCCCGCTGAAGCCCCATGGGGCCCGGCCCGGTGCGGTTCAGCTCCCGAGCAGACGCGCCGCCCGCGCCACGCTGTCCTCGAACATGCGATCGCGCCCCAGGCGGTCCAGCGTCTCCGCCACGTACGGCGCCTCGTCGAACGGCTCCAGGGTCCCGGCCCGCCGGGCCACCTCGGCGCCGTCCCAGTCGGCCGTCGCGAGGAGATGGTCGGACTGGCGCGTGACCCGGGCGCGCACCACGCGCCGCCCCCGGCCCAGCTCCAGCTCCACCCGCTGGAGCGACCCGTTCGCCGGCGCGGCCACGGCCCCGCCCGTCGGCACGGGCCGGAACTCCACGGCGATCTCGCGCCGGCCGTCCGTCCAGGCGCCGGCCAGCGTCTCCGAGTTGCGCTTCGGCGCCAGCGGCCTCGCGACGTCGAGCCGCAGGGCCGAGGCGAGCCATCCCGCGAAGCAGGCGGCCTTGGACAGGCGCATCGTCTTCCCCGGCCGGAGGACGTCCAGGCGGACGCTCCGCAGCGAGCCGAGCTCGGGGGTGAGGAGCGGGTGGTCGAAGAGCCCGCCCAGCAGCTCGCGCCAGAGGCCCAGGCGCATCCAGCCGATGTCGTGGATCGCGATCCGGCCGCCGGCGATCATGGCGGCGAGGGCCTCCAGGCGCTCGCGCCCGTCCTCGCGGAACGCCCCCGAGTCGAGCAGCAGCTCGTCGCACGTCTCCGCCAGCTCGCGCAGCTGCGACGACCCCAGGGGAGGGTCGTCGGTCCACCAGAGCACGGCCGGCAGGTCGTGGATCAGGAGCGGCGTGGCGATCCCCGCAAGGTGCTGCGCGGTCTCGCCGCGTGGCTGCACCAGGACCCGCTCGGCGCAGGTCTCGGCCATGCTGGTCGGGCGGATCGTGCACTCCAGGCTGAGCCGCGCGTCCAGCGCGGCGGGTCCGTCCGGGTCGGCGGGGGCCAGGATGAGCGCGCGCGACGGGTGCCGGCCGGCCAGCTCGCCGATCGCGGCCAGGGCACGCTCCAGGGTCTCGGGCCGGCCCGCCACCACGACCAGGGTCAGCACGGAGGTCCGGGCCCGGACGCGCACGTCGCCCTCGTGTCCCATGCGGCGTGCCACCCGTGGATCGCCCAGGGCGTCCGCCGCGGCCGCGTTGGTCAGCCCGCTCGTCTCCGCCTCGTGGGCGGCGAGCCCCCAGATGCGCGCGAGCTCGGACTCGATCTCCTCCACCGAGCCGGCGCGCGCATCCCAGTGGTACTGGGAACCCGGGATCGGGGCGAGGGCCGGCGGGTCGGGGGGTACGGCGGCCCCGGAGGGCGCGGCGGCCCCGGAGGACACGGCGGCCCCGGAGGGCGCGGCGGCGTGTTCCGGCCGCCCGGGGGGCGACGTGGCCTTGCGGGTGGGCGGCCCCGCGGGCGGAGCGTCGGCGCGGGCGCGCCGCCTGCCCGTTCCCGATGCGGCACCGGCCGGAGCCGGGCCCGTGCCGTGCCGTCCCGGCGTGTCAGCCATGGCTCAGAGCCTCCGCCATCTCCGGCCGTCCCGCGCCACGAGCCGGTCCGCCTCCTCGGGCCCCCACGACCCGGCGGCGTAGTTGGGGAACCCGGGCCGGTGCCCTCCCTGGTCCAGGGCCTCCCACGCGTGATCGATGGGCGCGACCACCCCCCAGGCGGCCTCCACCTCGTCGCCGCGCGTGAAGAGCGAGGCGTCCCCCAGCATCGCGTCGAGGAGCAGCGTCTCGTACGCCTCCGGCGCGTCGCTCACGAACGACGAGCCGTAGGTGAAGTCCATGTTCACGCTGCGGACGTCCAGTCCCAGCCCCGGCACCTTGGCCACGAAGCGGAGGAGGATCCCCTCGTCGGGCTGGATGCGCAGCGCCAGCAGGTTCGGCTCCGGGTCCGCCCGCAGCTCCTTGAAGAGGGCCAGCGGGGGCTGCTTGAACTGCACCGAGATCTCGGTGGCCGTCTTGGCCAGCCGCTTGCCGGTGCGCAGGTAGAACGGCACGTCCGCCCAGCGCCAGTTCTGGACCTCGAGCTTGAGCGCCACGAACGTCTCGGTGGTGGAGTCCTTCGCGACCTCGGGCTCCTCGCGGTACCCGGGTACCGCCTTGCCCCCGACCCAACCGGGCCCGTACTGGCCGCGCACCACGTCCCGCGCGATGCGCTCATCGGTCCAGTCGCAGTCGATGGCGCGCAGGACCCGGAGCTTCTCGTTGCGCAGGTCGTCCGCCTCGAACGCGATCGGCGGCTCCATGGCGACCAGGCTGAGCAGCTGCAGCATGTGGTTCTGCAGGATGTCGCGGCTCGCGCCGGCCTCCTCGTAGAAGGGGCCGCGCCCCTCGACGCCCAGCGACTCGGCCACCGTGATCTGCACGTGGTCCACGTAGCGGCGGTTCCAGATCGGCTCGAAGATCCCGTTGCCGAAACGGAAGACCAGCAGGTTCCGAACCGTCTCCTTGCCCAGGTAGTGGTCGATGCGGTAGATCTGCGACTCCCGGAAGACCCGCTGGACGTCCCGGTTGAGCTGGCGCGCCGACTCGAGATCCCGCCCGAACGGCTTCTCGACCACGACCCTCGACCACCCGTGCGCGCGCCCCTCGACGTGCAGCGAGGCACGTCCCAGGTGGTCGATGATCGTGGGCCCCAGGCTGGGGGGCGTCGCGAGATAGAAGAGCCGGTTGTCGCGGGTGCCGCGGGCGACCGAGAGCTCGTCCAGCCGGCGGCTGAGGGCCTGGTAGGCGTCGGGGTCGTGGAACTCGCCCTGCTGGTAGAAGATCCCGGCCGCGAAGTCGTCCCAGATCGCCTCCTGCACGGGCACCCGGGAGTGCGCCATCACCGATTCCTTCAGGTCGGCGCGGAACTGCTCGTCCGTGTACGGGCGGCGGGCGAAACCGAGGACGGTGGTCTCCGCCGGCAGGAGCCCCGCGCGCCGCAGGTTGTAGAGCGCGGGGAGGATCTTCCGATGCGTCAGGTCGCCGGTGGCGCCGAAGACCACGATGCAGGCCGGCTCGGGAACCTTCTCCAGGCGCAGCCCGGCGCGGAGCGGGTTGACCTGCGTGCGGACCGTGCCGGCGCGGGCCGTGCCGGCACGGGAGGCGCCGGCGGCGCGAGGTGCCATCTCAGCAGCTCCCTTCCGTGCGGGCGCTCACGAGAGCGCCGCTTCCAGCGCGGTCCGCAGGGCCGCCAGGCCGGCGTCCGGGTCTGCGGAGCAGTCCACCCGCAACACGGGCAGGTCGTGTGCCTCGAGCGCCTGGAAGTCGCCGATCGCCTGCGCGTCGATGAGCGTGCCGAAGGAGTGGTCGGTGGCCGGCACCGGCAGGTCGCGCGGGTGCCCGGCCACCAGCTGCAGGAACCAGCCGATGGGCGCGCCGCCCTTGTGCAGCTGGCCGGTGGAGTGCAGGAAGCGTGGGCCGTAGCCGAGCGTGGTGGCGCGTCGTGTCCGGTCGCGCAGCAGCGTGCGGATCGCCTGCAGCGCCTCGGTGCGTTCCGGCGTGGGCGCCATGTACGCCTGGACGGCCGCGTAGCCGTTCGGCCCGAGTCGCTCCAGGTGGCGCCGGAGCTCGCCGGCCACGCTGCCCGACCGCGTCCCCGCCCGGAGCGACGCGTCGCCCACGAGGGTGAGCGGCCCCTCCGCGGCGAGCGGCTCGAGCACCGGCAGGCGACCGTGCTCGCGGTAGTCGGCCAGGACCCGCCGGGTGTTGTCCTTCGACTCGGTGACGTTGGGCTCGTCGAACGGGTCGATCCCGAGCACCGCCCCGGCCACGGCCGTCGCGAACTCCCAGCGGAAGAACTCGGCGCCCAGTCCCAGCTCGCCGTCCACCTCGATCTCGATGACGGGATGGCCCGCGTCGACCAGCCCCGCGACCAGCGGTGCGGTCTCCTCCCGCCATCCGTCGTTCCCGGCGAGTGACAGCCGCACGAAGACCCGGTCGGGTCCGTAGGAGGCGACCGCGCCGGCCGGCTCGCCGTCGATCGGCACGATGCCGACTCCGTGCTTGCCGGTGCTCTCCGCGATCAGCTGCTCCGCCCACGCGCCGAACGGGGCGACGGCGGGATCGGCGAGGAAGGTGAGCTTGTCCCTGCCGGCCCGGGCCAGGGCGCCGAGCGTCACGCCGAGGGCGAGGCCGGGGTTCTCCTCGCTTTCCACCCGGCAGCGCTGGGCCATCCGGACGCCGTGTTCGAGGAGCCGGCCCAGGCCGAGCCCCAGCAGCGAGCCGGGGACGCAGCCCACGTAGGTCAGCGCGCTGTAGCGGCCGCCGATGTCGGGCGGGTTGAGGAAGACCTCGCGGAAGTCGTTGACGTGCGGGATGGCCTCCATGCTCTTCCCGGGATCGGTGACGGCCGCGAAGTGGAGCGACGGCCAGGTGACGCCCCGGCCGTGCATCTCCTGGTCCCAGAACGAGGCGAGGAAGCTGAGCGTCTCGGTCGTGGTGCCCGACTTGGTCGAGACGATGTAGAGGGTGGTCTCCGGGTCGCACGTCTCGCGGATCCCGAGGACCGCGGCCGGGTCGGTCGAATCGAGCACGTGCACGGGGATCCCCGCGCCGTCCGCGACGCCGCAGACGCGGGCGAGCACGTCGGGCGCCAGGGAGCTGCCGCCCATGCCGCAGAGGACCGCACGCGCGAAGCCCTGCTCGCGCGCACCATCGGCGAAGGCGCGCAGCTCGTCCACGTCCTCCAGGAAGGCCTCGGGGGCGTGCAGCCACCCCAGGCGGTTCTGGATCCTCGCCTGCACGGACGCGTCGCCCGACCAGAGCGTGGCGTCGCGGTCCCAGGCGCGCTCCACCCACCGCTCCGTCAGCGCGCGCCGCATGGCCGAATCCACGGCGTTCCGCAGGTCGTCGGGAAGCGAGATGCCCGTGATGGAGCGGCTGCCGGTCATCGAGCTCCTCCTTGCGGCCGAGTGCTGCGCACCCCGATCAGCGCTCCGGCGCATGCGGCACGGCGTGTGCCGGCTTCGCGGCGATCACCCCGCGCGTGCGCCCGGCCAGGACGCCCTCCGCCACCTCCACGAGGTGGGCGGTGGTGATCCCGAACGCGTCCATCACCTGGGGCCCCGGGCCGGAGAGCCCGAACTCCTCGACGGCGACGATCGCCCCGCCCGGCCCCACCCAGCGGTCCCAGCCGAGCGAGACGCCCGCCTCGATGCTGACGCGGGCCGTCACGTCGGAGGGCAGCACCTGCTCGCGGTAGGCCGGATCCTGCCGTCCGAAGAGCTCCCAGCACGGCATCGACACCACGCGGGTGGGGGTGCCGGCGGCCTGGAGCTGCGCGCGGGCGTCCATGGCGAGTTGCAGCTCGGAGCCGGTCGCCAGCAGCAGGAGGCGGGGCCCGGTGGCGGCGCCGCGGGCGTCGGTCGCATCGGCGAGCACGTAGGCGCCGCGCGCCACGCCCTCGGGGGCGAGGTCGCGGGTGGCCTCGAAGACCGGCAGCTTCTGGCGGCTCAGGGCCAGCGCCACCGGGCCGTCCGCCCGGTTCGCCGCCACACGCCAGGCCGCCACCGTCTCGTTCGCGTCGCCGGGCCGGATCACCCAGAGGTTCGGGATGGCGCGGAGCGCCGCCAGGTGCTCCACCGGCTCGTGCGTGGGGCCGTCCTCCCCGAGCCCGATCGAGTCGTGCGTCCAGACGTAGATCACGTGCAGCCGCCCGAGGGCCGCGAGCCGGACGCTGCCGCGCATGTAGTCGCTGAACGTCAGGAACGTCCCCACGAACGGGAGCACGCCGCCGTGGCAGGCGAAGCCGTTGGCGATGCCGCCCATGGCGTGCTCGCGGACCCCGAAGCGGATGTTGCGGCCGGCCGGCTCGGCGATGTCGAACTGCGCGGAGTCCTTGATGTCGGTCAGGTTGCTCTCGGAGAGGTCCGCCGCCCCGCCGAACAGCTCGGGCAGCGCCGAGGCCACGGCCTGGATGGCCGCCGCGGAGGCCTGGCGGGTGGCCTGCGCCTGGTCCGTCCCGAACGAGGGGAGGGCCGCGTCCCAGCCGTCCGGGAGCCGGCCCGCCAGGCGGCGCTCCAGCTCGGCCGCCTCCGCCGGGAACGCCGCGCGGTAGGCGTCCATCCGCTCGTGCCACGCGCGCGCGAGCATCTCACCGCGGGGGACCGCCTCGCGGAAGAGGCGCAGCGCCTCCTCGGGCACGTAGAAGTGCCGGTCCGGGTCCCACCCGTAGGCCTCCTTGGTCAGCCGCACCTCGTCCTCGCCCAGCGCCTGCCCGTGCGCCTTCGAGGAGTCCTGCCGGTGGGGCGACCCGTAGCCGATGTGCGTGCGGACGGCGACGAGGCTTGGCCGGGGGTCCTCGCGCGCGGCCTCGATCGCCGCCGCGATCGCCTCGATGTCGTTGCCGTCCTCCACGCGACGCGTGTCCCAGCCGTACGCATCGAAGCGCTCCAGCACGTCCTCGCTGAACGCCCAGGACGTGGGCCCGTCGAGCTGCACGTGGTTGTCGTCGTACAGCGCGACCAGCCGGCCCAGGCGCAGCCGGCCGGCCAGGCTCGCCGCCTCCGACGCGATTCCCTCCTGGAGATCGCCGTCGCCGCAGATGGTGTACGTCCAGTGGTCGACGACCTCGTGGCCGGGACGGTTGAACTCGGCCGCCAGGTGCCGCTCCGCGATGGCCATCCCCACGGCATTGGAGAAGCCCTGGCCGAGCGGCCCGGTGGTCGCCTCGACGCCGGGCGTCAGCCCGTACTCGGGGTGCCCCGGGGTGCGCGACCCGAGCTGGCGGAACCGCTTCAGCTCGTCGAGCGGAAGGTCGTACCCGGTGAGATGGAGCAGGGAGTAGAGAAGCATGCTCCCATGCCCGGCGGACAGGACGAACCGGTCGCGGTCCGGCCACGCGGGATCGTGCGGGGCATGGCGGAGGAAGCGGGTCCACAGGACGTAGGCCATGGGAGCGGCGCCCATCGGCATGCCGGGGTGGCCGCTGTTGGCGGCCTGGACACCGTCCATGGACAGGGTGCGGATCGTGTCGATCGCGAGCTGGTCGACCCGCCCCGTCGAAACACTCATCTGAGGAAGGCCCCCGATAGGCAGCAGCGCCGGCGCGCCGTGGGCCGACCCGCCCGCTGCTGCGGCATTGGTCACAGGTTCGTTGCCGCCTACTATAGCCGCGGACCCCGATCCGGCCGAGCGTGCGTGCCGTGCCCTGCCCTCGGTGTGCGCCTTGTGCGGCACTTCCGCGGTCGGTACACTCGCCCAAACGGTCGCCCTCGACGCAGCGAACGGCGGGCGAGGCTTCTGCGGCTGATCGAAGGGACGGCCGGGTCGCAGGGAGGGCCCGCATGCGCATCTACGAGGGGAGTCCCCGCCAGGACTTCGAGGAGGTGCTGCGCTCGATCGGCGCGGTGCTCGACCAGCGCGGGATGCGCGAGGTCTCGCTCGTGGAGATCCCGGACGGATTCGTGGTCCAGGGGCTGGTGCTCGACCAGGTCGGGGCGACCCGCAGCGACTCGTACGGCCAGCAGCACAAGGAAACCCTGACCTTCGTGGACGACGACATCGCGCGGTTCATGGAGGAGGGAGTCGCCCGTCGCGAGCAGCCCACGCCGGTGCCCTCCTTCGTGGACGCGGGCCGGTACGAGTCGGCGCTCCGGGTGATCGGTCACTACATCGACCAGCAGCGTCCGCGCGACGTCTTCTTCTTCGAGCAGGAGGGCGCCTACGTGGTGCGCCTGCTCATGTCGAGCCAGGCGGGCGCGCGGCACATGCTGATCGAGTTCACCCGCGACGACGTCGCCCAGCTGGTCGCCCAGGCGCCGGAGGGGCGACATTCGGCCCGTGCGGAGAACGCCGTTCCGGGCACGCCGCGGCAACCCTGAACCTGCTAGCGTGGGGTCCACCCGCGCGGAAGGAGAACACGTGAAGGCCCTCAAGATCGTCGCGGTGGCGCTCGGCGTCACGCTCGCCGCCCTCATCATCATTCCGCTCCTGGTGCTGGCCGGGCTCTTCATCTGGCTCAAGCTGACCGAGGAAGCGGACGACGAGTCGCTCGAGCTGGAGCAGGAGCCGTCCTGATCAGCGCCGGCGCGTGAGGCGCGCCGGACCGGTACCGCCGCCGCGATCCGGAGGCCTGCCGCTCAGCGTCCTGGTCGATTTCGACGGGACCGTCGCCGCCACGGACGTCACGGACGTCCTGCTGTCGCTGCACGCGACCGACCCGTCGTGGCGCGCCCGCGACGAGGACTACGTCGCCGGTCGGGCAGGATCCCGCACCCTGCTCGCCTGGGATGCCACGATCCTCGACCCGGATCCCGCCCGCCTGCTGGCCACCGCTCGCTCGCAGCCGCTCGATCCCGGATTCGCCGCCGCGGTGGAATTCGTGCGCGCGGCCGGGGGAGAGGTGGAGGTGGTGAGCGACGGGCTCGGCTTCTACGTCGAGCCGCTGCTCGCCCGGGCCGGGGCCGGCGATCTCCCCGTCGCTACCTCGTCCATGGACCTCCGCGCCGTGCCCTACCGCCTCGAGTTCCCGTACGGGCATCCTGCGTGCCTGGTGTGCGGCACCTGCAAGCGCGGGCGCGTCCTGGCGCACCAGGACGCCGGACGGTACGTGGTGTTCGTGGGCGACGGCGAGAGCGACCGCTACGCCGCGTGGCACGCGGACCTGGTGCTGGCCAAGGGGCGCCTCGCCGCGCTGTGCAAGGCGCAGGGCTGGCCGTACCGCGCGTGGCGGGACTTCGCCGGGGTCCGCGCACTGCTCGGGGCCGCGATCGCGGACGGGACCGTGCCCCCGACGGAGCGCGAGGTGCGGCAGCGCCGGGAGGCCGTCGCGCGGCGCGGCTTCATCTGCGGCCCCGAGGCATGGGGACCGGGCAGGACTGCGCCGCCGCCCACGGTTCGCTGACCCGTGCCGCGGGGATCCGGGCCGGTCCGCGCAGCCCGTGTCGCTCCGGGCGGCGCTTGCGGCTCCCCCGGACGTTCGGTAGCATTGGAAAAACCCCGGAGGACGTCGACCCATGGCGAAGTATGTCTTTGTGACCGGAGGCGTGACCTCCTCGCTCGGCAAAGGCATCACCGCCGCCAGCATCGGCCGCCTGCTCAAGAGCCGCGGCCTGACGGTGTCGATCCTCAAGCTGGATCCCTACATCAACGTCGACCCGGGGACCATGTCCCCCTACCAGCACGGCGAGGTCTTCGTCACCGACGACGGCGCGGAGACGGACCTGGACCTGGGCCACTACGAGCGGTTCATCGACGAGAACCTGAGCCAGCTCAGCAACGTGACCACCGGCCGCATCTACCAGGCGGTCATCGCCAAGGAGCGGCGCGGGGACTACCTGGGCGGGACGGTCCAGGTCATCCCGCACATCACCAACGAGATCAAGGAGCGGATCCAGCGGGTGGCCCGTGACGGCCGCGCGGACGTGGTGATCGTGGAGGTCGGGGGCACGGTGGGCGACATCGAGTCGCTGCCGTTCCTCGAGGCGATCCGCCAGATGCGCAACGACGTGGGGCGCTCCAACGTGCTGTACGTGCACGTGACCCTGCTGCCGGCCCTGGCGGCCACCGGCGAGCTCAAGACGAAGCCCACCCAGCACTCCGTGAAGGAGCTGCGCGGCATCGGCATCCAGCCGGACGTGATCGTCCTCCGCTCCGATTCGCTGGTTCCCGACGAGCTGCGCGACAAGATCGCCCTCTTCTGCGACGTGCCCGCCACCGCCGTCATTCCCGCCGAGACCGCGGACACCATCTACGAGGTGCCGCTGATGTTCGAGGCGGCCGGCCTGGGGGACCTGCTGGTCTCGCAGCTCGGCCTCGGGGAGCGTGTCCATCCCGCCGACCTCGTCGACTGGCGCGCCCTGGTCGAGCGGATCAAGCGCCCCAAGCCGGAGCTCGAGATCGCCCTCGTGGGCAAGTACATCGAGCTGCCCGACGCGTACCTGTCGGTCACGGAGGCGCTGCGCCATGCCGGGTGGGCGAACGGACGCACCATGCGCGTGCGCTGGGTCGACTCGGAGGAGCTGACCGGCGCGACCGTGGACGATCGGCTGGCCGGCGTCGCCGGCGTGCTGGTGCCGGGCGGGTTCGGGCACCGCGGCATCGAGGGCAAGATCCTGGCGGCCCGCTACGCGCGGGAGCGGGAGGTGCCGTACCTGGGGCTCTGCCTGGGCCTCCAGTGCGCCGTCATCGAGTTCGCGCGCAACGTGCTGGGCCTGCGCGAGGCGAACTCGACGGAGTTCGACCTCTTCACCCCGGACCCCGTGATCGACTTCATGCCGGACCAGCGGGACCTGGAGGACAAGGGCGGGACGATGCGGCTGGGGCTCTACCCGGCGCGGCTGACCCCGGGGACCAGGGCCGCCCGGGTCTACGGGACCGAGGTGATCTACGAGCGGCACCGGCACCGCTTCGAGGTGAACAACGCGTACCGGCAGGAGCTCGAACGGGCCGGCATGGTCCTCTCCGGGCAATCCCCCGACGGGCGCCTGGTGGAGATCGTCGAGCTGCGGGACCATCCGTGGTTCGTGGCCAGCCAGTTCCACCCCGAGTTCCGCAGCCGGCCGGACCGCCCGCATCCCATGTTCGACGGCTACGTCGCGGCCTGCATCGCCACGGGCGAGGCGGTACGCACGGATGCCGAGGAGGTCGCGACGGGACTCGGCTGAGCCGCCGCACGACCGGTGGTCGTGCCGGCACGAACCGCCGGCGGCCACGGACCGCGCGCGTCGGCGCGCGAGCAAGGAGACGCATGAAGCTCTTCATCGACACCGCGGACATCGAGGAGATCCGGACCGTCGCGCGCTGGGGCGTGCTGGACGGCGTCACCACCAACCCGAGCCTCTTCGCCCGCACCAGCGGCAGGACGTACGACGAGGTGCTCAAGGAGATCTGCCAGATCACCGACGGCCCCGTCAGCGCGGAGGTCGTGGCGGACGACCTGGACGGGATGCTCCGCGAGGGCCGGCACTTCGCCGGACTGGCCGACAACATCTACGTCAAGGTCCCCATGAGCGAGACCGGGCTCGAGGCCCTCTCCCACTTCCGCGCGGAGGGGATCAAGACCAACTGCACGCTGATCTTCACCGCCAACCAGGGGCTGCTGGCGGCCAAGGCCGGCGCGAACCTCCTGTCGCCCTTCGTGGGCCGCCTGGACGACATCAACCAGGACGGCATGATCGTGATCCGCGAGCTCGTCTCGATCGTCGAGATCCACGAGCTCGAGAGCGAGGTCCTCGCGGCCTCCATCCGCAACCCGCTGCACGTCACCCAGGCGGCGCTGGCCGGCTCGCACATCGCCACGCTGCCGTTCAAGGTGTTCCAGCAGATGATCCAGCACCCCCTGACCGACAAGGGAATCGCGCAGTTCCGCAGCGACTGGGACAAGGCCCGCAAGGCGCTCGAGCAGTCGCGCGATCAGGCCGCCGGAGCGCGCGCTGGCGCCTGACACCGGGGAGCGGCGCCTGCCCGCGCCGCTCCTGGTCCTCGGCGCGGCCGTCTCCGTCCAGGCCGGGGCGGGACTGGCCGTCCGCGTCATCGATCACGCCGGGCCGCTCGTCGCGGTCTGGATGCGGCTGGCCTTCGGCGCCGCGATGCTCGCGATCGCACGCCCCGCCTGGCGATCGCGGGTCGGGCCGGAGGCCTGGCGGGCGGCGATCCTGTTCGGCGTGGTGCTGGCGGCGATGAACACCTCCTTCTACCAGGCGATCGGCCGCATCCCGCTCGGCGTCGCGGTGACCATCGAGTTCTGGGGGCCGCTGGCGGTGGCGGTGCTCGCCTCGCGGCGGCTCCTGGACCTGCTCTGGGCGTTCCTGGCGGCCGCGGGGATCTTCATCCTGGCGGGCGGGCGGCTGGTCGCGGACGACTTCGTGGGCGTCGCGTTCGCGCTGGCGGCGGGCGGCTTCTGGGTCGTCTACATCCTGCAGGGCACCCGCCTGGGCGCCGCCTGGCCGGACGGTCGAGGGCTCGGCGCGGCCATGGTCGTGGGCGGCGTGCTGCTGGCGGTCCCGGCCGTGGTGTCGGGCGGGGCGAGCCTCCTCGAGCCCTGGGTCCTGGGCGCGGGCCTGGTGGTGGCGCTCTTCAGCGCCGTGATCCCCTACACCCTGGAGCTCGCCGCGCTGCGCCGGCTCCCGCCGGGCGCCTACGGCGTGCTGACCAGCCTGGAGCCCGCGATCGCGGCCCTCGTCGGCCTGGTGTTCCTGGGGCAGGCGCTCGAGCCGGCGGACGGCGTGGCGATCCTCTTCGTGGTGGTGGCCAGCGCCGGCGCCAGCCTGGAGGGCGTCCGCCGACGCCGGTCTGCGCTGCCGGAGGAGACGCTGGTCGTCGCGGACTGATCGGGCCAACGGGGAACGTGCCGGGATTGACCGGCAGACGCCGCGTGCTATGATCCCTCACGCACTCGTTCCCTCCCACGGCGTCGCACCGACGCATCGATCTGCATGCGCCCACGTCCGACGCGGAGGGACCGCGCCCAGGCGGCGCGTGCGCCCGTTCCACCGATTGCCTCGCGCGTCCCGGCCGCGTCCCGGCCGTCCATCCAATCCCTCGACCGGTGCCGACCGATGAACATCAACGAACTGAAAGCCAAGAACCTGCGCGAACTCGTCGAGATCGGCGGCGACCTGGACGTCAGCGACGCCGGGGGCATGCGCCGGGACGAGCTCGTCGAGCGGATCCTGCAGCGCCAGGTCGAGCGCGGCGGCCAGTCGTACGCGACCGGCATCCTGGACATCGTGGACGAGGGGTACGGCTTCCTGCGCCGGCACGGCCTCATGCCCAGCCCCGACGACATCTACGTCAGCTCGACGCAGGTGCGCAAGTTCGGCCTCCGGACGGGGGACCGCGTCGGCGGCGTCACCCGCGCCCCCAAGGACGGCGAGAAGTACTGGGGCCTGCTGCGCGTGGAGTCGATCAACGGGGTGGACCCGGAGACCGCCCGGCGCCGGCCGCACTTCGACGTCCTCACGCCGATCCACCCGATCGAGCTGATCAACCTCGAGACGGACCCCAAGAACCTGAGCCAGCGCCTGATCAACCTGGTCAACCCGCTCGGCAAGGGCCAGCGCGCGCTGATCGTCAGCCCGCCCAAGGCCGGCAAGACGGTCCTGCTCAAGCAGATCGCCAACGGGATCACCGCGAACTACCCCGAGATCCTCCTGATGGTGGCGCTCATCGGCGAGCGGCCCGAGGAGGTCACCGACATGCGGCGCTCGGTGATGGGCGAGGTGATCAGCTCCACCTTCGACGAGCCGACCGAGAACCACACCCACGTCGCCGAGATGGCCCTCGAGATCGCCAAGCGGCAGGTGGAGACCGGCCGGGACGTGGTGATCCTGCTCGACTCCATCACCCGCCTCGCACGCGCCTACAACCTGGCCCTCCCGCCCTCGGGACGGACGCTCTCGGGCGGCATCGATCCCATCGCCCTCTACCCGCCCAAGCGTTTCTTCGGGGCGGCCCGGAAGCTGGAGGAGGGCGGCTCCCTCACCATCATCGCCACGTGCCTCATCGACACGGGCTCGCGGATGGACGACGTGATCTACGAGGAGTTCAAGGGCACCGGCAACTCCGAGCTGATCCTCGACCGGAAGCTCGCGGAGAAGCGGATCTTCCCGGCCATCGACGTGCAGCGCTCGGGCACCCGCCGCGAGGAGCTGCTCCTCGAGGAGGGGACGCTCCGCATGGTCTGGACCATGCGGCGGATGCTCTCGGCTGTGGGCACGAACGAGGGGATCGAGCTGCTGCTGAACCGCCTGGCCAAGACGGAGAGCAACGCCCAGTTCCTGGCCACCCTCACCAAGAGCCTGGACCAGTAGCGTCGCCGATCCCGGCAGTCGGACCGTCCCGACCCGGCCGCCGGACCGCGGCGACCCGGCCGCCGGACCGCGGCCCGACCCGCCCGCCCGGATGGGCCCCCTCGATTTGACGCGCCTGCAGGGACGATGGTAAGGTCCCGGCGATCAGTCGACCCCGCGGCACCCCGGACCTGAGAGTCCGCCCGCCGGTCGCGCGCACAGGTTGTCCCGCAACTGCATATCGCGCTCCCTGGGCGGCCGAATGGTTCCGCGTCCCCCGCTCCACCGCGACCCGGCCGCTTCGCTCGCACAGGAGACCGTATTGCTGAACGCGCCCATCGCCGTGCGCCGCGTCCTCGACCGGCTGGCACGCGATACCGACCGGGCCGGGTCCCGGGTCGGCCTCGTCATCCGGCGGCTGCACGCCCCGATCCCGCGCATCCATGCCATGTCCGCTCCGGCGTCGCCGGCTGCCGCTCGACGCACCGCCGTCGCGCGCCGCGACCGCCGGGTCAGTCTGCGGGCCATCGGCACCACCTCGATCGCGCTCCGCCACCGCGTCGTTTCGCTGGCGACCGAACGCCGGGGGGCGCCACTCCTCGCCGTCGCGCTCCTCGCCGTCGCGTCGATCCTCTCCCAGATGCCGGCCGCGGCCGCCGGGGGGACGGGCGGCACCAACGGACCGGGCGTCGCGTACAACCCGCGGATCGCCTCGGTCAACATCGACGGGCCGGACACCGGCCAGGTGGATCCCAGCGCGATCGCCGCCGGGACCACGCCGACGACCGACGTCGTGGCCGGCGCGGCCGCCGACGCCGGGTCCTGGACCCTGGTCGACGGCAGCCTGATCAAGCCGATCAGCGCGGATTCGACGGTCTCGGACATCAGCGGCCAGGTCCGCACCTACGTGGTGAAGTCGGGAGACACGCTGAGCGGCATCGCCAGCCGCTTCGGTCTCTCGCTGATGACGATCTGGTGGGCCAACAAGCTGACTTCCACCGACACGCTCCACGTGGGCCAGAAGCTCCAGATCCCGCCCGTGGACGGCGTCCTCTATCACGTGCAAACGGGCGACACGGTGATCACCATCGCGCGCAAGTTCCACGCCAGCGCGTCGGAGATCCGCACCTACAACGGCCTCACCGGTGACACGGTCGTGATCGGCCAGGAGGTCATGGTGCCCGACGGGCACGGGGCGCCGGTCCCGACCGCCACGCCCACCCCGGACACGCAGACTGCCTCGGCCCCCTCCGCGCCGTCGGCGCCGTCGGTGGGTTCGCAGGCCGTCGGCGCGCCGTGCACCAGTTGCTCGTACAGCGGCAGCATGGTCTGGCCGGTGCCCGGGGGCTGGATCAGCCAGTACTACTGGTGGGGCCACCCGGCGCTCGACATCGCCGCCCCCTACGGCGATCCGGTCCTGGCGGCCGCGGCCGGCGTGGTCACCTTCGCCGGCTGGCGCAACAACGGCGGTGGCTACCAGGTCTGGATGAGCCACGGCAACAACCTCTACACGACGTACAACCACATGTCGGCCGTCACGGTGGCGGTCGGGGAGCACCTCTCGGCGGGTCAGCAGGTCGGACGGATCGGCATGACCGGTGACGCCACGGGCCCGCACTGCCACTTCGAGGTCTGGATCGGCCCCATCTGGGCGGGCGGCACGCGGGTCAACCCGCTGAACTACCTGTCCCACTGATCCCGTCCGCGGAGGCGCCGTCAACCGGGCGCCCGTGCCGCCCGTGGCTGCCAGCCATCGAGCGTCGGGCCGCGCCTGCTAGGATGCCCACCGATGTTCCTTGACCGCGCCACGGTCTGGCTACGGGCCGGCGATGGGGGCGACGGAGCGGTCTCGTTCCGGCGCGAGGCTCACGTCCCGCGCGGTGGCCCCGACGGCGGGGACGGCGGCCGCGGCGGATCGATCCACCTGCACGTCGACGTCGGCCAGACCACCCTGGGCGACTACCGCTACCACCACCATTTCCGGGCCGAGCCGGGCGGGCGGGGCGCCGGCGCGCGCAAGCACGGCAAGGCCGGCCAGGACCTGGACCTGGGCGTTCCGCCGGGCACGGCCGTCCTCGACGCCGCGACGGGCGAGCTGGTGGCCGATCTCGTGGCCGTCGGGCAGCAGGTGATGGTCGCCCGGGGCGGGCGCGGCGGCCTCGGCAACGTCCACTTCGCCACCGCCACGCACCGCACCCCGCGCCACGCCCAGAAGGGCGAGCCCGGCGAGGAGCGGCAGCTGGTCCTGGAGCTGCGGCTCATCGCCGACATCGGCCTGGTGGGCCTGCCGAACGCCGGCAAGTCCACCCTGCTGGCCGCGCTCACCAACGCGACCCCGAAGATCGCCGACTACCCGTTCACCACGCTGGAGCCCAACCTGGGGGTCCTCGACCTGTCGGCCGTCTCGCCGGACGATCCGCGGCGGCCCACGGTGGCGGACGTGCCCGGCCTGATCGAGGGGGCGAGCTCCGGTGCCGGGCTCGGCCACGCCTTCCTCCGGCACGTCGAGCGGACGCGGGTGCTGCTGCACGTCGTCGACCTCGCGGCGCGCGATCCGGAGGGCGACCGGACGATCGTGCGCGAGGAGCTCCGGCTGCACGACGAACGGCTCCTTGCGAAGCCCGGCCTGCTGGTGGCCAACAAGCTCGATCTGCCCGGTGCGCGAGAACGGCTTCCCGGCCTGGTGCGCGCCTGCGCCGCCGACGGCCAGGACGTCGTGGCGGTCTCCGCCCGCGTGGGCGACGGCCTTCCGGACCTGCTCGCCGCGCTCGCGGACCTGCTCCCGGGTGCCGAGGAGCTGGCGCTGCCGCCGGAGCCGGCCGGCGTGCTGGTGCACCGGTTCGACTCGTTCCGCGAAGGGTTCTCGGTGGAGCGGGAGGGGGCGGCCTTCCGGGTGCGCGGGCGGCGCGTCGAGCGGCTGGTCGCGCAGACGGACTTCGACAACGAGGAGTCCGCGGAGCGGTTCCAGCGCGACCTGGAGCGGATGGGGATCGCGCGCGAGCTGCGTCGAGCCGGCATCGCGCCGGGGGACACGGTGCTGGTGGGGGAGCGCGAGCTGGAGTGGGGCGAGGAAGGATGGACGTGAGCGGCGGACGATCCACCGGCGGGGCATGGGGCCTCCTGGGTGGCACGTTCGACCCGGTGCACTGCGCCCACCTCGCCATCGCGGAGCAGACGAGGGAGGCGCTGGGGCTCGCCGGCGTGCTCTTCGTGCCGGCCGCGGTCCCGCCGCACAAGCTGGGGCAGCGCATCACGCCGGTGGAGCACCGGATCGCCATGGTGGAGCTCGCCATCGCCGGCAACCCGGACTTCCGGGTCAGCCGCGTGGAGGTGGATCGCCCGGGTCCGAGCTACACGGCCGATACCGTGGAGCGGCTCCTGGCGGACCCGCCGCAGCCGTGGGACGCCGCCGCGGGGCTCGTGCTGATCCTCTCGGTCGAGGCGCTGGTCGGCCTCGAGAGCTGGCACGAGCCCGAGCGCCTGCTCCGGGCGTGCCGGGTCGCGGTGGCGCCCCGGCGAGGCTACCCGGTGCGGGCCCGGGCGTGGATGGCCGAGCACTTCCCCGGATACGACGACCGCGTGATCGAGCTGGACGGCCCCGACCTCGGGCACTCGGCCTCCGACATCCGGGAGCGCGTCGCCGCCGGTCTGAGCATCCGGTACCTGGTCCCGCCCGCGGTGGAGGCGTACATCCGGGACCACCGGCTGTACCGGACCGGCCCGGACGGGGCGCGTCTGCGATCATGAGGAACGCGACGCCGGCCGTCCGCCGGCCCAGGAGGACCATGCCAACGTGACCGACGCAGTCCCCGCCGGCGCCCCGCGGCGCCCGGGCCTTCCGCCCCGCGACGTCCCCATCGTGATCGACGACCAGCTGGCGCTGGCCCAGGCGCGCCGCGTGGTCGAGCTCGCGGAGGACAAGAAGGCGTCCGATATCGTGCTGCTGGACGTCCGCGCGCTCACCTCGCTGGCGGACTACTTCGTGATCTGCTCGGGCGGATCGGAGCGGCAGCTCGGCGCGATCGCCGACGGGATCGCGGAGGGGCTGAAGGAGGACGGCGTGCTGCCGCTGGGCCGCGAGGGCGGCGCGGGCGCGCACTGGGTCCTGCTGGACTTCGGGGCGGTGGTGGTGCACGTCTTCGCGCCGCCCGAGCGGGACTACTACCAGCTCGAGAAGCTCTGGGCCGACGCGCCCGTGCTGCTGCGGGTGCAGTAGGCCACCGCGGGCCCTCGAACTCTCCTGGGAGGCACCTCCACAGAGGCCGTCCGCGGG
>JAJYKX010000031.1 GCA_021788175.1 Chloroflexota bacterium
CAGCGACTGGACGGCCCAGGGGCGGGCCCACTTCCCGGTGCTCCGGGTCGGGGAGCGGTTCGTGGTGCGGCCGACCTGGAGGCGCTACCGGCGGCGACCCGGAGACCTGGTCCTCGCGCTGGACCCGGGCGTGGCGTTCGGCACGGGGCTCCACCCGACCACGCGGCTCTGCCTGCTGGGGATGGAGGCATGGGGTGCCGACCGGCCCGCCCGGGGCGCCGGCGCGCCCGCACCGGACGCGGGACCGGAGGGCGGCCGGGTCGCCGGCGCGCGCGTGCTGGACGTCGGCTCCGGATCGGGGATCCTCTCGCTGGCGGCGGTGCGCCTCGGCGCCGGCACGGTCCTGGCGGTCGACGTGGACCCGCTGGCGGTGGAGGCGACCGACGCGAACGCGCGACGCAACCGGATGGGCCGGTCGATCGTGGCGCGCGCGGGCTCGGTGCCCACCGGGGAGCCGCCGTTCGACCTGGTGCTGGCGAACCTCGTGGCGTCGATCCTCGTCTCGCTCGCGGCGTGGCTCCACGCGGAGGTCCGGCCCGGCAATGGCACCCCGGGATCCGGCGGCCGGCTCCTGGCGAGCGGGATCATCGTCGACCGCGAGCCGGAGGTCCGGCGCGCCTTCGGCGCCGCGGGGTTCCATCTCCTCCGCCGGTGGGAGGAGGGGGACTGGGTCGCCCTCGAGGCGGAACGGATCGACTGAACGGCCTACCGGCAGACCCCCCAGCGGCGACCTCGTCCACGGCTGACGAGTCGGCCCGCGTGGGGGCCCGTCGCGCCGACGGCCTGCCGGGCGAAGGTGACCACCACGTGCCCGGGTTGCCGGCTCGCCCCGAACAGGAGACTCACGCCGTCCGAGAGCGCCGCGCCGGCGACCGTCCGCCAGGCGTCCATCGGCCCGTCGTCCGCGGCGGAGCTGATGGCCGTGTAGCCGTGCGCCGCCAGGGTCGCCGCCTCGGATTCGAAGAGTGCGCGACCGAACCGGTTGCGCTCGTACGTCCGCGTGATGGTCGTCCCGGTCCAGCCGTCCGTGGCGTCGCGCAGGACATCGACCATGGGCTTGCCCCCCTTGTTGCGGCGGACGCTAGCAACGGGCCGGGACCCGCGCCAAGAGCCGAGGGACCCATTCGGCGCGCCGCGGGCGGAACGGCGCAACGGATGGCACGATACGTGCCGTCCATGGCCACAGCGGAGGGAACCGGGCGTGCCCGACGGTGACTGCCTCTTCTGCCGGATCGCCGCCGGCGAGCTCCCGGCCAGGGTCGTCTACGCGGACGACGAGGTGATGGCGTTCCGGGACATCGCGCCGCGTGCCCCCGTCCACGTGCTGGTGATCCCGCGCCGGCACATGGTCTCCGTGATGGACCTCAGCGACGAGGACACGCCCCTGCTGGGCCGGCTGTTCGCCGTCATCCGGGAGGTTGCCAGGCAGGACGGGATCGCCGAGACCGGGTTCCGGGTCGTCGCCAACTCCGGCCGGGATGGCGGCCAGACCGTGGACCACCTCCACTTCCACGTCTTCGGTCGCCGCTTCATGACCTGGCCGCCCGGATAGCGCGCCCCCGGCGGGCCGCTCGCGGTCCCCGGCCGCGCATGTCGCGCCCGCGACGTCCCTGGCGCGCCCGGATCGCCGCTCGCCGTGGCTCTCGCGGTCAGGGGCGCTCGCTGTGCACCACGGGCAGCGGCGCGTCCGCCCAGGCCCACCGCTGCACCTCGTCCCGCCGCACCTTGAAGGTGTGGGTGCGCGGGAAATCCGCCCCGGGCCAGAGCCGCCACCCGACCACCCGCTGGTGCACCGCCAGGTGCCGGTTCGCCTCGCGCACGGCGGCGTCGATCCCGGCCCGCAGGGCGGCCTCCTCGTCGGCGGCGAGAGTGTGCGTCGCCTCGGTGCCCAGCGGGATCGGCGAACGGTCCGGGGGCAGCACGATCGCCTCGATCTGCCCGGGTGATGTCTCCAGCACCACCGTCTCCGGCAGCCCGGCGTCGTGGAGCGCGTTCTCGATGTCCTCGGGGAAGACGTTGAACCCGTTCGGCAGCACGATGACGTTGCGCGTCCGGCCCAGCAGCACCAGGTTGCCCCGCTCGTCGAAGCGTCCAACGTCCCCGGTGTGGTACCAGCCGTCCGCATCGAGCGCTGCGGCGGTGGCCTCCGGGTCGCCCCAGTAGCCCGAGAAGAGGGTGGGACCGGCCACCACGATCTCGCCGTCCTCGGCCAGCCGGACCTGGATGGGGCAGGGCGCCGGGACACGGCCCACGGTCCCCGGTGCGTGATCGCGCAGCGTCGAGCAGGAGACGATCCCGCACTCGGTCGCGCCGTAGCCCTGCAGCACCGTGACGCCCAGGTCCTCCCACGCCTCCTGCAGTCCGGGCGGCAGATAGGCGCCGGCGGTCACGGCCAGGCGGAGCGACCCCCCGAACTGCCGGTGGACGCTGCGGAAGAGGAGGCGTCGGAGCGGATATGGGAGCCTGCGCGCCAGGCGCCGGGCCCGCGCGAACTGCGCGCGCTGCCCGCGCCGGTCGACCTCCCGCAGGAGGGCGCCCCAGAACAGCTCCAGCACCTGCGGGACCACCAGCAGGGTCGTCACCCGGTGCTCGCGGATCGCCTCGAAGATCACCCGCGGGTTGCGCGAGCGGATGTAGAGGATCTGCGCGCCCACCAGCGTCGCGTAGAAGAGGGCCGCCGCCTGCTCCAGCAGGTGCGAGAGGGGCAGCAGCGAGACGATGCGGTGCTCCATGGGCGGGATCACCAGCCCGAAGGCGTCGATCGAGGAGAGGATCTCCCCGTGCGTCAGCATCACGCCCTTCGGGATGCCGGTGGTCCCGGACGTGAAGACGACCTCGAAGAGGTCGTCCCGGCCCGGCCGCTCCCAGCCGGCCACCTGCTGCTCCCAGTCGTCCGGGAGCCAGGATGGGTCGGCGGGGTCGGGGGAGGGATCGGCGGAGAGCGCCACCGTGGTGGTCAGCGGCAGGTCGCCGAGGCCGGAGCCCGTCGGCTCCGGGGCGTCGCGGCCGGTCCCCAGCACGGCCAGCCGGGCGCCCGACCGCGCGACGATCCGCGCGACGGTGTCGGGCGACATCCGCAGGTCCAGCGGCACCAGCGTGAGGCGCGCCCGCATCGCCCCGAAGTAGACCGCGGGCAGCTCCGGGCTCGACGGGCTCCACGTGATGATGCGGTCCCCGGGCTGGAGGCCCCGGGCCCGGAGACGCCAGGCCGCGAGCCTGGAACGCCGCTCCAGCTCCGCGTAGCTCCAGTGCCAGGCGACGCCGTCGTCGCCCCGGATCCCCAGCGCGGGCGCATCCGGGCGGCGGACCAGCGCGTCGTCCAGGATCCCGAGCAGGGATGGGAACGTCGCGACGTCGGAATGCGAGGGCGCCACGGGTTGCTCCTGTGTCAAGCCGCGACCGCAGCGGTGTCGCAGCGCTCAGAGGCGACGGAGGATCTCGCCGCGCTTGGCCTCGTACTCCTCCGAGGTGATCAGGCCGGCTGCCCGGAGCTCCCCCAGCTGGACCATCGCTTCGTGCACGGTCGTCGCGGGTCCCGGAGCGATCGGTTCCGCCGCGCCTCCCTCGCGATCGACGTCCACGGGGGCCGCGCGGATCTCGGCGCCCTTCGCCAGGCCGAGCTCGGCCGCGTACGCGGGCACCCCCATGCTCGTCCAGCGCGCCTCCGCGTGCGCGACCGCGAGCAGCCCGATCCAGCGCGCGAGCTCCTCGTAGTGGGAGTGGCCCGGCCGGCTGGCGAACAGGCCCGACGGGTTGCCGATGCCGAGCCGGACGGCGCCGCGGTCCGTGGCATGGGTGAGCAGGAGGTCGCCGTCGGGGAGGTCGGGCGTGACCGGCATGCTCGCCCCGTCGGCCCAGGTGCCATCCCAGGTCACGAAACGTCGGCCCCGGCCGCCCGGGCTCGCCGCCAGGATGGTCGCCGCGGGGATCGACGCGAGGGTCCGGCCGCCCCGCGCCGCGCTCAGGACGAGCGTGTCGTCGATCACCCGCACCTGCGCATCGGTCGCCGCCTTCGGCGCCTCCGGAAGGCCGCGCGCGCGGTACGTCACCCCTCCCGTCACGAAGTCGATCATCCGGGCGGGGTCCACGGAATCCTCGACCACCGGCCCGGCCACCGCCGCGCCGCGCATCCAGGCGCCGTGGAGGGCCGCCAGTGTCGTCGTCCGGCGGATGGACTGCACCGCCAGGCCGACGACCGTGGGGTCCCGGCGCATGGAGGCACCCCCGAGGTCCGCGCCGCCGAGCGCCTCGGCGTAGCGCGACGTACGCGGCGTCCCGCACCCGGGGCACCGGTCCAGGAACGGATGCACGTATCCCTGGCAGGACTGGCACAGCACGTCGGCGAGAGCGAGTCGCATGCCGCGATGCTACCGGGCCGGGGCGCCCGGCGCAGCCTCCCGCGCGCCGCCGGGAGCAGCGCGTCCGCGGGGGAACGTGTCGACTCCCGCACACGGCTCTTCGTGCCCGCAGGTTGACCGGCCGATCTGCCTCGGCTATGCTCGGCCGGCTCTCGCGCGGCGCCAGATTCCGCGCGCCCACGCCTGCGTCCGCCTGGCACCGGACGGCGTGTCGAGGCAAGTCCCGCCAGGGGAGGTGAATCCGGATTGGCTGAAGTCCGCGTCGGGGAGAACGAGACCTTCGAGAGCGCGCTCCGCCGGTTCAACAAGAAGATCCAGCAGAGCGGCATCCTCGCAGAGGCTCGACGCCGCGAGCACTACGAAAAGCCGAGCGTCAAGCGCAAGCGCAAGGAAGCGAAGCGCAAGAAGGCCGCCCGCCAGGGCTAGGTCGTCCGGGGCCGCCCCGTCGCACGTCGGTCCTCCGGCCGACGCGGGACCCGCGGCCCGGCATCCGGCCACTCCGGGACGCCGACGGCGCAACCCGGGAGCACCATCCCGTGACACTCGCAGAGCGACTGCAGGCCGACATGACCGCCGCCATGCGCGCGCACGATGAGGTTCGTCGCGACGCGCTGCGCATGGCGATCGCGGCGCTTCAGCGCGCCGGGAAGGACGCCAGGCGGTCGCTGACCCCCGACGAGGAGCTCGGCGTGCTGACGCGCGAGCTCCGCACGCGCCGCGAGTCCCTCGAGGCGTTCGCTTCGGGCGGGCGTCCCGACCTCGCGGCCCTGGAGCAGCGCAAGATCGACGTCCTCTCCGCGTACATGCCGGCGCAGCTCGGCGACGACGAGCTCGACGCGCTGGTGCGGCAGGCGATCGACGAGGCGGGGGCGCGCTCGCCGAAGGACGTCGGCGCCGTGATGCGGCTCCTGGCCCCGCGCGTGCGCGGCCGTGCGGACGGACGGGCGGTGAACGAGCGCGTGGTCCGGGCGCTCCAGCAGGGCGCCTCCCCGGGCCCGGCGCCGGGCACGACTCCGGGCGACGAGGAGCGGCGCTGATGCTCGCGCAGCAGGCCCGCGCACCGCTGGCGGCCTTCACGCGGCGGGACGCCCTGCGACTGGCGGTGAGCGCCACCGTCCTGATCGCGGCGCTCACCGCGATCCTCTCCATCGACATCATCCCCGCCGGGTACCGCGTCGCCGTCGGCGACATCGCGCCCGCCCCCATCACGGCCCCCCGGACGATCGAGTTCGTGAGCTCGATCCTGACCAGGCAGGCCCAGCAGGCCGCCGTGCAGGCCGTGCCGCCCCAGTACGACTACACGCCCCAGAAGGGCGACCTGGCGGCCGCGAAGCAGACGGCACTCTTCGACCGCACCGTCGCGCCGGTGGACGCGGCGTTCGGAGCCGTCCTCTCGGAGCAGGCGCGCCAGGCGGCGCTGGCGGCGGCGATCCCCACCCTGTCCAGGACGGCCATCGCCACCCTGCAGGGGCTCGACATGTCCTCCTGGACCACCCTCCGCGACGACATGCGCAGCGTGCTCGACACCACCCAGCAGGGCGAGGTGCGGGATTCGCAGCTCGACTCGATCCGCCAGGCGCTCCCGCAGGCCATGCCGCCGGGGATCCCCGCGGACCAGCGGGCCCTCGCGGGCGAGATCATCGAGCCGCTCCTGGTCGCGAACTCCACGTACGACGCCGCTGCGACGCAGGCAGCGCAGGCGAAGGCCCTCCAGGACACGCCCCCGGTCACCGTGACCCTGAAGCAGGGCGAGGTGATCGTCGACCAGGGCCACACCATCACGGCGACCGACATGGAGAAGATCCAGGCCCTGGGCCTGCAGAACCCGAAGCCGGACCTGGCCAAGCTGGCCGGCTGGTTCCTGCTCGCGGTGCTGGTGGTGGGCCTGCTGCTCGGGTGGGTCTGGCGCTATCGACCGGAGCTGTGGCACCGCGACAACGCGCTGCTGCTGGTGGGGCTCCTCCTCGCCGGGGCCGTGCTCGCCCTGAAGCTCACGGCGAGCCGGTCCGTGCTGCCGTTCTTCATGCCCGTCGGCGCGATCGGGCTCCTGCTCGCCGTCCTGCTGGACAGTGGCGCGGCGATCGTGGTGCTGGGCACGCTGGCGGTGCTGGCGGGCGCCGTCTCGGGGAGCGTGGAACTCGCCACCTACCTCTTCCTGGGCGGCCTGGCCGGGATCGTCGTGCTCCACCGCGGCGACCGGATCCACCGGTTCGCGGAGGCCGGCCTGGCCATGGCCGTGGTCAACGCCGTGGTGGTGGCCATCTTCACCCTGCTCGGTGAGCGCGACCTGACCGGGCTGCTCCAGCTCTGGGGTGCCGCGCTGGCATCCGCGGGCGGGTCGGCCGTGGTCGCCGTCGGATCGTTCGCCGTCCTCGGCAACCTCTTCGGGATCACCACGAGCTTCCAGCTGCTGGAGCTGGCGAACCCGTCGCAACCGGCACTGCGTCGCCTCCTGCTCGAGACGCCCGGCACCTATCACCACTCGCTGATGGTGGGCAACCTCGCCGAGCGCGCGGCCGAGGCGATCGGCGCCGATCCGCTGCTGGTCCGGGTCGCCGCCTACTACCACGACATCGGCAAGCTCGCCAACCCGGCCGCCTTCATCGAGAACCAGGGCGGCATGGGGAACGTGCACGACCTGCTGACCCCGGAGCAGTCGGCGGCGGTGCTCAAGGAGCACGTGGCCAACGGGATCGACCTGGCCTACCAGTACGGGCTCCCCAAGGCGGTCATCGCCTTCATCCCGCAGCACCACGGCACCGCGCTGATGAGCTACTTCTACGCCAAGGCCCAGGAGCTGGCCATCGCGGCGGCGGGGGCCGCCCCCGGGACGCCCGAGGCAGAGATCGCGGCCGTGTCGGTGGACCAGGCGACGTTCCGCCACGCCGGCCCCAAGCCGCAGAGCCGCGAGGCCGCGATCCTGATGCTGTCGGACGGCGTGGAGGCGTCGGTGCGTTCCCTCACCGGCCACGACGAGCCGACGATCCGCGCGATGGTGGCCCGGATCATCCGGGAGCGCCTGGAGGACGGACAGTTCGACGAGTGCGACCTGACGCTCCGCGACCTCGAGCAGATCCGCGAGGCATTCGTCGCCCAGCTGCTCGGGATGTACCACCAGCGCATCGAGTACCCGCAGAACAAGATCGTGGAGCTGGAATCGCGCCGGGTGGCCGGGGCCGGGCGATCGTGAGCCCCCCCGGGCCGAGCGTCCGGTACCTCCCACCCTGGCGGATCGAGCTCACGACGCGCCCCGGGGTGCCCGGGCTGCGGCCGCTGGCACAGCTGGCGCGGCTGGTCGCCGTCACGCTCCGGGCGGCGGGCGCGCCCGCCCCGGCGTCGATCGGGGTGATCCTCTCCGACGACCGCGAACTTGCGGAGCTGAACGCCCGCGCGATGGGGAAGACGGGTCCGACCGACGTGCTCTCGTTCCCCCTGCTGGATCCGGAGGCCTTCCCGCCGCACGAGGGGCGCTCCGCACCGCAACCCGGCGAACGGGCCGGAACGGGAGCGGCGGAGGCGGCGGTCGGCACCCTGCCGGCGTTCGCTCTTCCCCCGGGTGCCCGGCCGCACCTCGGCGACGTGGTGGTCTCCGTCGAACGGGCCATCGAGCAGGCCGAGCAGGGCCGCGGCGGCCAGACCGGCACGGTCACCTGGTCGGGCGCGGACGAGCTCGCCCTGCTGGTCGTCCACGGCGTCCTGCACGTCTGCGGCTGGGACCACGCGGATCCCGTCGAGGAGGCGGCGATGCGGCGGCTGGAGACCGCGATCCTGGCCGGCCCCGCCTGGCGGGGCGCCCGTTCCGACGGTCCTGCCTGATACCATCCTCGACGGCCCGCCGGGCACCGGATCGGGCCGTTTCGGCGTCGGCCGCTGAGCGGCCCGGCGAGGATCCGGGCGGACGTGGTCACCGGGAGATCGACAGGGGAGACGGGTGAAGCTCATCGTGGGCCTGGGCAACCCGGGAGCGAAGTACGCCCGGACGCGGCACAACGTCGGCTGGATGGTGCTGGACCGCCTCGCCGACCGCGCCGGCATCGCCGGCCGCGGGCGCGAGCGGGACGCCGCCGTCGCGGTTCGCGGTCGGCTGCACGACGTCGACATGATGCTGGTCAAGCCGCTCACGTTCATGAACGACTCCGGGATCGCCGTCCGCAAGGTCCTGGCCCGGGAGCGGGTGCCGCTCGAGGAGATGCTCGTCGTGGTCGACGACTTCGCGCTCCCCTTCGGGCGCCTGCGGATCCGTGCCGACGGCACGCACGGCGGGCACAACGGGCTGCGCTCGATCGTGGCGGAGCTGGAGACCCAGCGCTTCGCCCGAGTCCGGGTGGGGATCGGCGAGCCGGGACGCGACGCCATCGACCACGTACTCAGCAGCTTCACGCGCGAGGAGGAACGCGAGCTCCCGGCGCTGCTGGACGCGGCCGCCGACGCCGTCGAGACGTGGGCGCGCGACGGCGCGGCGAAGGCCGCCAACCTCTGGAACGGCTGGATCCTGGAGGGGACCGCGACACCGAACGCCGACGAGCCGGCCGGGAGGCGGAACGGCGGCGCGGGACCCGCAGCGGCCGGCGCCGGTTCCCGGGACGCGGACGCGGGTGGCTCCGGGATCGCGCACGTGGACCCTGCCCCGGGCGAGGTCGGGGGGCCGCCGGGGCCGGACGGGATCCGCCGCACGACCTCCGGCTGGCGTCGCATCCTCCCCCGCGATCCCGGCGACCGGTCGCGGGGCTGATCGCCCATGACCGAGCAGCGGCTCCGCGGCCGCCGTGGCCGCGACCGGCACATCGCCGAGGCGTCGGCCGCCCTCGCCGGCCGGGGGACGCGCGCGGGCGGCGGGACGGGCCGCGCATCCGCGCCCGGCGCGGCCGGCGCGATGCTTCCGGGAGCCGGGCGCACCCGGATCGCCGATCTCTCCTCGCTGCCGCCCCTGCTCGCCGCCTCCGGCGAGCTGCGGGCCCTCGCCGATCGCTACGCGCGGGTCCGGGAGGGGCGCGTCGGCCGCGACCTGCGCCACGTCGTCTTCGCCTCGCTGCCGCACGGGGCCAAGACGTACCTCGCCGCGGCCCTCGCCCTCGCCACCGGGGAACGGCTCGTCTGGGTCGCGCGCGACGCGGAGATCGCGGATCGCGTCGCGGAGGAGCTCGCCGCCTGGTTCGGCGACCCGGCCGCCATCGTGGTGCTCGAACCGCGGACCGCGCTCGCGTACGAGCGCGGGGAGCTGGTCCGTGACGAGACCGCGGCGCGGGTCGCCGCGCTGGCGGCCTGGCGGGCCGGCGCGCCGGCAGGACCCGCGGCCGTCACCGCACCCGCGGCCGCGTCGCATGCGCCCGGGCACGCCGGGGCGCCCGCCGGACCGGGAGCGCCGGGAGCGCCGGCAGGATCCGCGGGGCTCGCGGCGCGGGGAGCCGCCCGGGTCCTGGTCACCAGCCCGCAGGCCCTGCTGCAGCGGACCCTGCCGCCGGACGCGTTCCCCTCGGCGCCGCTCCTCCTCCGCCGCGGCGCGCGGCTCCCGCAGGAGCGCCTGCTGCGGGAACTGATCGATCTCGGTTACGAGCCCCAGACGGAGGTGGGGGGCCGCGGCGAGTTCGCGCGACGGGGCGGCATCGTCGACCTGTTCCCGCCGGGGCAGGGCCTCCCCGTGCGAGCCGAGTTCTTCGGCGACGAGATCGAGTCGCTGCGTGCCTTCGATCCCGCGGACCAGCGCTCCACCGGCGCCGTGGACACCGTCGCCATCCTGCCGGCGGGCGAGTTCCTGCTGCCCCCGGACGCCACGGCCTGGCTGCGCGGCCGCCTCGGCCGGCTCGCCGGTCGCCTGGGGCCCGTGCTGGAGGCGGACCTGGAGCGGATGACGTCCACCCGCCAGCCTGGCGACGCCGCGGAGGTCTGGGCCGGGATCCTCGCGCCTGCGACCGGCCTTGACCACGTGGGCGACGCGATCTGGCTCCTCGACGAGCCCGGCGACGTGGACCAGGCCGCCGGGCTGCTCTGGGAACAGGAGGCGGAACGCCGCGCAGACCTCGAGGAGTCCGGCGAGGTGCCGGCCGCATGGCCGGTCGCCTACCTGGATGCGCGGACGTGGGCGCGGATGCGGAACGAGGCGCGGACCCTCGAGCTCACCTGGGAGAGCGATGCCCCCGGGGCGCCGCCGGGCGGCAACCCGTTCGGGTGGAAGGAGCCGGCGCTGCCGCCCCACCGCGTCGCCGGCATCCCGGAGGCCGTCGCGCGCTGGCGCGTCGAGGAGCGCCGCGTGGTCGTCACCTCGGACCAGTCCGCGCGCCTCGCCGAGATCCTCGAGGAATCCGGCACGGTGGTGGCGCCCACCGGGCGACTCGCGGAGCCCCCGGCCCGGGGCGCCGTCGCCCTGGTCGAGCGCAGCCTGAACAGCGGGTTCGAGGACGGCCCCGATGGGCTGGTCGTCCTCACCGACCGCGAGCTCTTCGGCAGCGTCCGCGTGCGCCGGCCCCGCGCCCTGCGCCGGGTGGTGCCGCGCGACCTGCTGGAGCGGCTCACCGCCGGGGACATCGTGGTGCACGTCGACCACGGGATCGCCCGCTACGGGGGGATGGTCCGGCGGAGCGTGGGCGCCTCGGGCGAGGCCCGCGACTACCTGGAGCTCCAGTTCGCCGGCGCGGACCGGATCTTCCTGCCCGTGGAGCAGATCGACCGGATCTCGCGCTACTCCGGCGGCGAGAACCCGTCGCTCTCGAAGCTCGGCGGCGGCGAGTGGCAGCGCACCCGGGCACGCGTGCGCCGTGCGGTCACGGACCTCGCGAAGGAGCTGCTCGAGCTCTACTCGGCCCGCGCCCGGGCACTCGGCCACCCCTTCGCCACGGACACTCCGTGGCAGGCGGAGATGGAGGCCGCGTTCCCCTACGAGGAGACGCCCGACCAGCAGCGCGCCGTCGTGGAGGTCAAGCTCGACATGGAGCGCGCCGAGCCGATGGACCGGCTCGTCGTGGGGGACGTCGGCTACGGCAAGACCGAGGTGGCGCTGCGTGCGGCGTTCAAGGCCATCCAGGACGGGACGCAGGTGGCGGTCCTGGTTCCCACCACCGTGCTCGCCCAGCAGCACCACACCACGTTCACCCAGCGCTTTGCCGCCTACCCGCTGACGGTGCGGCTCCTGAGCCGCTTCGTCCCGGCCGCGGAGCAGCAGGCCACGCTGGACGGTCTCGAGCGCGGCAGCGTGGACCTGGTCATCGGCACGCACCGGCTGCTCTCCCGGGACGTCCGCTTCCGGAACCTCGGGCTCCTGGTGGTGGACGAGGAGCAGCGGTTCGGGGTCGCGCACAAGGAGCGCCTGAAGCAGCTCAGGCGCACGGTGGACGTGCTCACCCTCTCGGCCACGCCCATCCCGCGCACCCTCAACCTGGCGCTCTCCGGGGTGCGGGACATGAGCGTGATCGAGACGCCGCCCGAGGATCGGCTGCCCATCCAGACGCGCGTCGCGGAGGCGTCCGCCGGGCTGGTGCGCGACGCGATCCTGCGGGAGCTCGACCGGGGCGGCCAGGCCTTCTTCGTGCACAACCGGGTCGAGACGATCGAGGCGCAGGCCGAGCAGCTGCGCCGGCTGCTGCCGCAGGCGAGGATCGCCGTGGGCCACGGCCAGATGCCCGAGGGCCAGCTCGAGCGGGTGATGCTGGGCTTCGCCGCCGGGGAACACGACGTCCTGGTCTGCACGACCATCATCGAGTCGGGGCTCGACATCCCGAACGCCAACACGATCGTCATCGACCGCGCCGACGCACTCGGCCTGGCCCAGCTCTACCAGCTGCGCGGCCGGGTCGGGCGGAGCGCGCGCCGAGCCTATGCGTACCTGCTCTATCGGCGGCGCGACCGGCTCAGCGAGGTCGCGCGCAAGCGCCTCCAGGCGATCTTCAACGCCTCGGAGCTCGGCGCCGGCTTCCAGATCGCGCTGGCCGACCTGGAGATCCGCGGTGCCGGCAACATCCTGGGCGCCGAGCAGCACGGCCACATCGCGGCGGTCGGTTTCGACCTGTACACGCGGCTGCTCGCGGAGGCGGTGGAGGAGGAGAAGGCGGCGCTCGAGGATCGGCCCCCGGCCATCCCCCGCCCGACCGCCATCGTGGACCTGCCGGTGGACGCCTACCTGCCGGACGACTACGTGGCCGGGGAGCCCCAGAAGCTCGAGTTCTACCGGCGCCTCTCGAGAGCGCGCGACGGCGAGGACCTGGAGGCGGCTCGCGCCGACCTGGCCGACCGCTACGGGCCGCTCCCCGCGCCCGCCGAGCGGCTGATCGAGGTGGCGCACCTGCGCCTGCTCGCGGAACGTGCCGGGATCTCGTCGATCTCCCGCGAGGAGACCGATCTCGTCTTCCGCTTCCCGCCCGACTGGTCGCGCGCGGCGGTGGTGCACGCCCTGCAGGCACCCGGCTGGCGCCCCTCGGGCCTGGCGCCGGGATCGCTCCGGGTGGCCTCCAACCAGGTGCGCGTCCGCATCGGGCGCGCCGCGCAGGTGTGGGACGCCGCGCGCGTGATCATCGAGCAGCTGGCTGCCGCCGCCGGCGACCCGGTGAGTGGCGCCCTCACGCCTCGGTGAAGCGGTACCCGAGCCCGTACTCCGTGGCGATGAACCGGCGCTCCGGCGCGGCCGAGGCGAGCTTGGCGCGCAGGTTGCGCATGGTGACGCGCAGCAGCTGTGTCTCCTCGCCGTAGGCCGGCCCCCAGACGGCCTGGAGCAGCTCGCGGTGTCCCATGAGCTCGCCGGGATGCTCGGCCAGGTGGTGGAGCAGGCGGAACTCCGTGGGCGTGAGGTGGATCTCGATCCCCTGGACCAGCACGCGGTGGCTGCGCGGGTGGATGTGGACGGCCCCCCGCATCAGGATCCCGGGATCATCGGCGCCCGGCGTCCGTGCCCTGGCCCGTCGCAGGGCGGCCTGGATGCGGGCGATCAGCTCGGGGAAGCTGACCGGCTTGTTCATGTAGTCGTCGGCGCCCGCCTGCAGCCCGCGGATCCGGTCCGCCTCCGCGCCGAGGGCGGTCACCATCAGCACCGGGACCTGGCTCACCGCGCGGATCCGCTCGATGATCTCCCAGCCGTCGGGTCCGGGAAGCCCGATGTCGAGGACGACGAGGTCGGCGCCCTGCGCCTCGAAGACGCGGAGGGCCTCCCAGCCGTCGGACGCCACGAGCGTCTGCCAGCCGTGCCGGTCGATCCACAGCCGGAGCAGCTCCGCGAACTCCGGCTGATCCTCCACGATCAGGATCCGCTCGGCTCCCGGGTCGGTCACGGGCGCTCCTCCCGGGCCGCTCCGCGGGACCGGCGCGGACGTGCCGCGGCCGTCACCGGCAGGGTGAAGGAGATCGAGGTGCCGGACTCCCGCTCGTCCACCCAGATGCGGCCACCGTGTGCCTCCACCAGGCGACGGCAGACGTACAGCCCGAGCCCGCTTCCCGGGACGGAGCCGCGCTGGGCGCGTCGCCCCCGGTAGAAGCGCTCGAAGACCTGCTCGCGTTCGGCCGCGTCGATCCCGTCGCCGCCGTCCTCGACGCTCACCACCACGGACCGATCCCCCGGGCGGGCGCGCACCACGATGGGGCCCGCAACCCCGCCGTACTTGGCGGCGTTCGTGAGCAGGTTGGAGAGCACCTGGGCGATCCGGTCGGCGTCGACGTGCACGGCGGGGAGGTCCTCCGGCACGGCCAGCTCGATGGGCGGCATCCCGGGCGCATCCGCGAAGTCGGCGGCGACCTGGGCAACGAGCGTGCCCAGGGGCGTGGACCGCCGCCGCAGCGCGATCCGGTCGCTCTCGAGATGGGCGACGTCCAGGATCTCGTTCACCAGCGCCGTCAGGCGCGTGGCCGCCTTGCCGATCCCTTCGACCGAACGCCGGCGGGCGGCCTCGTCCAGGTCCAGCCCGAGCAGGGTGTCCACGTAGGCGCTGATCAGGGCCAGCGGCGTGCGGAGATCGTGGGAGACGGCGGCCACGAAGCTCGAGCGCAGTTCGTCGAGCGCGCGAGCGGCCCGCAGGTCGTGCATCACCGCCACCGCTCCGGCGCCGGGACTCGCCATCCGGGCGTACGAGACGACGACCGGGATCTCCTGGCCCCCGTGCCCGCTCACCGTCTGCTCTCGGCCGACGATCGGGGGAGCGCCTGCGAGCACCTCCTCGAACGGGCAGCGGGATCCGCAGCGCAGGCGCGACCCCGGCTGTCCCTCCTCGGGCCGGCTTTCTCCGCGCTGCCCGTGCCCGGGTCGGTCGACCGCGCGCCGGCATCCCAGCAGGTCGACGCAGGGCGCGGGAAGCTCCTCGGGCGGCACGTCCAGCAGGGCGCTCGCCGCCCGGTTCAGCCGGACGATCATGCGGTGCTCGTCCACGGCCACGATGGCGTCGCTCGCGCCGTCCAGGATGGCCGACAGGATCGCGCGCTCCTGGGCAAGGGCCTCGCGCAGCTGTGCCGCCCGGAAGGCGATCGCCAGCTCGTGGCGGACCCGCGGGAGGAAGCGAGGCGGTTCCGGTGACGGGCCGGTCGGACGCCAGCCGAGCGCCACGAAGCCGACGGTCCGGACCTCGAACGCCGTGCCCGCATCGCGGCTCTCCTCCAGGGTGACGCCGACCCACCCGGTCGCCCGGCACCAGGCCGCGGCGGCGGCGGCGTCGGGCAGCGTGCCCGGGATCCCCTCCGGCCCGGAGACCTCCGCGCGGACTTCCGGTGCCTCGCCCACCGAGGCCATCAGCACCAGCGGTCCACCCCCGGTCGGGGTGAGCCAGAGCGCCCCCTCGGGCGCTCCGTCGTTGCGGAGCAGCTCGTCGAGGACTGCCGGGGCCATCTCCGAGACGGTCGCCCCGGAGGCCAGGAGCTGGCTCAGCTGGTACTGGGCGAACATCGTGTCCGCCTCGCGCTGGGCGTCCTCGAAGGATCGCCAGCGATCTGCCTCGAGCGCGGCCATCCGGGCGGCGCTCGCGCGGCGGTCGCCCTGGCGGCGGCGCTCGACGGGCACCGGCCTGGCATCGGGACCCTGGGTGGGCGGGGGCGTGCTCATCCCGCTCCGGTGCCCCGCGTGCGGCCGGGCAGCATCGCTCGCATCAGGAGGAAACAGGAGGTGGCCCCCGGGTCCTGGTGGCCGCGCGAGCGCTCCCCGAGCCGCAGCGCGAGTCCCCGTCGCGCCACCAGTGGCGTGGTGGCACGCATCCCGGCGTGGGCGGCCCAGGCGGCGCGGCGCACCGTGGCCGCGACCGGCTCGCCTGCATCCGCGGCGGCGCGGAAGGTCTCGGCCGCCGGCGCCAGCGCGTCGAGGATCGTCTTGTCGCCCACGCTGCAGCGTCCGCGGCGCGCCAGGCCGCGGGCGGCGGCCCCCAGCGCGTCGGCGATCTCCCTGCTCCCGATCCGGTCCATCCCGCCGAGCGTGAAGCCGGCCTCCATGAAGGCCGTGCCATAGAGCGGGCCGCTCGCCCCGCCGACGCTCGCGACGAGCGCGTGGCCGACGCTGCGCAGGACGGTGCCGATGTCGCGCTCCTCTCCGTCGCGGAGGGCGCGCAGCACCGCGTCGAACCCGACGGCCATGTTCTCGCCGTGGTCACCGTCCCCGAGCGCCGCGTCCAGCCGGTCCAGCAGCGCCCGGTGCCGTCGCAGCGCGCGCGCGGCGCGCCACAGGTAGGCCTCCACGGCGCGCCGGTCCACGGTGTCCGCCTCGCGCGGTGCATCGGTTGCTGCGGACCCGGCCCATCCGCCGGGCCGGTGCGCCGCTCCGGACCCTCCGGGTCCTTCGGCCACCGCAGACGCCCGCGAGACCGCGTCTTCCGCTTCGGCCGCGCCTTGTGGCCCGGCCACGCCCGAGGCTCCGGACGCGCCCGCCGCTCGCGAAGTCGCCTGCACCTGGCTCGAGGCGGGGTCTATGCTCATCGGGCTCGTAGTGTACGAGCCCGAACCCGGCGCGCGGCGTGGGCCGCGATGCCCCGGATCGGCCACGCGGGAGGCCTCGTGGTCGGACTGGTCCTCGTCGGACACAGCCCCCGGCTTCTCGACGGCCTGCGCGAGATGCTCGAGCAGGCGGCTCCCGAGGTCCCGGTCGCGACCGCCGGCGGCACGTCGGCCGGTGTGCTCGGAACGAGCGCACCACTCGTGCTCCGGGCCCTGCGCGACGTGCTGGACCGCTGCGATGGCGACGGCGCGCTGATCCTGATCGACCTCGGGAGTGCCGCCCTGGCGGTGGAAGTCGCACTGGAGGAGGCGACCGACCGGGAACGGCGCCTGGTCCGGCTCTGCGACGGTCCCATCGTCGAGGGAGCGGTGCTTGCCGCCGTGGAGGCCGCGTCGGGCGCCGGGCTGGACGCCGTCCTGCGCGCGGCGGACGGTGCAACCGGATCCGGCAAGTGGCCCGATGACCTGGCGCGCTGAGTCGGACGCTCCACCTGCGGGCCGGGACGTCCCGGGGGGCCGCGCCGCGTGAGCGCGTCATGGGTGCGGACCTGGCTGCGCGCCTGCGCCGCGCTGGTCCACGAGCGGAGCGCCTGGCTGACGGAGCTCGACGCGGCGATCGGGGACGGCGACCACGGCATCAACCTCGACCGGGGATTCGCGCTGGTCGTCGCTCGTCTCGGTCTCGACGGAGAAGACGGAGCCGGTGGGGCACCCGACCTCCCGGGCGACGCGCTGCTCCGCGAGGCGGGCCGCGTGATCCTGGGATCCGTGGGCGGTGCCAGCGGCGCGCTCTACGGTCGCGCGCTGCAGCGTGCCGGGGCGGCGCTCGCCGACGGCGGAGCCGCAGTTCCCGCCGAGCACGACCGTGTGGTGGTCGTTCCGGCCGACCCCGGCGGGGAGGCCCCCGCGGTGGCGCGCGCCCTGGGTGCGGCGGTGGACGGCATCGCCGCGCTGGGGCGCTCAGCGCCGGGCGACAAGACGATGCTCGACGCCCTCGTGCCCGCGGCGGTGTCGCTGCGTGCATCCGTCGTGGCGGGGCAGGAACTGGGCGTCGCCCTGGACCTCGCCGCGGACGCGGCCGAGCGGGGCGCCGAGGCGACCATCCCGCTGGTCGCCCGGCGCGGGCGGGCCAGTTACCTGGGCGAGCGCTCCGCCGGGCACCTGGACCCGGGCGCCGCGTCCAGCGCCCTGCTCGTCCGGGCGCTCGCTGTCACGTGGTCCCGCGGCTGACGGCGACGATCCGGCCGGGGCCCCACGCGCGTCCGGGGCGCGAGATTTCGACGATGTCTTGAGATTCCGGCGGCCCGGCCGGCCGTAGAGTGGCCGCGATGGCAGCGATCGACGCCACCGACGCTCATGTGTGCGTGGGGAGGCACCGCGAGCCCCGTGGCTGGAAAGGAGGGTGACGGGAAGGGACTTCACGTCGCGCCCGCCCCGGCGGGGATGACGGGGCCCGGCGCCGGATCCTCGGGATCCGGCGGCCCGGAGACCCACCGCCCGTCGCGGCTCCGCAGGAACCATCCCACTGTTGAGGGAGTACAAGGGGATGACGCTACAGATCATTCTGGGTGAGATCTTCGGCACGGCCGTTCTGGTGCTCCTGGGCGATGGCGTGGTCGCCAACGTCCTGCTCGCGAAGACGAAGGGCAACCAGACCACCGGCGTCGGCAACTCCAACGGATGGATTGTCATCACCTGGGCATGGGCAATGGCCGTGTTCATGGGTGTCGTCGTCGCTGGCCCGCTGACCGGCGCGCACCTGAACCCCGCGGTCACGATCGGGCTCGCGGTGATGCACTCGATGAACAGCAGTGCCGGCATCGGTTGGGACATGGTCCCCGGCTACTGGCTGGGTGAGATGGTCGGCGCCATCATCGGCGCGGCGCTCGTCCTGCTCTTCTACTGGGACCACTTCAAGGCGACCGAGGACAAGGTCCTGAAGCTGGCCGTGTTCTCCACCGTCCCGAACATCCCGAACTACACGCTGAACCTGATCTCGGAGATCATCGGCACCTTCGTGCTCGTCTTCGTGATCTTCGCCTTCGGCCAGCCGCACTCGCTGGCACCTGCCGGCCTCGGTGCACTTCCCGTGGCACTGCTCGTCCTGGTCATCGGCCTCTCGCTCGGCGGCACGACCGGGTACGCGATCAACCCCGCCCGTGACCTCGGCCCGCGCCTCGTCCACGCCTTCCTGCCCGTCCCCGACAAGGGCGACTCGCAGTGGTCGTATGCCTGGGTCCCGGTCGTGGGTCCGCTCATCGGCGGTGCGCTCGCGGCGATCGTGTACTACGTGTTCTTCACGCAGTACATCGTGAAGGCCATCCCCGCCTGACAGACGGCGTCGATTCGGCTGCACAGGGTCACACGCTGATTCGGTCGGGAACCCGCCTGCTGCCGGCCGCCTGACGGCGCCGCAGCAGGCGGCCCCGGGCGCTACCTCGGGAGACGCCATGAAGAAGCTCATCAACACCCCCGAGCACGCCGTCGACGAGGAACTCGCCGGGATGGTCGCCGCCCACGGCGACCTGATCAAGGTGATCGCGCCGAACGTCGTCGTTCGGAGGGACGCGCCTCGCCAGGGCAAGGTCGGGGTCATCAGCGGCGGTGGCTCCGGCCACGAGCCGATGCACGGCGGGTACGTCGGGCTGGGAATGCTCGATGCGGCCTGCCCGGGCGCGGTCTTCACCTCGCCCGTCCCGGACCAGATGCTCGAGGCCACCAAGGCCGTGAACGGTGGGGCCGGCGTGCTCCACATCGTCAAGAACTACACCGGCGACATCATGAACTTCGAGCTTGCCGCCGAGCTGGCACGGGCCGAGGGGATCGACGTCGCGTCCGTGGTCATCGCCGACGACGTCGCGGTGAAGGACTCGCTCTACACCGCGGGCCGCCGCGGCGTGGGTGGCACGGTGCTCGCGGAGAAGATCGTCGGCGCCGCCGCCGAGGCGGGGGCCGACCTGAAGGCCGTGACCGCGCTGTGCCAGAAGGTCCAGGACAACGTGCGCTCGATGGGCATGGCGCTCACCAGCTGCACGGTGCCCGCGGCAGGGAAGCCGACCTTCGAGCTCGGCGACGACGAGATGGAGATCGGGATCGGCATCCATGGCGAGCCGGGGCGCACCCGGATGAAGCTCGCCACGGCGGACGAGATCACCGAGATGCTCGCCACGCCCATTCTCGACGACCTTCCCTTCAAGAGCGGCGACTCGGTGCTGGCGTTCGTCAACGGCATGGGCGGCACGCCGCTCATGGAGCTGTACATCGTCTTCAACAAGCTCGCGCAGATCCTCAAGGGCCGGGGCGTCGGCATCGGTCGCAGCTTCGTCGGCAACTGGATCACCTCGCTCGAGATGGCCGGCTGCTCGATCACCCTGCTGCGGCTCGACGACGAGCTCACCCGCCTGTGGGACGCGCCGGTGAAGACCCCGGCGCTGCGCTGGGGCATCTGACGGAATCCGTGGCTCGAGCGATGCCATTGCACGAACGGGAAGGTGGGACGTGCGGATGAACGGGGCGGCAGCCATCTCCTACGACGACGTCGTGGCGTGGATCACCGCGTTCGCCGCATCCGTACGGGACCAGAAGGACTACCTCACCGCTCTCGACTCCGCGATCGGTGACGCCGACCATGGGATCAACATGGATCGCGGCTTCCAGGCCGTGATCGCCAAGCTGCCCGGTCTGCCCAACCGCGACATCGGGGCGGCGCTCAAGTCGGTGGGGATGACACTGGTCTCCACCGTCGGCGGTGCCAGCGGCCCGCTGTACGGGACCTTCTTCCTGCAGCTGGGTGCGGCCACGGCCGGCCACGAGGCCATCGGCCTCGACGAGCTGGTCGCGGGGCTCGATGCCGGGATCGCCGGGATCCAGCGGCTGGGCAAGGCCGACCTCGGCGACAAGACCATGCTCGACACGCTCCTGCCCGCGCGCGACGCGCTCCGGGAAGCCGCCGCCTCCGGCGCCTCCCTGGGCGATGCGCTCGCCCGCACCGTGGGCGCGGCCGAGCAGGGAATGCTCGCCACCACGCCGCTCGTCGCCCGCAAGGGACGCGCGAGCTACCTCGGAGAACGCAGCGCCGGACACCAGGATCCCGGCGCGACCTCGTCCTACCTGTTGCTGAAAGCGGCCGCCGATGCGTGGTCGGGAGCGGCCGCAGCCAGCTGAGGCCAGTGGCCGGCACTTGGACCGGCCCGGAGTCAGATGAGCCGGGAGGCATCCATGGCGAAATACGTCGGCGCCCTCGACCAGGGCACGACCAGCACCCGCTTCATGATCTTCGACCATGCCGGCGCGGTGGTGGGCATCGATCAGAAGGAGCACGAGCAGATCTACCCGAAGCCGGGATGGGTCGAGCACGATCCGATGGAGATCTGGACGCGCAGCGTCGAGGTCATCCGCGGAGCCCTCGCCAAGGCCGGCATCACCGCCGCCGACCTGGCGGCCGTCGGTGTGACGAACCAGCGCGAGACCACCGTGGTCTGGGATCGCCGCACCGGGAAGCCCGTCCACAACGCGATCGTCTGGCAGGACACCCGCACCGCGGACATCTGCAACGCGTTCGCCAAGGACGGTGGCCAGGACCGCTTCCGCGCCAAGGTCGGCCTGCCGCTGGCCACCTACTTCTCGGGCCCCAAGGTGAAGTGGATCCTCGAGAACGTCGAGGGCGCACGCGCCAAGGCCGAGGCCGGTGACCTGCTCTTCGGCAACATCGACACCTGGTGCATCTGGAACCTGACCGGCGGCGTCGACGGTGGCGTGCACGTCACCGACGTCTCCAACGCGAGCCGGACCATGCTCATGAACCTCGAGACCCTCGACTGGGATCCCGAGATCCTGCGGCTCATGGGCATCCCGCGCTCCATGCTGCCGGCCATCAAGCCGTCCAGCGAGGTGTACGGCAAGGCCACCGGCGACCTGGCCGGCGT
>JAJYKX010000206.1 GCA_021788175.1 Chloroflexota bacterium
ACTGGAGCGCCGAGGTGACCTTCGGATCGAGGAGTGCCTGCGCGCCGCCGCTCCCGGACGACGCGAAGCCGCTGGCGATCGAGTCGAGCTGGCTCGACGGCACGTAGGCCGCAGGAACGGCGCCGTCGCCGGTCGGGGCGACCAGGCTGGTGACGCTCTGCACGCCCTGTGTCTTCGCCAGGGCCTGCGTCACGTCCCGGATCCGGGCCAGCGAGGCGGGCGCCAGCAGGTCCGTCCCGCTGCCCACCTGGATCACGGCGTTGACCGGCATGATCTTGCCCCGCCCCAGGTGCTGGGCGACCAGGTCGAAGCCGATCCGCGCGTCGGAGGTGCTCGGCAGGTCGCTCACGGCGTCGAAGTTGGAGCGCATCGCCGTGATGCCGGTCACCGGCACCAGCAGCGCCAGGAGCAGCACGCCGCCGATCAGGGCCGGTCGCCGCGAGACGGCGCCCGCCAGGCGGACGAAGAAGCCGCGCGGGTTGACCGTCGATTCGTCCCGGTCGTGGAGCGGCCAGAAGAGGTAGTGCCCGAAGATTCCGAGCAGCGCCGGCGTGAAGGTGAGCCCCGCGAGGAGGGTCACGAAGATCGAGATCGCCAGCGCGGGACCGGTGGTCTGGATCATCTCGAACTGGCCGAACGCCATCGATCCCAGCCCCACGATGACCGTGGCCGCGCTCGCGGTGATGACCGCCCCGATGCGCTTCACGGTGGCCTGGGAGGCCATGTGCCAGTCGCCCCGGCTGACCTCCTCCCGGAAGCGCGAGATCAGGAAGATCGTGTAGTCGGTCCCCACACCGAAGACCAGCACGACCACGAACGTGTCGAGGAGCGAGGAGATCTTCCAGCCCGCGTCGGCCATGTACCCGAGGACGCCGCGGGAGACCAGGTACGCCACGCCGATCGTCGCGAGCGGCACCAGCGCGGCCAGGGGGGCTCGGTAGACGAGCAGCAGGATGACCACCACCAGCACGATGGTCACCAGCAGCGTGCTGTCGGTCCCCTTCATGATGGCGTTCATGTAGTCCAGGCTGATCCCCGCGGACCCGGTCACGTGCGCCTGCAGCCCGCCCGGCACCGTCTGCGCGAGGTGCGCGCGGAGGGCATCGACCGCGTCGCTCGCACCGCCCGCCAGGGAGGCCACGGTCAGGTTGACGTTCATGAGTTCGAGCTGGCCGTCCGGGCTGGTCATCATGGCCGACAGCTGCGGGTCGGACTCGGGCGTCTGGACGCTGGAGACGATGTCCCGGAGCCCCGCAGGCGCCTGCGGGCTGGTGATCCAGGTGCCGACCTGCGCGATGTACGAGCGGTCGGAGGCGGTCAGGCCGGTCGCGCGATAGAAGGCGATGGTGGTCGAGCCGGCCGAGACCTCGCTCGGGAACGCCTTCTCCAGGAGCGTGCGTGCCTGGATCGACTCCGCGGTGGCCGGGAGGAACGAACTCTGGTCGGTGGAGCCGACCTGCGCGAGCGATGGCGCCAGTACTGCCGCCGCTCCGGCCGCCACGATCCAGGCCGCGAGGATCACGAAGCGGAACCGGAACGCGAAGGAACCCAGTCGTTGGAACATCACGTGCCCCTGCAGCGTGTCCGGCCCGCCGGCCACGCACGTCAACCCGACACATGTCGCGGGCCCGCCCACCCTAGCGGCAGGACGCCGCCGCGCACACCGCCGGGCGGCATGAGGTGCGCAGGCAGGACGGCAGGACCGGGCTCGGCCTCGTACGACGGGGGCGGCGGGCGCCCGGGTCGCCGGGGACATGATAGGGGACCCCGGCGCGGGGCTCCGCGGCATCCGCGCGGGATCCGGCGGCATCCGCGCGTGGCTCGGCAGCCTCCGCGGGCGGTTCTGCAGGCTCCGCGCGCCTCGCCTGCGCGCGCCCGTTCGCGGTCGGCGCCGGGGGCGGCGAGGGCGGGATGCGGCCGCATCCGTATCATTCCGGGCAACCCAACCGAGGAGGCCATCCGTGCCGGAGCGACCGCTGCCCTACGACCAGCCCACGGACCCCGCGAAGCGCCAGTCGGCGGCGTTGACCGACGGTCCCGACCGTGCTCCCGCGCGGGCGATGCTCAAGGCGATCGGGTTCACCGACGACGACCTGGCGCGCCCGATCATCGGCGTCGCCACGACGTGGATCGAGACGATGCCCTGCAACTGGAACCAGCGGGAACTGGCGGAGCAGGTCAAGGCCGGGATCCGGGCCGCGGGCGGCACCCCCATGGAGTTCGACACCATCGCGGTCAGCGACGGCGTCTCGATGGGCACCGAGGGGATGAAGGCGAGCCTCGTGAGCCGCGAGGTGATCGCCGACTCCATCGAGCTGGTCGCCCGCGGGCATCTCTTCGACGGCCTGGTCTGCCTGGTCGGCTGCGACAAGACGATCCCCGGCGCCGTGATGGCGGTCGGCCGCCTCGACATCCCGAGCGTCGTCCTCTACAACGGCACGATCCTCCCGGGTCGCTTCCGGGGCCGCGCCGTGACCGTCCAGTCCGTCTTCGAGGCGGTCGGCGCCTACGAGGCCGGCACCATGAGCGGCGAGGACCTGTGGGAACTGGAGAACGTCGCGTGCCCGGGGGCCGGCGCGTGCGGCGGGCAGTTCACCGCCAACACGATGAGCACCGCCCTGGAGTTCCTGGGGATCTCCCCGGCGGGCCTGAACGGGATCCCGGCGCCCTTCCCGGAGAAGCTGGAGGCCGCGCGGAAGACCGGCGAGCTCGTGGTGAAGCTCGTCCGCGAGGACACCCGGCCCAGTTCGATCGTGACGCGCGAGGCGCTCGAGAACGCCGTCGCGTCCGTGGCGGCGACCGGCGGCTCCACCAACGGGCTCCTTCACCTGCTGGCGATCGCCCGCGAGTTCGGCGTCCCGCTCACGATCGACGAGTTCGGCGAGATCGCCGACCGAACCCCGATCCTGGCCGACCTGGTCCCCGGCGGGCGGTTCGTCGCGCTGGACATCCACAACGCGGGCGGGGTGGCGCTGGTGATGCGCGAACTCCTCAAGCGCGATCTCCTGCACGGCAACGCCCGGACCGTCGACGGACGGACGATCGCGGAGATCGCGGCGGACGTGCGGGAGACGCCGGGGCAGGAGGTCGTGCGACCGATCGAGCGGCCGCTGAAGGACCGCGGAGGGCTCACGATCCTCCACGGCACCCTCGCCCCGGACGGCTGCGTGATCAAGCTGGCCGGCCACGAGCGGCGCCAGTTCCGCGGGCCGGCGCGCGTCTTCGACTCGGAGGAGGCATGCTTCGCGGCCGTCCAGGCCCGCCGGATCGGGCCGGGCGACTGCGTCGTGATCCGGTACGAGGGCCCCGCCGGCGGACCGGGGATGCGCGAGATGCTCCACGTCACCGCCGCGCTCGTCGGCGAGGGCCTGGGCGACTCGATCGCGCTGCTCACCGACGGCCGCTTCAGCGGCGCGACCCACGGGCTGATGATCGGACACGTGGCGCCTGAGGCGGCGCTCGGCGGCCCGATCGCGCTCGTCCGGGACGGCGACCCGGTCGTGATCGACGTGGATCGCCACGCCCTGGACCTCGACGTTCCGGCCGACGAGCTCGACCGGCGGCGCGCCGCCTGGTCCCCGCCCCCGCACCGCTACACCACCGGGGTCTTCGCCAAGTACGCCGCGCTCGTCTCCTCCGCGAGCGAGGGCGCCGTCACCACGCCGGGAGCGCGCCGGGCGCCCTGACGGCTGCCGGGCCCATCCCGACCGCCGAATCCCGCGGCACCCAAACCCTCCTGCGCCGACGCTGGCCCGGCCGCGGCAATGCCGGGCGCGCGTGTGCCGACGCTGGCCCTCCTGCGGCGACGCTGGCCCGCCTGCGGCGACGCCGGGCGCGCGTGTCCGCCTGCGGGCGGAGCCGCACGCGCGCCTGCTGAGTGCCAGCAGAACGGCCGCCTCCTGCGGGGCTGGAGCAGCCGAGCCGGGGCGATCCGGCAGGGCCGGGGAAGCCGAGCCGGGGCGATCCTGCAGGATGTGCGCCCACGGAACCGTATGTCCGCTGCCGGGGCAGTGACCGGCCGGACCCGGGCGCGACGGCGTGGATCGAGGCACCCGGCCCCGCACGAATGGAGCGCGGCGGGTCGCACGGCACCATCCACACGAGCCCAGGGCGAGCCAGGATCCGCGGTACGGTTCCACGCCTGCACATCTCGCAGGATTGCCCGCCACATCCACGGTCCGCATCGCCGGCACACCCGGGCCCCGTGCCGCGGCCGACCGGAG
>JAJYKX010000032.1 GCA_021788175.1 Chloroflexota bacterium
GTTCCTCCCGGGAGTGTTCGCCGTGGACGTGCCGGTCGCCCCGCGCGGAGCCGACCGGCCCGCGCGCGTGCCGGTCATCGCCGCACGCCGGTGAACAGGACGCCGACTCGCTCGTGATCCCCGATCGCTCCCTCCTCCCGCAGCGCGATCAGACCGGCGAGCCCGGAGGTCCCGGTCTCGTCGGCGTCGATGCCGGTCAGCTCGCTGCCCAGCGTGTTGGCGCGCGTCAGCTGGTCCTCGGTCACGATGACCGGGCCGCCACCGGTAGCGAGCATCCCCTCCACCACGGCGAGCCAGTCGTACGTCTCGTCGTCGAGGATGCCGTGGGCGATGCTGTGGGGTGCTTCCTCCCACGGCCACATGAATTCGGAGCGGTGGGTCGCCGCGTACGCGAGCGCCGCACGGCGTGCCGCCTCGCCGGCGCCATCCGGGAGACGCGCCGCCACGCGCTGGTACGCCCGGGGCAGCGGCCAGGCGCCGGTGGTCTGCACCGCGTGGAAGCGCGGCAGGCGCACCGGCGCGCCGAGCGTGACGGCCTCCGCGAGCCCCTCGATGCAGGCGCTCGCCAGGGCCCCGCCACCCACCTGGAGCATCAGGCGGTCCAGCGTCGGCCCGCCCGCCAGCTGCGTTGCCAGCTCGTAGCCCAGCGTGAAGCCCCCCTCGACGGCCAGCCCGTTCTCATTGCCCTGGCACGTGAAGGGCAGGGCACCCTCGGCGATCGCCTGCTTGAGGCGATGGTACGTGGGATCGCCGGGGACGCCCGGCTCGCGCGGGCAGACCGTCACCCGCGCCCGGAGCCTGTCGAGCCGGTCCACCACCACGGGATCAGCGTCCTCCGGGACGAAGACGTCCAGGGCCCGCTGCCCCGCCGCCGCCACCACGGCCGCCGCCAGCGCCGCGTTCCCGCAGCTGGCGATGGCGAGGCGCCGCCGCTCGGCCGGATCGGCCCGGCCGAGCCGTTCCATGACCTCGAGGTGCACCAGCACGCCGAAGAGGTGTCGTGCCTTGTGCGACCCGGAGACGTTGCCGGTCTCGTTCTTGACCCAGATCCCGCCGTCGGGAGCGAACTTGAGCCGCTCGCTGAGCGCGTCGGCCCGCCCGAACGGGGTCACGGTGAAGCCATGTCCGTCCACGCCGGCGACCGCCCGGTCGAGGCGGGTCACCAGCTCGATGTACGCCGCGTCGTCCATCCCGCCCGCCCGTGCCAGGTGGTACGCGTGGAAGAGGTGCCGGTACGCGACGTACGGGTTGGCCTCGGCGGCCGCCTCGGCCGCCGAGGGAAAGGCGAGGGACGGGTCGGCCAGGCGACGGCGCAGGACGTGGTCTGTGTCGTTGCCCGACGCGGCGTTGGGACAGCGGAACGGGTAAGGGTCGTCGGGCGCGGGAACGGCGCCGCAGCCCGCGCAGACGAGCGTGCTGGCGAGGCCGGACGAGGGCACCGCCCCGGCGCCGGACGACGTGCTCACAGCGACTCCAGGACGCCGGTGCGGCTGTTGAACTCCTCGATCATGGGATCCCAGTCGGCTTCGATCGCGCGCATCTGCGTCCAGAACGCGGGGTCCTTCCGGGCCCTGAACTCCTCGATCGAGACGCCCTGCTGCTCGACCCACGTGTAGTACCCGAGGTTGAAGATCCGCTCGCGGTCCTTGCGCGACAGCTCGAGCAGGTGGTCCGTGGTCGTCCCGAGGATGTGCTCGCCGAAGACCTCGCTCGCCGCGACGGCGTCGAACTCCCCGCCGAAGTACTTGCCGAGCGCGATGTCCCGCTCGCTGTGGTACATCGCGGCACCGTCGGTGGCGACGGTCACGATGACGTCGTCGGGGCCCATCTCGTAGTACTTGGCCGTCTTGATCGCGCCCAGGACGTTCGCGATGCTCGAGAGGCCGAACGAGGAGAGCGCGTCGAGGGTCGCAGCGGGGACGCCGCGACGCTCGGCCAGGTACGTGCGGCCGACCGGCGTGTTGAAGAGGACGTTCAGGCGGTCCGTCGCGCGGTCCGACAGCGCCAGCGCGACGTCGGTCGCCATCACGTTGTGGATGAGCGGGATGTGCTTGTCGCCGATGCCCTGGATGTTGTGCTCGCCGAAGCCGTTCTCGATGAGGGTGGGGCACTCCAGCGCCTCGATGGCCACCGTCAGCGAGCCCTGGTGCTCCTTCAGGTAGTCGCCGGCGGCGATGGTGCCGGCCGATCCGGTGGCGGAGGTGAACGCCCGAAGGCGCAGGCCCGGCTCCCGCTCCTGCATCGTCCTGAACACGTGCTCCAGCGCCCTGCCCGTGGCCAGGTAGTGGACGATGTGATTCCCGAACTCGGAGAACTGGTTGAAGATGACGTTCTCAGGGTCGAGGGAGAGCTCGTCGCACTTGTCGTAGATCTCCTTGACGTTGCTCTCCGTGCCGGGCGTCCGGATGATGTCGGACGAGTCCACGACCCACCGCTCGAGCCAGTCGAAGCGCTCCTGGCTCATCCCCTCGGGCAGCACCGCGACCCCGCGGCAGGCCATGATCCGGGAGATGGCGACGCCGCCCCGGCAGTAGTTGCCGGTCGACGGCCAGACCGCGAGGTGATGCGTCGGGTCGAACTGGCCGGTGATGATGCGCGGCGCGAGGCAGCCGTAGGCGGCGAGCACCTTGTGCGCGGCGATCATCGGGAAGCGGTCGCCGAGCGCGACGACGATCCGGGCATCCACGCCGGTGAGCGACTTCGGCAGCTCGACGTACGCCGGCACGTCCTGGAACCCGGTGCGCGACGCGTCGTTGTACCACTGCACGCGGAACAGGTTCAGCGGGCTGGCGTCGTCCGGCCCCACAGGGCCCAGCGCCGCCCGGACGTTGTCGGGGATCAGCGAGGGGTCGGCGAGCTGCGCGAACGTCGGCAGCGCGATCCGCCGCTCGCGGAAACGCTGCACGGTGTTGGCGTAGACGCTCGCGTCGACGAGCTCCTTCTCGAGTCCAAGTCGCGGCATCGTGTGTCCTCTACCTCGGTGAGCTGGACGTGTGGGTCGTGCGTGGGACGCCGGCGGGGATGGTCGTTCGCTGGGGACGCTCGGTCACCGCGCCTCCGCTGCTTCGAGCGCCCGACGGATGCGCTGCAGGCGCGACTCGCGCTCCCGGACGAAGCGCTCGATGCCGGCCAGCAGGTACGACGGGGTCAGGTGCGCCTCGTCCATCACCTCGTCCACGGTGCCGCCGGTGCGCCAGCGGTCGTCCCAGTCGGAGCCCATGGAGTACTCGAGCGCGAGCGGGCCGTCCACCCAGTCGCGCATGAAGCGCGCGGCCCGGTTGGTGATGGCCATCCCGTCGAGCCGGTCGGCGGGGGTGACGGTGCGCTCCCGGTAGGCCGCGTCCTGCAGGCGGAAGAGCTGCGGGCTGACCGCCGCCACCACCTTGACGTTGAGCCCCTCCCGGTCGAGGTCGGGGAGGATCCGCACCAGGTTCGCGGTGCTGGTGGTCCCCTGCACGAAGACGGTCCCCATGGCGGGACGGTCCGGCCGCGGCTCCCGCATCACGTAGGCCCCCCGGGCCGCCTCGAAGTGCGAGGGGATGCCGAGTGCCGCGCGGTCGGGGATCTCGATGGGCGGGCGCGTGAGGTGCAGCGCCACGATGGGGGCCTTCTGGGCCAGGGCGGCCGCGAGCACCACCGGGACCTCGTTGTACTCCCAGGGGTGCAGGTCGATCACGTGGCCCTCCGGGAAGAGCTGGGTGATCCCGGTGGCGAAGATCCCGAAGTGCGTGCGCGAGTCCTCGGCGGTCTCGGGGCCGGAGTGGCCGGCCACCCAGATCACCTTGCCCACCCGGAGCTCGGTGTCCTGGGCGAGCTGGCTGAAGAGGCGCAGGGGCCCGTACTTGAGGTAGCTGAAGGAACCGTACGTCGAGCAGGCTCCCCAGAAGCCGTCGTACTCGGCCATCGGGTCGTCCGCCAGGTTCACCGTGGCGAGCCCGGCCATCATCCCGGCGTTGGTGAACTCGGTGATCTCGGTGGGCAGGAGCGCCCCCCGCGGGTTCGTCTCCCGCTGGTACCAGCCCCAGCCCTCCAGCCCGCCGAAGCCCTTGCCGAAGCCCGCCAGGTTGGTGGAGTCGGCGAGGTCCGCGGAGGCGGCGATCACCAGCGGCCGGCCGTACTCGGCCTTCGCGAAGCTGTTGACCCAGGCGCCCCAGGCGGCCAGGGCGGCCCGGTTGGGGGCCTTCTCGCCGGGCTGCTTCCACATCTCGGGCGGGTACGAGCGGGCGTCGAAGAGGCGCGGGTCCTCTGTCAGGCGGGCGCTCCGGCCCCCCAGGTGGAAGGTCTGGATCCGCTCGGGCACCTGGTCCGCCAGCTCCAGGAGCCGGTCGGAGATCGCCTCCACCACCTCGCGCCGCGCGCGCAGCACGCCCATCGCGATGCGCAGGTTGGCCTCCGCCTGGCGTGCCCGCTCGGCGGGATCGGCGGGGGCGGGGGCGTCGACGCCCTCGTAGGTCACGCCGTGGCGCTCCATGAAACCGTGGCGGACCGCCCAGAACTCGGGCGCGTTGATCGGGTGCGGGGTCCCGTGGCTGGCGTTGTCGTACTTGCCGTAGCCGCGCCCCTTGCGGGTGCGGAACCAGGCCATGCTGGGACGCCCACCCGGGTTCTCGCCGCGGGCCGCCTCCAGGACGGCGCGCGTCACCGGGCCCCACTCCATCCCGTCCTGGGTCCCCGTGACGCGCCAGTCGTAGGCGCCGAACCACGTCTCCGGGGTCCCCGGCACCACCGACGAGGCACGGAACTCGTCGATCCCGAAGTCGTTCCAGTCGACCAGGAAGACGAGGTTGGAGAGGCCCAGCCCCCAGGCGGCGTTGCGGGTCTCGTGGCTGGCCCCGGGGGTGAGGCCGCCCTCGCCCTCCACCGCGAAGACCCGCACGTCCCCGGCGCCGGCCAGGCGCAGCGCGAGCGCCTCGCCCGCGGCGGCCGGCATGCCGTGCCCGGAGGGTCCCGTGTTGAACTTCAGGAGCAGCGTCTTGCCCGCCATCTCGGCGTGGCCCGGCAGGCCGCCGCGGTGCCGGAGCGTGAGGAGGTCCTCCCAGGTGAGGGCGTAGCGGCCGCCCTCGGGGAAGTCGAAGCGCGGATCGCCGGTCCACTCGTGCCGCGCCCGCAGGGTCTCGTTGAGGACCGCCAGCGAGGCGTACACCAGCGGCACGGTGTGGCCGGCCGAGAGGACCAGCCGGTCCCCGAAGGGCCGCCAGGGGCGCCGGATGTCCCAGCGCATGGCGCCAGAGAGGAGCATCGCCAGGAAGAGGTGCACCTTGGAGCGGCTGCCGCCGGGATGCCCCGACTGGCGGTAGTTCAGTGACAGGTCGATCATCTCGTCGACCACGTCCCGGACGAGCTCCCAGTGCGGGAACGATGGCTCCGCCGCCGCGTACAGCTCGTCCACCCGCGTGCGACCCGTCGTCGCCGACTCCACCGGCGTCACCTCTCCTCCTTGCCCGCTGTGGGCGGCGGGGTCCCGCTCCCGGTTGCGGCACGGGGCCCCGCGTCCGTCAATCCGATCTCCGGCGATCCCCTACGCGGGGACCGCCACCTTCCCGACGAAGGCCGCGATGCGCTCCAGCGCCTTCGAGATGTTGGCCTGCGAGTTGGCGTAGGAGAGGCGGATGTGGTTGACACCGACGCCCCCGAACGCCGTCCCGGCCAGGCCCGAGACACCCGCCTCGTAGAGCAGCCGGTTGGCGAAGTCGGCACCGGACAGGCCGGTGCCGGAGACGTCCGGGAAGACGTAGAAGGCCCCCTCGGGGCGCAGGCAGCGGATCCCGGGGATCGCGTTCAGGCCGTCCACGATGAGGTCACGCCGGGCGCGGAACTCGGCCACCATGGCGTCCACCGCGTCCTGCGGGCCCTGCAGCGCCTCGACCGCGCCGTACTGCTCGAAGGTGGAGACGCAGCTCACCGTGTTGATGATGAGCCGCCCGAACGGGAAGGCGAGCCACTCGGGGACGATGGCGTAGCCCAGGCGCCACCCGGTCATGGCGTACGTCTTGGAGAAGCCGTCCAGGATCACCGTGCGCTCGGCCATGCCGGGCAGGCTGGCGATGCTGACGTGCTCGCCCTCGTAGAGGATCCGGCTGTAGATCTCGTCGGCCAGCACCACCAGGTCGTGCGCCTTCGCGATCTCGGCGATCTGCTCGAGGTCGCCGCGGGTGAGGACGCCACCCGAGGGGTTGGCCGGGGAGTTGATCACCAGCAGGCGGGTGCGCGGCGTCACCAGGGAGGCCAGTTCGTCGATGTCGATCCGGAAGCCGTTGGACTGCCGGATGGGCACGGGCACCGGGGTGCCGCCCATGAAACGGACCAGCGACTCGTAGATCGGGTAGCCCGGATCGGGGACGAGCGCCTCGTCGCCCTCCTCGATGACGGCCTGGATGGCGTAGAGCATCACGCCCTTGCCGCCGACGGTGACAAAGACCTGCTCCGGGCTGACCGTGATGCCCCGGCGGGCGGCCGAGTCCTGCGCGATGGCGGCGCGCAGTTCGGGAATCCCGGGGAAGGGAGCGTAGTGGGTCTTGCCCGCCTCCAGGGCACGGGCGGCCGCGGCGCGGATGTTGGCGGGCGTGTCGAAGTCCGGCTCGCCGATCTCCAGGTGCACCACGTCGATCCCGGTGGCCTCCAGCGCACGGGCCCGGGCGGCCGCCTCGAACGCGGTCTCCGTCCCGATGCGCTCCATCCGGCTCGCGAGTCGCATCACACGCCTCCAGTCTCGCAGACGCTAGTCATCTGACAACTCTTCTTTGCACGCGGCACCGGGCGCACCCAAGTGCCATTCGGCATGTTCGGCCTGCCCCGGATCCGCCGGGGGCGGTGGCGCGGGTGGCTGATGGGGCCGGGACTCTCCCGCCGCGGACGACGGGGCCACCACGGCATCCGCGGGCTCGAGTCCGAGGGGCACCAGCCGGCACCCCACGCTGTCGACCAGGCCGCGGTCGGTGATCCGCAGGGCGGGGATCACGGAGAGGGCGAGGAACGACATCGTCATCAGCGGCGCCGGCAGCGCGACGCCCAGCTCGCCGCGTGCCGCGAGGTCGAGCGCCTGCGCCGCGGCCGCGACCTGCTCCACCGGCAGGTCGGAGAGGAGCCCGCCGATCGGGCACGGCACCTCGGCGATCACGCGGCCCCCGAGGACCGCCACCTGGCCCCCGCCGGTCTCCGCCAGCCGGTGCACCGCGGTGGCCATGTCGGCGTCGTCCACCCCCAGCACCACCAGATTGTGCGCGTCGTGCGCGATGGTGGAGGCCATGGCGCCCCGGCGGATACCGAAACCGGTCACCAGCCCGAGCCCCAGCCGGCCGCTCGCGGTGTGCCGCTCGATGACGGCCACCTTCGCCAGGTCCCTGGAGGGATCCGCCTGGAGCATCCCGTCCGCACTCCGGGGCGGATCCGCGGCGAGCGCACGCGTGACGATGCCGCCCGGCTCGATCCCGATGACCCGCACGGGCCCCGGCACCGGCACGCGGAAGCTGCCCGGATCGATGGCCGGGATGCGGACGCTCCCCCGCATCCAGTCGGGCACACGGGCACGGGGCACGTCCAGGGCGACGCCGTCGGCGGCGACCAGCCGGCCGCGCTTCCAGACCTTCAGCGGCCGGAACGCGGCGAGATCCTCGACGGCCACGATGTCCGCCAGAAAGCCGGGCGCGATCGCCCCGTGCTCCGGGAGCCGGTGCCAGCGCGCCGGATGGAGCGTCGCCATGATCACCGCGTCCACCGGGGAGCAGCCGCAGGCGACGCACTTGCGCACGACGTCGTTGACGTGGCCCGCCGCCAGCAGGTCGTACGGCTCGCGGTCGTCGGTGCAGAGCATGCAGCCCGCCGGCCCGTGCTCGACCACGAGGGGTGCGAGCGCCTCGACGTCCCGCGTCGCCGACCCTTCGCGGATCATGATCCGCATCCCCAGGCGCCGCTTCTCGAGCGCCTCGTCGAGCGTGGTGCACTCGTGGTCGCTTCCCACGCCGGCAGCCAGGTAGGCGTTGAGGTCCCGCCCCGTGACGCTCGGCGCGTGGCCGTCGATGTGGCCGCCGGCGGCCAGCGTCACCTCGATCTTGCGGAGCACCTCCGGGTCCCGGCCGATCACCCCCGGGACGTCCATCAGCTCGGCGAGCCCCAGCGCGCGCGGCTCGCCGGCCAGGAACCCGGCGATGTCCGCGGCGGTCACGGTGTAGGCGCTCGACTCGAACGGGCTGGCCGGCACGCACGACGGCGTCATCACGTAGAAGTCGAGCGGCATCTCCCCGGCAGAGGCCAGCAGCGCGCGCACGCCGTCCAGCCCGAAGACGTTGGCGATCTCGTGGGGATCGAGGATCACCGTGGTCGTCCCCGAGGGGAGCACCGCGCGGGTGAACTCGTCGACCATCAGCTTGGTCGACTCGAGGTGCATGTGCGCGTCGATCAGCCCGGGCAGCAGGATGAGGCCGGAGAGGTCCACCGTCTCGCGGCCGGCGTACCGACCGAGCCCCGCGACGTGCTGCCCGGAGATGGCCACGTCGGCCTCCAGCAGCTCGCCGGTGAAGACGGAGAGGACGCGCGCGCCGGTCAGCACCAGGTCCGCCGGCTCGTCGCCGCGCGCCACGGCGATCCGCCGGGCGAGATCCGTGGTGGAGTGGACCGTGGTCATCGACCGCTCCCTCGGCTCACCGGTAGTCGAGCACGGCCCGCGGTCCCGGCACGTCGGGGATGGGGGCGGGCCCGCCGGAGGTGCGCGCCGGCGCGAGGCCGGCCAGCTCGTCGGGGGTCACCGGGACCCGGTTCAGCTCGCGCCCGGTGGCATCCCGGAGTGCTGCCGCGATCGCTGCGGTGGCGACGATGGTCGAGCCCTCGCCGACACCCTTGGCGCCGTACGGCACGCCGGGCTCCGGGTCCTCGACCACCGCCGAGACGACCGGCGGCATGTCCAGGATGGTGGGCAGCAGGTAGTCGGTGAACGACGCGTTGGCGATCCGGCCGTCGCGCAGCTGGATCTCCTCGAGCAGGGCCAGTCCGAGGCCCTGCGCCGCTCCGCCCTCGATCTGCCCCTCCACCCCGCGCGGGTTGAGCGCCTTCCCCACGTCCTGCACGCCGGCCAGCTGGACGACCCGCGCCAGGCCGAGCTCCTCGTCGACCTCGACCACGGCGCGCATCGCCCCGAAGATGAACATCACGTGCGGGTTCTCGCCCTGGCCGCGCTCGTCGAGCGGCGTGGTCGGGCGATGGTGGAACACCTCCCGGGCCTCGACCGGGGTGTCGAGGAAGTGGTCGATCCCGCCGAGCGGCACGTCGCCGTCGAACACCCGGCCGTCCTCCAGGCGCAGCGGGCCGCGCGCCGCGTCGGGGCCGAGCGCCTCCACGACCCGGGCGAGGAGACGCTCCCGGACGGTGGCACAGGCGGTCGCCACGGCACCACCGGCCATCACGGTCTGCCGCGAGGCGGAGGTCGAGCCCCCCGATCCGATCTCCGTGTCGGGTTGCTCCACCACCACCTCGTCCACGCCCAGCTCGGTGCGTGCGATCTGCGCCAGGACGGTGTGCAGTCCCTGCCCGACCTCGATGGCCGCCGTGTGGATGGTCGCGACGGGCCCATCGATCCCGCGCTCGAGGCGCACCGCCGCCTCGCAGGAATCGTCGAAGCCGTAGCTGTAGGCGACGTTCTTGTACCCGAACGCGAGCCCCACCCCGCGCCGGATGTGCTCGCCGCGGCCCACGTTGCCAGCCCCTCCGGGGAGGGTCAGCCGGTCGCGGTCGGTGGGCGGGATGTCGGGCGGCATGGGCAGCGCCGCGCAGCGCTCGAGCACCTCGCGGCCGGGCGCCGACCCGCGGATCGTCTGCCCGGTGGGCAGCACCGACCCGGTGTGCACGGCATTGCGGAGGCGCAGTTCCAGCGGATCCATCCCCAGGGCGGCAGCGAGCTTGTCCATCTGCGCCTCGTGGGCGAAGCAGACCTGCACGGAACCGAACCCGCGCATGGCGCCGGTGGGCGGGTTGTTCGTGTAGACCGAGGTGCCCTCGATCAGCGCGTTGGGCACCTCGTAGGGGCCGGCCGCGAACGTGCAGGCGTTCGCGAGGACCACGGAGGAGGAGGACGTATACGCGCCCGACTCGAGCAGCAGCCGGACCCGCGCGCTGACCAGGGTGCCGTCGCGCCGGGCCCCCGTCCGCGCCCAGATCCGCGCCGGGTGCCGGTGGACGTGGCCGAAGAACGACTCCTCGCGCCCGTACACCATCTTCACCGGCCGGCCCAGGGACAGCGCGAGCAGGCAGGCGTGGATGTGCATGGACACGTCCTCGCGGGCCCCGAAGGCACCGCCCACGCCGGCACAGTGGAGCCGCACCTTCTCCTCGGGCAGCCCGACGCAGGGGGCGATCTGCCGGCGATCGCTGTGCAGCCACTGCGTGGAGACATGCAGGTCCACGCCGCCGTCGGGGGCCGGGATCGCCAGGCCCGCCTCCGGGCCGAGCGGCGCCTGGTCCTGCATCCCGACCTCGTAGTACCCCTCCACCCAGACGTCGGCCCGGGCATCCGGGTCGCCGTGCACGATGCGGACGTGCCGCATGACGTTGCCGACCTCGGTGACGGCGGGCGCGTCCGGGCGCAGGGCGGCCTCCATGTCGGTCACCGCGGGGAGCGGCTCGTACTCGACGCGTACCGCGGCGACCGCCGCGCGGGCCTGCTCGGGGTCGTCGGCCGCCAGGACCGCCACCGGCTCGCCGGCGTAGCGGACGATGCCCTCGGCCAGTACCGGCTGGTCCTCGTACTCCAGGCCGTAGCGGCGCCTGGCCGGCAGGTCGGCCGCGGTCAGCACGCGGCGCACGCCGGGGAGTGCCAGGGCGGGTGCGACGTCGATCGACCGGATGCGGGCACTCGGATGCGGGCTGCGCACCGTGGCGCCGTAGAGCATCCCCTCCTCCCAGAGGTCGCTCCCGTAGGCGAACGACCCGAGGGCCTTGGGGAGGCCGTCGATCCGGGCGGCGGAGGTCCCGATGCGGCCCGCCCGCCCGGCCAGTCCGACGCCCCGAGCTTCTACCGCCATCTCACCGACCTCCCTCGCCGTGCAGGGCCACCGTTCCGGCGGCCCCGGTCGCGGCGATGCGGGCGGCCACCCGGTGGCCGCGCGCCGCCAGCGATGTCTCGTCGACGTTCGCGAGCTGGCCGTCCCGGACCACGACGCGCCCCTCGACCAGCAGGTGCCGGACCCGCTGCGGCCAGGCCAGCACGATCCCCGCGACCGGGTCCGCCTCGATCCCGGCGGTCGCCAGGCCCGTCACGTCGAACAGCGCGATGTCCGCCCGCCGGCCCGGCTCGATCGCGCCCAGGTCGTCGCGCCCCAGGCAGGCGGCACCGCCGCGGGTGCCCAGGCGCAGCGCCTCCCGCGCGGTCATCGCCGCGGGGCCGCCCCGGCCGCGGGCCACCATGAGCGCCTGCCTGGCCTCGCCGAGCATGTGGCCGCCATCGTTCGACGCGGAGCCGTCCACGCCGAGCCCGACCGGGACGCCCGCGTCCACCAGCTCCCGAACCCGGGCCATCCCCGAGCCGAGCCGCAGGTTGGACGTGGGGCAGTGGGCCACGGCGGTGCCGGAGGCGGCGAGCTTCGCGATGTCGCCGTCCGACAGATGCACCGCGTGCGCCAGCCAGACGTCGTCGCCCAGGAAGTCCTGGCGCTCCAGGAGGTCGACGGGGCGGCATCCGAACCGCTCGAGGCAGAACGCCTCCTCGTCCGCGGTCTCGGCGATATGCGTGTGCAGGCGCACCCCGAGGTGTCGCGCCAGGGCCGCCGACTCCCGCATCAGGGGGTCGCTGGCCGAGAACGGGGAGCAGGGCGCGATGCCGATGCGGACCATGGCGCCCGGCGCGGGATCGTGCCAGGCCGAGACGGCCTGCTCGGTCTCCGCGAGCACGACGTCGGTCTCCTGGGTCACGACATCCGGGGGGAGCCCCCCGCGGGAGGCCCCGAGGTCCATGGAGCCGCGCGTGGCGTGGATGCGCATGCCGATCGCGCGCGCCGCCTCGATCTCCGCCGCGAGCAGGTCGCCGCGGCCCGCCGGGAAGACGTAGTGGTGGTCCGCGGCGGTGGAGCAGCCCGAGAGGGCGAGTTCCGCGAGCCCGGCGCCTGCCGCGGCGCCGACCCACTCGGCGTCGAGTCCCGCCCACACCGGGTAGAGCTCGGTGAGCCAGCCGAAGAGGCCCGACTCCTGGGCGCGTGCCCGGGTGAGGACCTGGTACAGGTGGTGATGGGTGTTGACCAGTCCGGGGATGGCCACGCAGCCCGTGCCGTCGACGACCTGCGCCCCCTCCCGCAGCGGGGCGGGCGGCTCCCCGGCCCCGACCCACGCGACCACGCCGTCCTCGACCAGGATCGACGCGTTCCGCAGCTCGGTGCCCGCGTCGTCCATGGTCGCCACGGCCGCGCAGCCGGCGACAAGGGTCCGGTTCATGGCGTCACCTGGTCCATCCGGTCGGCTGCAAGGCGGACCGCGTCCAGGATCTTCTCGTAGCCCGTGCAGCGGCAGAGGTTGCCGGAGAGCGCCTCGCGCACCGTCTCCTCGGACGGGTGGGGATCGCGGCGGAGCAGGTCCGCCACCGCCACCTCGAAGCCCGGCGTGCAGAAGCCGCACTGCACCGCGCCGGCCTCCAGGAACGCCTCCTGCACCGGGTGGAGGACCCCATCGTGGGACAGGGATTCGATCGTCTCGACGTGGCGGCCGTCCGCCTGCGCCGCCAGGACCAGGCACGAGCAGACCAGCTCGCCGTCCAGCCAGACCGAGCAGGAGCCGCACTCGCCCTGCTCGCAGGCGTTCTTCGTCCCCCAGAGGCCCAGGTCGTCGCGCAGCATCGAGAGAAGGCTGGCGCCGGGCCACACTTCGGCCTCCCGCCAGCCGCCGTTCACGTTCAGTCGGACCAGCACGTCGTGCCTCCTCGCCGTCTCAGCCCGCCGCCAGGCGCCGGTCGTCCAGCGCCCAGGTCAGGGCACGCCGCGCCAGCACCGCGCACGCGTGGCGGCGGTACGCAGCCGTCCCGCGGATGTCGTCGATCGGCCGCGCCGCCGCGGCGGCCAGCTCGCCGAAGCGCCCCAGGGCGTCTGCCGGGACCTCGGCCCTCGGGTCCGCCCAGGCACCCGACTCATCCAGGATGCCCGCCCCGAAGGCCTCTGCCTCGGGGGCGCGGAGGATGGTGGGTCCCACCGATCCCAGGGCGATCCGGATGCGGCGGGCCGCGGTGTCCAGCTGGAGCGAGACTCCCGCGATCGCGATCACCATGGCGTTGCGGGTCCCGACCTTTGAGAAGGACCCGGGCCCGTCGGGCTGCCGCCACTCCACCGCCACGATCAGCTCGTCGGGGGCGAGAGCGTTGCGCTTCGGCCCCACCAGGAACTCGCGCCAGGGGATGCGCCGGGTCCCCGCGGTCGAGGCGGCCACCACCTCCGCGTCGTAGACGGCGAGCACGGGCAGCGAGTCGCCCGCGGGCGACGCCGTTCCCAGGTTGCCGCCCACCGTCCCGCGGTTGCGGATCTGGGGCGATCCCACGGTCCGGGCGGCCTGCGCCAGCGCCGGGTGGTCGGCCAGCTCGCGGATGATGCGCGCGTACGTGACCCCGGCGCCGAGAGTGACGCGGCCGTCCTCCCGGCCGATCACCTGGAGCTCGGGTAGCCGCGACACGTCGAGGATCGCCTCGGGGCGGCGCCGGCCGAAGTTGAGCTCGACCATCAAGTCCGTGCCGCCCGCGATCGGGATGGCCTGGGGATGCGCCGCCCGGACCTCGAGAGCCTCGTACAGCGACGACGGCCGGAAAACCTCCACGACTCAGAACCTCCCTCCCGCGGGCGCCCCGTCCGTGGCCGGCAGGGTGCGCAGCGGGTGCAGGAACGGACCCGCGCAGACGGCCTGCGCGTGCGCGCCAACGTCATGCATGGCCGTCATCACCGGCCTCGGCGGCGTGCCCGCCACGGCGGGCCAGCCTCGGAACCGCCGCCCGCGCGGCGGGCGAGTCGCGCATCGGGAGACGCGTCCGGCGCTCGCCGTCGTAGGCGTACAGCGCCCCTGCCACGGCCCCCGCCGTGGGAACGAGCGCGACCTCGCCCACGCCCTTCGCGCCGTACGGCCCGTACGGGCTCGGTTCCTCGATGAAGATGACCTCCACGGGCGGCATGCCCGACGGAGGGATGATCCCGAGTGATTTCAGGGTCATGGTCACGGGGACGCCGTCGCGCACCACGAACTCCTCGGTCAGCGAATGACCGAGGCCCATGTGCACGCCGCCCTCGATCTGCCCCTCCAGGAGCGTGGGGTTGATCGCCCTGCCCACGTCGTGCGCGGCCACGACCTTCGCGATGCGCCCTTCGTCGTCCAGGATCACCACCTGCGTGGCCCACGCGTAGGCGAAGTGCGTCACCGGGTTCTCGATCGACATGTCGTCCGGCGAGGTCGTCCAGTCCACCTTGAACTCGCCGTAGAACTCGCGCCCCGCGAGCGAGGCCAGCGGCCGGTCGCCGAGCTCGGCGCGCAGCTTCGCCGCCGCATCCATCACCGCGCGCCCGCCCAGCATGGTGCCGCGCGATGCGGTCGTCTGGCCGGTGTCCAGCTCGTAGCGGGTGTCCACCCCGACGCTGACTCGCTCGTGCGGGATGCCCAGCTCCTCGCAGGCGATCTGCGCCAGGACCGTGTCGACGCCCTGCCCCATCTCCGTCCACGAGTGGAAGAGCGACAGGCTGCCGTCGGCCTCGGGCCGCAGGATCGCCCGGCCGTACTCGGTGACCCCGTTGCCGACGCCGGAGTTCTTCACCGCGCAGGCGATCCCGGCGTGGCGCGCGGCCCTGTAGGCGTCCCGGACGGCGAGGAGCGTCTGCTTCAGGCCCACCCCGGGGCCGAGCAGCTGGCCGGTGCCGAAGCGATCGCCCTCGGCGAGGGCGTTGCGCCAGCGCATCTCCCAGCCGTCGATCCCCACGCGCTCGGCGAGGCGGTCCACCATGCCTTCGATCGCGAAGTTCGCCTGGTTCGCACCGAAGCCACGCATCGCGCCGCAGGGCGGGTTGTTCGTGTAGACCGCGGAGGCCTCCACGTCGACGTTGGGAACCCTGTATGCGCTGCAGGCGTGCCCCGCGGCCCGCTCCAGCACCTTCGCGCCCACGCTCGCGTAGGCGCCCGTGTCGCCGACCAGGCGCGCGCGGACGGCCAGCAGGTGCCCCTCTGCGTCGCAGCCGACGGTGTACTCCATGGTGATCGGGTGCCGCTTCACGTGGAAGCGGAGGCTCTCGGCCCGGCTCAGCGTGATGCGCGCCGGGCGCCCCGTCATGCGCGCGAGCAGCGCGGCGTGACACTGGACGTTGAGGTCCTCCTTCGCGCCGAACGCGCCGCCCGCCGAGACGAGGATGACCCGGACGCCATCCTCGGGCTCGCCCAGGAACGACGCGATCTGGCGGCGATCCTCCCAGATCCCCTGGCCCTGCGAGTAGACGTCGACGCCGCCGTCCTCCCGGGGCACGGCCAGCGAGGACTCCGGCTCCAGGAAGGCGTGCTCGATGAACTGGGTCCGGAACGTCTCGGTCAGCACGTGCGCCGCCGAGGCGAGAGCGCCGTCGACGTCACCGCGCCTGATGCGCGACACCGACAGGATGTTGCCGCCGGGCTGCAGCACGGGGGCGCCGGGCCGCATCGCCTCGAACGGGTCGGTGACCGGCTCCAGCACCTCGTACTCGACTTCGACGAGCGAGGCCGCCTCGCGGGCGGCGTGCCGGGTCTCCGCCGCGACCACCGCGAGGATGTCGCCGACGTAGGAGGTCTCCTCCCCCTCGGCGATGAACTGGCGCCAGTCGCGCGTGAGCGCGCCCTGGGTGCGCTCGCCGGGGACGTCCCGCCAGGTCGCCACCGCCACGACCCCCGGGCAGGCCCGGGCCTTCGAGACGTCGATGCGCACCACCCGTGCCCGGGGGTGGTCCGAGAACCGGACGGCGCCGTGGAGCAGGCCGGCCGGTGCCATGTCGTTGACGTACGGCTTGTCGCCGAGGGCCAGCTCGCGGCCGCGATACCGGGCGGTGCGGGAGCCCACCCGCCCGCTGGTGTCGATCGCCGGCAACGGCTCGCCCCGGCGCGCGGCGGCGGCCAGCTGCACGGCGTCGATGATCTTCACATAGCCCGTGCAGCGGCAGAGGTTGCCGGCCAGCGCGTGCGCGATCTCCTCGCGCGACGGATCGGGGTTGCGCGAGAGGAGCGCCTCCGACTTCAGCACGATGCCGGGCGAGCAGAAGCCGCACTGCGAGGCCCCGGACGCGACGAAGGCGCCGGCCCAGCGGTCCCGGTCGGCGGCGGCCAGGCCCTCCTGGGTCACGACCGAGCGGCCGGCCGCCCGCGTGGCGGGCTGCGCGCAGGAGACGGCGGCGCGGCCGTCGATCAGCACGGTGCAGGCCCCGCAGGATCCCTCGGGGGCGCAGCCGTCCTTGACCGAGGTGATGCCGAAGGTCTCGCGCAGCAGCTCCAGCAGGGTGCCGTCCGGACGGACGTCGGCGGCGACCGCCGTCCCGTTCAGGGTGAAGTCGATGTGCACGAGCCCCCCGGCCTGCTGCTGCGTTCCTGCCACGACCGTCACCCCCGTCCTGTTGCCACGCCGCCGTGCCCGCCCCGGGACCCCCCGTCCCGGGGCGACGCGCCGGTTTCCGCCGCCTGAGCCGGGCGGCGGCGGTTCACGGGATGAACCGCGTCCCCGTCTCGCCGCGCAGCGCGCGGGCGATGTGCTCGGGGCTCGTGATCAGCGCTTCCTTGCCTCCTGCCTCGAGGTACCAGATGACCGCCTGCACCTTGGGACCCATCGACCCCTTGTGGAAGTGGCCCTGCGCCAGGTACTCCCTGGCCTGCGCCAGCGTGACCGTGTCCAGCAGCTGCTGGTCCGGCTTGCCGAAGTTGAGGGCCACCTTCTCGACGGCGGTCGTGATCAGGAACAGGTCGGCCTTCAGGTCGCGGGCGATCACCGACGCGGCGTAGTCCTTGTCGATGACTGCCTCGACACCCGACAGCTCTCCATTCTCCTCCACCACGGGAATCCCGCCGCCGCCCGATGCGACGACGGTCACCCCGGCGCGGAGGAGCGTCAGGATCGCGTCGAACTCGATCAGCTGCTTCGGGAGGGGCGAGGGGACCACGCGGCGCCACCCGCGCCCCGCGTCCTCCACCACGGCCCAGCCGTCGGCGGCCGCATGGTCCCTGGCCAGCGCCTCGTCCATGAACGAGCCGATGGGCTTGGAGGGCGCCTGGAAGGCGGGGTCGGCGCGGTCCACCAGGGTCTGCGTGACGACGGTGGCCGTCGTCTTCTGGATCCCGCGCCGGTGGAACTCGTTGCGCAGGGCCCGCTGGAACATGTAGCCGATGGCGCCCTGTGTGTCGGCACCGCAGTAGTCGAGCGGCACGTCGTGCAGCTCCCCGCGGGACAGCTCGGAGCGCCGGAGGATGAAGCCCACCTGCGGGCCGTTGCCGTGCGTCAGCAGGACGTCCCAGCCCTGCTCGATCATCCCCGCGATGTGGCGGCTGGACTCCACCGCCGCCGCGTACTGGTCGGGGATCGACTGGTGATCCTTGTCCTTGATGAGCGAGTTGCCGCCGACCGCGACAACCGCGACCTTGCTCATACCGTCATGCCTCGCCAGCTGGTCCGCCTGAACATCGTCCGTGCGCCGGGTGCGCCGGGGTGCCGGGCCTCGCGGCACGACACCCCGGTCGCCGCCGGTCCTACCGCATCGTGAGGGCCATGACGGCCTTCTGGACGTGCAGCCGGTTCTCGGCCTCGTCGTACACCACCGAGTGCGGACCGTCGATCACCTCGTCGGCCACCTCGATGTTCCGGTCCGCCGGGAGCGGGTGCATGTAGATGGCGTGCTCGGACGCCATCGCCATGCGCCGACCGTCGGTGATCCAGTCCGTGTACCGCTTGCCGATCGCGGCACCCTCCTCGTCGTCCCTGGCCACGAGGAGCGGGCCCCAGCTCTTGGCGTAGATCACGTCGGAGCCCTTGAACCCGGCGTCGAAGTCGTCCATCAGCTCGAGCGACCCGCCGGAGCGGCGCGCGTTCTCGGCTGCCTGGTCGACGTACTCCTGCGGAAGCCGGTATTCCGGCGGATGCACCAGCCGCACGTTCATCCCGAAGCGCGTGGCGGCGAGCGTCAGGTCCAGCGGCACGCTGAGCGGCTTCTGGTAGCTGGCGGCGTAGGCCCAGCTGACGGTGAGGGTGCGGCCCCGGAGGTCGCCCTTCTTCTCCTTCATCGTCAGCAGGTCCGCCAGGATCTGGTGCGGGTGGAAGAGGTCGCACTGCATGTTGAGGACGGGGACGCGGCTCGCCTCCGCGACCGCCCGCTGGTAGGCATTGCCCTCGCCCCACGTGACGTGGCGGATGGCGATGCCGTCGTTGTAGCGACCCAGGATCTCCCCGATCTCCTTGGGCGTGTCGCCGTGGGCGATCTGGGTCGTGCGGCTCTCGATGAACTGGGCGTGGCCGCCCAGTTGTGCCATGCCGGCCTCGAACGAGGCACGAGTCCGGGTGCTGCTGAAGAAGAACAGCATGGCCAGGACGCGGTCCCGCAGCAGCGGATGGGGGATCCCCAGGGCCCGCTCGCGCTTCAGCTGCTCGGCAACCTCGAGCGCCGATTCGACTTCCTCGAAGGTCCACTCCTGGAGCGAGATGAGGTCCCGCCCGCGAAGGTTGGTCTGCATCGTCCTGCCCTACTCGGCGGCGCCGAGGATCAGCGCCAGCATCCCCATCTTGAGCGCGACGCCGTTGAAGGCCTCGGCCCAGTAGCGCTGGTGGCGGGTCTGGTCGACGTCGGGCAGGAGCTCGTCCATGCGCGGCAGCGAGTGCAGGATGATCGAGCTGCGCTTGGCCTTGTCGCGCAGGAGCTCGCGGGTGACGCAGTACTGCGGCGGCGTGAGCCCGACCTTGTCGCCGCGCTCCTGGCGCGACGCGGTGTAGTCCGCCTGGACGACCGGCTCCATGTAGATGACGTCAGCCTGGTCGATCACGTCGCGGACGTCGCCCGCCTCTTCGTAGTCCACGTTGAGGAGGTCGATCTCGGCCTTGAACTCGGGCAGCAGGCTCATCTCCGGCGGGCCGACCACGATCGCCTTGGCGTCGAACTGCGACAGGGCGTACAGGATCGAGTGCATCGTCCGCATGCGCATGTCGCCGACCAGCACGTAGGTCAGGCCGTCGAGGGTCCCCTTCTCGAGGAGGATCGTGTAGAGGTCGGTGAGGACCTGGGTGGGATGCTCGCCCCAGCCGTCGCCGCAGTTGATGACCGGCACGCTCGCCCACCTGGCGGCCTCGGCCGGCGCGCCCTGCTGGAAGTGGCGGATCGCGATGACGTCCGCGTAGTACTCCAGCATGTGGAAGGTGTCCTTGATCGACTCCTGGTAGAAGTCTCCGGCGCGGGTCATCTTGGAGTCGGAGAAGCCGAGGACACTGCCACCGAGGCGCAGCATCGCGGCCTCGTGGGAGAGCCGCGTGCGCGTGCTGGGCTGGTAGAACGCCGTGAGCATGGTCTTGTTCTTCAGCAGGTCCGTGTTGCGGCGGTCGCGGGCGAACGGCCGCAGATCGTTCGCCACCTGGAAGACGCGGAAGAACTCGTCGCGGCTGAAGTCCTTGAGCGACAGGATGTCGCGGCCGGCGAAGCTTCGCATGATCGGTGATCCCTCCTGTGGATCGATGGGTGGAACGGTCGGGGTGCTGGTCGATCGGCTGCGGGAATCCCGGCGGTGGCCGGGAGGGCGCTCAGGTGCTCACGGCCGGCGTTTCCCTCTGTGCGCGCTCGCGGGCCAGCGGCGATCCGAGGTCCGAGCCCATCGGGCCGAGCTGGCTCACGCGGCGGATGACGTGGAACCGGAAGTGCCCGGGGGTGAAGTAGCTGACGGAGTAGTCGACCACGCGCCCGTCGGTCGTGTAGAGCTGCGCGGTGAACCGCAGCAGCGGGGCACCCGCCTGCAGGTGCATGGAGCGAGCCAGCTCCGGGTCCGCCGCCTCCGCCACGAGCTCCGTGTACGAGTGCTGCAGCGGCGGCTCGCCGCGCCGCAGCAGCAGGTCCAGGACGGACCCGTGGAACGAGTCCCGCAGGTCCTGCGGGTCCAGGACGTCCGCGGGGACCACGTCCACCAGGAAGGCGATCCGCTCCTCCCCCGTCATGATCACGCGCCGCACCGCGACCACGGCCGCACCGTCCGGCACGCGCAGGAACTCCGCCTCCTTGGCGCTGGCGAAGCGCTCGCGGATCTCGCACTCGCCCATGTGGATCTCGACCCGGATGCGCTCCGCGAGCGTCTCGATGCTCTCCAGCTGCTCGAGGCCGGCTTCCATCATGGGGCCCGCCGGGCTCACGAAGGTCCCGATCCCGTGACGTCGGACGATCAGGCCGCTGTGCTCGATCTGGGAGAGCGCCTCGCGCAGGGTGGCGCGACTGACGCCGAGCCGCTCGCTGAGGATCGTCTCCGAGGGAAGGAGCCCGTCCTCGCCGGCCAGGGTGCCGGACTGGATGCCGTCCACGATCTCGAGCGCTGCCTGGCGGGCGAGTGTGGGGCTGCGACGGACCATCCACGTGCCTCTCGTGCACCCGTGTCGGGTGCGCTCGGAGCGCCAGACGTTGGTCGTCTGACATCTCCCTCTTGTATCCACAATCGGCATCTCATCCCAAGTGCCATTCGGCCCCTTGTGCCGGTCACGGCCCCGGCGA
>JAJYKX010000207.1 GCA_021788175.1 Chloroflexota bacterium
GCCCGCCGGGATCCGTGAGCGTGCATCAGGGGCACATCGGCGGGGGTCCCCAGAGCGCGGGCACGGCCGCGCGCACCATCACCGTCGCTTACGTGCACCTCGTGCACACGGCCGCTGCAGGACCCGCTCGCCGGGCGCCTGAGTTGCACCACGTGCACACCGGTCGGCCTGCGCCTGCGCGCGGGACGAGCGGCGTCGCGTCGGACGCGGCGGATGTCCCCTGCGCCCGCGACGCGACGACCTGCGCCTGCGCGCGGGACGAGCGGTGCCTGCGCGCGCGACGACCTGTGCCTGCGCCCGGGACGAGCGGCCCTGCGCGTCGGACGCGGCTCTCGGGACCCGGAAGGCCGCCCGGCTACAATCGACCGCATGGCGATCTACCTGGACCACGCCGCCACCACCCCGATGCGGCGCGAGGTCCTGGACGCGACGCTCCCCGTGATGTCCGGGACGTTCGGCAACCCCTCGTCGGCCCACGTGTTCGGGCGACGCGCCCGGGCGGCGCTCGACGATGCGCGCGAGTCCGTGGCCCACGACCTGCGCGCGGACCCTCGCGAGATCGTCTTCACCAGCGGCGGCAGCGAGGCGATCAACCTCGCGATCAAGGGAACCGCGTGGGCGGGCAAGGCGCACGGCCACCACATCGTCACGTCCGCCGTCGAGCACGAGGCCGCCCTCAACGCGGTGCGCTACCTCGGCAGGTTCGGGTTCGAGGTCACGGTGCTGCCGGTGGACCGGTACGGCCGCGTCGACCCCGACGAGCTGGCTGCTGCCGTCACCGAGCGGACCGTGCTGGTGAGCCTGCAGGTCGTCAACAACGAGGTCGGTACCATCCAGCCGGTCGCCGAGCTGGTGCGTCGGGCGCGCGCGCATCGTCACGTGACGGTGCACCTGGACGCCGTCCAGGCGGCCCCGTGGCTGGACCTGGACGTCGGCGCCCTCGACGTGGACCTCCTGTCGATCGCCGCGCACAAGCTGGAGGGACCCAAGGGGGTGGGCGTGCTCTTCGTGCGGCGCGGGACGACGCTCCTGGCGCAGCAGCAGGGCGGCGCGCAGGAGCGTCACCGGCGGGCCGGCACGGAGAACGTGGCCGGCGCCGTCGGCCTCGCGACGGCCCTGCGGCTCGCGTGTGCCGAGCGGACACGGGTTCCGAGCGCGGTGCGTTCGCTGCGGGACCGGCTGCGGGATGCCGTGCTGGCGGTGCCCGGCGTGGAGGCGACCGGTCACCCGAGGGAGCGGATCCCCAACCACCTCTCCGTCATCGTGCGTGACGCCGACGGCCAGTCGCTGGTGACGGCGCTCGACCTGGAGGGCGTCGCCTGCTCCAGCGGTTCGGCCTGCGCCACCGGTTCCACGGAGCCGTCGCACGTGCTGACGGCCATGGGGTACCCGCCGGAGGAGGCACGCGGAGCGCTGCGCCTGACGCTGGGCCGGACGACGACCGAGGACGAGATCGAGACCGCGGTGCGGGTGGTGCCGGCCACCGTCGCGCGGCTGCGCGCCGGGGCCGTCGCGCTCGCCGCCGACCCTCTCGGGCGGCGGGTCGACACCGCGTGAACCGGGCGGGGTGAGCGACCGGATCGTCGTCGCGATGTCGGGCGGGGTGGACTCGTCCGTCGCGGCGGCGCTGCTGCATGAGCAGGGCCACGACGTCGTGGGCGTGTGGATGCGGCTCCACCCCGGAGCGGACCACCGAAGCGAGTTCCGGCGCAGCTGCTGCTCGCTCGACGCGGCCGACGACGCGCGGCGGGTCGCATCCCGGCTCGGAATCCCGTTCTTCGTGCTGGACCTGGAGCGCGAGTTCGCGGCCGGCGTGATCGACCCGTTCGTGGCGGCCTACCTGGGCGGGACGACGCCGAGCCCGTGCGTCGACTGCAACACGTACGTCAAGTTCGGCGCGCTGCTCGGGCGCGCACGTCTCCTCTACGGAGCGGACGCGGTGGCCACGGGGCACTACGCGCGCGTGGACTCCGTACCGGACGACGAGGCGGACGGCGGTCGGCGCTGGCGCCTGCTGGCGGCCAGCGACCCGGCGAAGGACCAGAGCTACTTCCTGTACGGGCTGCGCCAGGACCAGCTGGCGCGGACACGCTTCCCGCTGGGCGGGCTCTCCAAGCCCCAGGTGCGGTCGATCGCGCGCGGCCTCGGTCTCCCCACCGCCGACACGCCGGAGAGCCAGGAAATCTGCTTCGTGGCGGGCGGGGACTACCGCGAGACGCTCCGCGAGCGTGCCGGGTGGCACGAGGAGCCCGGGCCCGTGCTCGATGCGGACGGGACCGAGGTCGGGACGCACCGTGGCGCGGCCGCCTACACGGTCGGCCAGCGGACCGGCCTGGCGATCGCCCTGGGCGAACGGCGGTACGTCGCGTCGATCGACGCGCCCCGGAACCTCGTCCGGCTGGGGAGGCGTGAGGACCTGCTGCGCCGGGAGTTCGAGCTGGAGTCGCTGCACCTGGTGGCGGGCCGTCTGCCGGCGGCCGTGGACGCGTCGGTGGGGGTTCCTGACGCCGTTGCCCACGGTGGCCGCGTCGACGCAGCCACGGGCCCCGGAGCATGGACCGTGGCTGCCGAGGAGCGCCCCACCCGTGGCACACCCGGACGGGCGCAGCCGCTCGTGGCCGCCCTGCGCGTGCGGCACCGGGGCCCGCTCGTACAGGCGACCGTCCGGCCGGCGGGCGGGGCCGCCGGCCGCTGGTCGGTGGAGGTCGATCCGGCCGTGTGGGCGCCGGCCCCCGGGCAGGCGGCCGTGCTCTACCGGGACGACGAGGTGCTCGGCGGGGGCCGCATCGCGTAGCGATGATCCCCCGGGCGCTCGGCGAACGTGCCGGTCCGCCCCGCGCGTCGCCCGGCACGTGCGGCTATCCTGCCCGGATGGCCGCGATCCAGCCCGCCATGATCCTCGCGATCCTGGTCGGGATCTTCCACGTCGCGCTCTTCGTGGCGCTCGGCGGCGAGGCCCGGGGACGGCTCCCGTTCCTCGTCCTCGCCGCGATCCTGGGCGCGTACGCCGGCCAGGCGATCGGGACGCACGTGGGCGATCCCGTGCGGATCGGCGATTTCGGCCTCCTGAGCTCGTCCCTGGTGGCCTGGGGCGGGATCATCGTGGTGGCGATCGTCAGCACGCTCGGTCCCTCCCGCGACACCGATGCGCGCCGGGAGGCGCGACGGTGAGCCGCGGAGCGCGCCTGGAGGGCGCCCTGGAGCGCGTGGGGCTGCGCCTGCACGAGGCGCTCTACGTCGGGACGGGAGGCCTGGTCGGGCACCGGGCGATCGGCGTGCCGTCGCTCCTGCTCACCACCGCGGGGCGGCGCTCGGGGCGTCGCCGGGTCTGCGCCCTGATCTACGCCCGCGACGGGGACGAGCTGGTGCTGGTCGGGTCCAACCACGGCGAGGATCGCGACCCGGGCTGGGTCCACAACGTCCGCGCCGACGCGCGGGTGGGCGTCCAGGTGGGGCGGCGCCGCGCCGCGGGACGCGCCCGCGTGGTGGAGTCCGGCGACCCCGACTACGGTCGGCTGTGGGCCCTGGTCGACGGGAACAACCATGGACGGTACGCCCGGTACCAGGTGCGGACCTCGCGACCGATCCCCCTGGTGGTGGTGACGCTCGACGCCCCGCCCGTGTGAGGGCCACGCCGATGCGTGCTCCGGGCCTGCAGTGGCCTCGTTTCCGCACGGCCCGGCCGGCTGGGGGCGGTGGAGTGGCCTCCGCCCCGGCGTCCGCGCCCGCCGCAACCTCCGCTGCAGAGTACGGTACCGTTAGCGGCATGCCGGATCGTGACCAGCGGATCGTCGCGCTCAGCTCCGACGAGATCCGCCGTCGTTTCCTCGCGTTCTTCGAGGCCCGCGGCCACACCGTGGTGCCGAGCGCCAGCCTGGTGCCTGCCGGCGACCAGACCCTGCTCTTCACCAACTCCGGCATGGTCCAGTTCAAGGACGTGCTGACCGGCCGGGAGACCCGCTCCTACCGCCGCGCCGCGGACGTGCAGCGCTGCCTGCGGGTGGCGGGCAAGCACAACGACTTCGAGGAGGTGGGCCGCACACCCCGGCACCACACCTTCTTCGAGATGCTGGGGAACTGGAGCTTCGGCGACTACTTCAAGCGCGAGGCGATCCACTGGGCCTGGCAGCTCCTCACGGAGGAGTACGGGATCC
>JAJYKX010000208.1 GCA_021788175.1 Chloroflexota bacterium
GTCCACGAGGCGTAGCTCTGCGCCAGGCGGTCCAGTGCCGCGCCGTTCGACACGAGGATGCTCTGCACCGCCCGCCCGGCATCCACCGTCCGCACGTCCGCGTCGGACCGGACCGCCGCGTCGACCTGGCCCAGGACGATCGCCGACACCAGCACGACCGGCACGACGGCCAGGATCAGGAGGGAGAGCGTCTGCTGCTGTCGGTACGAGAGGCCCCTGCGCAGCGCCATTGCCGGCGCTCAGGGCACGGCCGGGACCAGCCGGTAGCCGACCCCGCGTTCCGTCAGCAGGTAGCGCGGGTGGTCCGGATCGGGCTCGATCTTCTGGCGCAGGCGCCGCACGGAGACCCAGACGAACGACTCGTCGGCCGCATCGACCTCGCTCCAGCCCCGGGCGATGAGTTGCTCTGTCCGCACCACGCGGCCGAGGTCCCGCGTGAGCGCGCCCAGGAGGCGGCTCTCGATGGGGCTCAGCGGAACACGACGCCCGTTCACCCAGGCCTCGCGGCGCTGCAGCACGAGCGTCAGGTCCGGTCCCAGGCGGAGCTCGCGGTCCCGCACGCGCTCGCCCAGCCGATGCGCCACTCGCTTGATGCGGGCCCGGAGCTCCGCGTAGTCGAACGGCTTGGTGATGTAGTCCTCCGCGTACCGCTCGATGAACCTGACCTTGCTCTCGCTGGCGGTGATCGCGCTGAGCACGATGATGGGCACGTCGCCGAGGCGCAGCAGTCGCTCCGCCGTCTCCTCCCCGTCCATGCCGGGCATCATCAGGTCGAGGACGACGACGTCCGGAGCGAATGCCCTGAACCGCGCGAGTGCCTCGCTCCCCGACCTGGCGGGCTGAACGACGAAGCCGTCGCGTTCCAGCCGGTCGGTCAGCTGGGCGAGCAGTCGCACGTCATCGTCGACGAGCAGGACGCGCCGGACCTGGTCGCTCACCATCGGCTCACGTGCCCGGGCTCGGCGTGGCCTGGCCGGGCGGCGTCACCGGCTGGCCGTGGGGCGGGGGTGGTTCCGGGACGGGGGTGGTGGCGCTGCTCTGGCCGTTGCTCCCGTTCGCGCCGGGATCCGGGTTGCCGCCGGCGTTGCCGGTCGGGTTGCCGTTGGCGGCGCCGTTCGCGCCGGGAGCGGGGTTGCCGCCGGCGTTGCTGGTCGGGTTGCCGTTGGCGGCGCCGTTCGCGCCGGGAGCGGGGTTGCCGCCGGCGTTGCTGGTCGGGTTGCCGTTGGCGGCGCCGTTTGTGCCGGGCTCCGGGTTGCCGCCGCCAGCGCCGAGCGCGTTGCCGTTGGCCGCGGCGCCCGCGGCCTGACCTCCGCTGCCGGTTGACCCGGCCGTCCCCGCGGACCCGGCCGTGCTCGTGCCGCCGCCCAGGCCGCCCGCGCTCCCTGCGCTGCCGGCACCGCCGGTCGAGCCGCTGCCCGGCGCAGATCCTGCAGAGCCTCCGCCGGCCGGCCCTCCCGCGGACGGGACGATGACACGTACGAGCACGTCGGTGGGCGGCCCGCTCTCGCCGACCTGCACGGCGACGGTCGTCGCGCCATGGCGGTAGAGCGCCCAGGTTCCGCTGCTGCCGGTGCGCCGGAACCCCGCCGCCGACAGCTGAACCGCGTACTGGTGGAGCGCCACGCCGGGACCCAGGTCCGAGGTGAACGCGTAGAGCGCCGCCCCGGCATCGTAGCCGGCGGCCTGGCCCACCACGACCGACGCATCGGCCGGGACGGGGATCCCGTCCGGCAGCGCCGTGAGCGCGGGCGTGCCCGTCGCCGAGCAGGCGACCGCCAGGGACGCGATGAGGCCCGCGGACGCGAGGCGCGCCGAGCGGAGCCGCAGCCGAAGGTGCATCTCTTCCACGTATGCGTCGCGACGTCGCCCGTGCGTCGCCGCCCGATCGTACCAGTGGTGGGTCGCCCGGCAAGACTCCGGAAGTCCCACCTGGGCCCGCAGCCGACCCTGGGGTCCGGGCTTCGCGGTCCCGCCTGAGTCCCTTGGACCGAGGCCGGATGCCCGCCCGACCCTTCGGCCCTGCCCTGCGGGCGGCGGACATCCGGCCGTCGGACGAGATATCCGCCGGCGTCGGCACGGGACAGGCATCGGCGACGCCGGCAGCATCGAGTGTACGGGTGGAATCCGGCGGATTCGGGCGTCCGCAGGACCGTTTCCTTGCGCGGGGCCTTGCAGGTGGGCGCGCGGGGGCGACCCGCGCGCCCACCGACGGCCCGGATGACGCGCCGTCGAGCCCACGGACGGCCCGGATGCCGGGCCGTCAAGCCTGCGCCGGACGCCGGTGGGTCGGCCGCGCCGGACGCCGGGCGGCACCGAGAGGGTCAGCCGGCCCGGGTCCCCGCCATCACCGCAGCGACCAGGCCCAGCGGAAGCGAGCCGCTGCCGGTGATCGTGTCGTGGAAGTCGCGCAGCGCGGCGACCGGGACCTCGGCAGGGGCCACGCCCCGGAACCCGCGGGCATCGAGCCATTCGCGCCGGATCCGCAGGATCTCCAGGCAGCCGGTGAGGTAGGCCGACGCCTGGGTCGGCCAGGCGCAGTAGCGCCCAACCTCGGCCTTCGCCGTCGGCTCGGGCAGCCCGGCCTTCGTGCGCATGAACTCGACCGCCTCGTCGTAGGTCATCTCGCCGAGGTGGATGCTCGTGTCCACGACGATCCGGGCGGCACGGAAGAGCGTCGCGTTCAGGTGGAAGAGTTCCTGGACCGGGTCGGTGAAGAAGCCCCGCTCCCGCATCATCCGCTCCGCGTAGAGGGCCCACCCCTCGCTGAAGTAGGGCGTCCCGAAGATGCGCCGCGCCGCGCTCGGGTTGCGCTTGCGCATGACGAGGTGCCAGTGATGGCCCGGGTACGCCTCGTGGACCGACGTGGTGGGGATGTCGCCCCAGCTGTTGGCCTCCAGCCGCTGCTGGATCTCCGCCTCCGGCGTGCCGTCCGGGGCGAACGGGACGAAGAAGTGGCCGGTCCACGAGTCGGAGAAGGCCGGGGGCGACTGGTACGACGCCACCCCGAGGGTCGGCCGCTGGAAGACCGGTGACGGCTCCACCACGCAGCGCTCGCCGGCCGGCAGGGTCACCAGGCCCGTCTCGACGAGGAAGGTGCGCGCCCGGGCCGTCCACTCGGTGTAGCCCTGGCGCATCGCCTCTTCCGTGGCGGGATGATCGTGCCCGGCCTCCTCGAGGACGGCCGCCCAGTCGTCGGTGCCACGCGCCCGCCGCGCGACCTGCGCCATCTCGGCGGCGAGGCGGTCGTACTCGGCGCGGCCGCGCTCGCGCAGCCCCCGCGCGTCGACGTCGAGCTGCTCCTTCTCGCGCAGCAGCCGGCTGTACCGCGCCTCGCCCAGCTGCCAGGAGCCGGTGGCCGTCGCGGCCATCCGGTCGAGGTGCGCGGCCCAGTCGTCCATTGCCTGCCCTGCCTCGGCGCCCGCCTCGGCCAGCCGGTCCCGGAGCTCGCCGGCGGCCACGTCGGCCGGCAGCAGGTCGCGCAGGTACCGGCCGCCGCCCCGGGCGGCCGCCGCGCCCCGGCGAAGGATCAGCGGGTGTGCGAGCGCCGGGTCCAGGTTGGCGACACCGTCGGCGAGCGCCCGCGGGATGGCGCGCATCCGGTTCACCGCGGCGCTCACCAGTTCGGACTCGGGGCGGAGTCGGTGGAGGAAGAGCGTGAAGACCCCGTCGAGGGCCGGGTTGGTGTAGGTGGCCGGGTCGCGCCGCCAGGCCTGCCAGCCGGCGAGGATCACGCGGCCCCGGAGGACGGACCGGATGAGATCCCGATCGACCTGCTCGTCGGCGGCCAGGTCGGCATCGGGCACCGCGTCGAAGCGCGCCAGCCAGGCCTCCGCGTCGGCGTCGCGCTCGTGGAAGGATGCCGCGGAGAGGTCGTCGAGGCGATCGTCGTACGCGGTGAGGCCGAGCCCGCTCGCGCGTACGGGCGAGACCTCGTGCTCGCGGTGGAGGAACTCCTCGACGAGACCATGAAACCCACTCATGCACCGACTCCCGTCAGCGTTCCGGGTCGAGCAGTCGCAGCAGATGCGAGCGCCCGGGACATCCATGTTCGACGTCCCTAACAATGGCACGATCCGGCGCGGGCGGCTCGCCAGGGCGCGACCGCTGC
>JAJYKX010000209.1 GCA_021788175.1 Chloroflexota bacterium
GGAGCAGGAACGGGACCAGGAACCAGGCCGGGAAGACGTTCGGGACACCCAGCCCCTGGATGCCGAGGGTCTTGGTGGTGACGGTGGCGGCCAGGGCCCCGAGGACCTCCAGGAGGACGGAGGGGATCCCCGGGCCGAGTGCCGCGGCCCAGAAGGTTCGCGACCTGGGCGTGGTGCGGGGAAGGTACCGCGAGTAATCGTTGCCGTTCTCGGTCCAGCCGAGGCCACCCACCGAGATGATCACCACCAGGGCCGTGGTCCAGTCGGCCCACGAGGCCGTTGCCTGGAACGTGACGTGCGGGTGATCCCCGATCACCAGCGCCGCCAGGATGGCGAACAGCACGATGAAGACGAACGACAGGTAGCGCAGCACCCTGGTCATGGTGGCGTGGCCGAAGAACGGCATCAGCAGCTGCACGGCCGACGCCACGATCACCACCGCGATCTTTCCGGACGTGGACAGGCTGTCCCCGGCGCGGGAGAAGAGGAACAGGACCGTGGCGACGACCAGGAAGACGCCCTCGATCTCGAAGCCCACCTGGGTGAACCAGTTGAAGAAGGCGACCAGCCGGTTGCCGCTCCGGCCGAACGGTGCGCGACTGATCACGAACGCGGTGGTCCCCACCGCTGGTCCCTGCAGGCTGGCGAACCCCAGGAAGGCGTAGAAGAGGTTGCCGACGAGGATCGCGAGGAGGGCCTGCCCGAAGGACAGCCCGAACGATGAGATCAGGAACCCGTAGAAGAAGAACTCGACGTTGAAGACCGCCCCCGCCCAGAGCCAGAAGAGCCCCGACGGGGCCATCTTCCTCTCTGCGTCGGGGATCAGGTCGATGCCACGCTGCTCGACCTTGAAGGCCGCGTACTCCTGGGCGCTCTCGGCACCCCCGGTGTTGGCACCCTGCGCAGGCGTACCACTTTGCATCGCCGCACCTCGCGTCTCGATCGACCCCAGCCACGAGCCATGCCGACAACGCGGACCCGCACGCTGGCGCCTCCCACCGGCGCGCGTTGCGCTGCCCTCGAGAGCGCTGCGATCTCCCACCCACAGCCGCAGGCCGATCACGGGGCACCGCCCCCCGATCGATCCACGGCTGATCGGCGCAGTGTAGCCCAACGGCCCGCACGCGCAGGAACCGGTGAAGTGCCGGAGGTCGGGGCGCCGCCGCGGCGAACGGGTCCCGGCGGGTCAGGCCCGCGGGCGAAGCAGGTCGAGCGCGAGCCGCTGCAACCCCAGGATGGTCAGCGCGTCGGTGATCCGCCCGTCGCGGCACATCGCGACCGCCTCGTCGAGCGGCACCCAGCGCAGCTCCAGCTGCTCCGTCCCCTCGGGTGACGGCATGCCGTCCTCGAGCCCGACGGCGAGCCACACCACGGACTCCTCGTCGGTGACGGAGTTGGACAGGTGCGCCCGCACCAGTTCGCGCCACTCGCGCGCCGTGTAGCCGGTCTCCTCGGCGAGTTCCCTGCGGGCGGCCGCCAGCATCTCCTCGCCGGGGCTCGCGCCACCCTCCGGGATCTCCCACGACCAGGCGTCGAGCGGATACCGCCACTGCCCCACCAGGAGCACGCGCCCGGCATCATCGAGCGGCACGATCCCCACGGCGCGATGGACGAAGTGCACCACCCCGTAGATGCCGGGACCACCGTCCGGGCGGACCACGTCGTCCTCCCACACCGTGAGCCAGGGGTTCTCGTACGTCGTCCGGCGCGTGAGCCGGCGCCAGGGGTTTGCTCGGCGTTCCACGGAGCCGATCCTACCGGGCGGCGGTCGGGGGTGGGCGTCACGGGCACCTGCGATGGATTTGCGAGACGATGTGCCCCGGCAGGCGCGCCCGCGGGACGATCCGTCGCGCATCCTGCGCGTGCCGTTCCGCTGAGCGGAACGTGGATGGTGCGGGGAGTGGCCGGTTGACGCGAGAGGTTCTGCCGGTGTCGCGGTCCGGGGACGGCACGCTCTCGTCGGTACGCAACGCAGCGCGGGTTCTGGCCGCGTTCACCCCGGCGGATCGCGACGTGGGTGTCACCGAGCTGGCCGAGCGGCTGGGCCTGGCCAAGAGCACCGTCCACCGCCTGCTTTCCGCGCTCGTGTCCGAGGACCTCGTCGAGCGCAGCGGAACGCGCGGGCGCTACCGGATCGGGCTGCGCCTGTACGAGCTGGGCGCGATGGCACCGTCGCGCGCGGACCTGCACCTGGCGGCGGTGGGCCCCATCGACGACCTGCTGGCCCGGACCGGGGAGAGCGTGCACGTCGCCGTGCTCGACAGGACCGACGTGGTGGCCGTGGAGCGGCGCGAGGCCCCCACGACGCTGCGGCTGGTGAGCCGGCTCGGCTACCGGCATCCCGCGCACGCAACCAGCGCCGGCAAGGTGCTGCTCGCGTATCTGTCGCTGTCGGAGCGCTCGGCGCTCTTCGAGCGGCGCGAGCTCGCCGCCCTCACGCAGTACACGATCACGGACCGCGCGCGGCTCGAGGAGGAACTCGCGAAGGTCCGCTCGCGAGGCTGGGCGGAGACCGTCCACGAGCACGAGCTGGGGATCGCCTCGGTGGCCGCGCCGATCCGCGACGCCCGCGGGCGGGTCGTCGCCGCCGTCGGCGTGGCCGGGCCGAGCGCACGGTTCGGGCGTGAGAACGTGCGCCGCCTGTCGATCGAGACGATCCGGGCGGCCGAGGCCATCTCGGCTCGCCTGGGTTACCGCGCCGGCGCGACGGGCGTGCGGGCAGGTCGGTAGGCGCGGGCGCTCCGGCAGGCGCAGGCCTGCCTGTCGGTGGACGCGGGCCGGTCGGCAGGCGGGATCCTGCCGGGGCGCGGTCGGGTCACCTGGCCGACTCCGCGCCCACCGGCCGCTGCGTGGTGCCCTGGCGTGCCGCCTCTGCCGCTCCGGCAGGTGCGCGCGACGCAACGGCCGGCGGTTCCCCGGGCGCCTGCCGGACACCGTCGACGTCAAGCACGTACCCGATCCCCTGGAAGGTGGTGATCGGGCCCGGCTCGCCCGGTGCCGCACCGAGCTTGCGGCGCACGCGGCTGATCCAGACCCGCAGGTACTGCAGGTCGTCGCGGTACTCGGGCCCCCAGACCTTGGTCAGGAGCTCGGTGTGGAGCACGACGCGCCCCGCGTTGGCGGCCAGGTGCTGGAGCAGCAGCCACTCCGTGCGCGACAGCGAGACCAGCTCGCCATTGCGCGTGACGATCCGGCGCTCCAGGTCGATCTCGATGTCGCCCAGGCGCACCACGCCGGCGCCCGGTGAGCCGGCAGCGCGGCGCAGCACGGCGCGCACGCGGGCGGCGAGCTCGTCCGGGTGGAACGGCTTGGCCACGTAGTCGTCGGCACCGAGGTCGAGACCCTTGGCCTTGTCCGCCGTCGAGCCCTTGGCGGTCAGCAGGATCACGGGCACCGGCCGCCACTCGCGGAGCTGCCGCATGACCTCGATGCCGTCCAGATCCGGCATGACGATGTCCAGGAGCACGATGTCCGGCCGCACTTCCTCCGCCCTGCGCAGCGCCTCTTCGCCGCTGTTGGCGGTCACCACGCGGAATCCCTCGTCGTGCAGCGTCAGGGCCACGAGCTTGGTGATGCGGGGCTCGTCGTCGGCGACGAGCACCAGCAACTGGTTGTTCACGTTTCCTCCTCGGTGAAGGTCCGGAGAGCGAAGCCGAACTCGGACCCACCGCCGGTTCGCGGCCGGGCCCATATGCGGCCGCCCATGGCTTCGACAAGGCGGCGGCAGACAAACAACCCGATTCCAGCGCCCCCGGTTATCCGGGAGGTGGTCTCTGAACGATAGAAGAGATCGAAGAGCCGGCCCGCCTCATCGGGCGGGAACCCGGGCCCCTCGTCGAGGACGCGGATCTCCACCCGGTCCGCGGCGGCGGCGAGCTCGAGCCGGACCGTGCTCCCTGGGGGACTGTACCTCGCCGCGTTCGTGAGGAGGTTCCTCGCGACCTGCTCCACGTAGATGCGCTCTGCCTGCACCATCGGGAGCCCGGCGGGGACGTCGACGTCGAAGTGCGTGGCCGGGTAGCGGATCCGCTCGAGGTCGATGACGTCCGGCAGGATGCGCTGCAGCAGCACCGGCTCATCGCCGAGCGAGCCGGG
>JAJYKX010000210.1 GCA_021788175.1 Chloroflexota bacterium
CCGTTCACGCCGGCGTGCTGCCCCTCCTCCTCCTCGGGCTCCTGCTGACGCTGACCGCCGCCGGACGCGAGGCGCTCTCGGTGCGATAGTGGCGGCCATGGCGGACCTCGATGGGCGACGAGACGGCACGAGACCGGTCGTTCCGCCCGAGTCAGGCGTCCGGGACACGCGCCCGGACCGCGTCATCGTCAACCCCGTCAGCGGAGAGCGGATCGTGGTCAGGCAGAGCGGGCGCGACACGGAGGGACGGCTCTTCGCCTTCGACCTGTTCCTGCCCGCGGGGGGGCATGTGCCGGCTGGCCACGCTCATCCCGTGCAGCAGGAACAGTTCACGCTCATCGAGGGGCGCATGCGGTTCCGGCTGGGCCGCCGCACGATCCTGGCCGGGCCCGGCGACACGGTGGCCGTCCCGCCGCGGACGTCGCACTGGTTCGGCAACGCCGGGCAGTCGGTCGCCCATGCGCGAGTGGAGGTGCGGCCGGCGCTGCGGATGGAGGAGTTCTTCGAGGCGACCGAGGAGATCGGGAGGGCCGGTCATATCCCCGGTACGAGGCTGCCGCGCCTCTCCGACCTGGCGCGCGTGATGCTCGAGTACCGCCAGGAGGTGGCTGCGCCGTACGTGCCCGCGCTCGTCTTCAGGGCGCTTCTCGCACCGTTCGCCTGGTTCGGGAGGCGGCGCGCCCGGCGACTCCCGACCGACGAACCGACCAGATGACGGCACGTCGCTCGGCCGTCCTCGGCGCCGCCGCGGTGGGGCTGCTGGCGTTCCCGCTCGTCTCGGAGGTACGGATTCGGGGGGTCGCGCAGCCGCTCACCGACCGGTGGCGAAGGCTCGCGGTCGAGCCCGCCGGCTCGATGGCGCTCGGTTTCAGCGCCAGGCCGCGCCAGGCGGAAGCGCTCGGGCTCGACCCCCTCGACTCGCTGCGGACGCTGCTCGAGCTGCCGTTCGGGATCGTGCGGCTGGGCGCCTACTGGGATCGCGTGGAGCCGGTCGCCGGCGCCTTCGACCCGACCGAGCTCGACCGCGAGGTGGAGGCGGTGGAGCAGGCGGGACGTCGGATCGTGATCTGCGTGGGCGCAGTCAAGACGTTCGGGTATCCAGAGTGCTTCATTCCCGGACACCACCTGGACCGCCCGATTCCGGAAGGCACCCTGGTCACCCGGCGGACACATCCGGCCCTGCTCGACGCGGCCACGGCACAGGTCCGTCGGGTGGTCGAGCGGTACCGGGACCACGACTCGGTCATCGCCTGGCAGGTCGAACACGAGGCGGTGGACCCGCTCGGCGTGGAGCATTCCTGGCGCCTGGCCACCGCCTTCGTCGAGGACGAGGTGGCTGCCGTTCGGGCACTCGATCCGACGCGACCGATCCTGATGAACGGCTTCCTGCCCACGTCACTGGCGGTTCGTGCCCAGCAAGCGTGGCGGACCCGCGATCAGGGCGACTCGCTCGCGCTCGCCGGGAGAGTGGCGGACACCCTGGGGCTGGACGTCTATCCGCGGCACGCCGTCGTGGGCGCAGGACCGTGGAGCGTCTACTTCGACGGTAGGTCCGCCGCCTGGAACCTGCCGCGGGTCCGGCGGCTCTCGCAACAGGTGATGGTGACCGAGGGTCAGGCGGAGCCGTGGGAGACATCCACAAGGCCACCCATCCTGCGCGGCAGGACCGCGTACAGCTGTGGCCCAGACGGCGTCATCCACAACTACAACCGGTGCGTGCGGGCCGCACGGGAACGGGGCGTTGCGCTGTCCGCGTACCTGTTCTGGGGCGCCGAGTACTGGGTGCGCCGGATGCGCGACGGGGATCCGAGCTACCTGGGGGCGGTCGCGAGCGTGCTGGAGCATGCCTGAGCCGGCGGACGGGGTGCCACCGGTTCCGGCCGAGCTCCGGGCGGCCCGGGTCGCCGGGCGTACGATCGAGGTCCGGGACCTCGTCAAGCGCTACCCCGGGACGCCGGTCAACGCCGTCGACGGCGTGTCCTTCGACGTGCTCGAGGGCCAGTTCTTCTGCCTGCTGGGCCCGAACGGCGCCGGCAAGACGACGACGAGCTCCATCCTGGCGACGACGCTCGCCCCGACGTCAGGGAACGTCCGCATCGCAGGGTTCGACGTCGCGCGGGAACAGCCCGATGTGAGACGACAGCTCGGGGCGGTCTTCCAGCAGCCATCGCTCGATCTCAACCTCACCGTCGAAGAGAACGTGCGCGTCCACGCGATCCTGTACGGCCTGTACCCCTGGCGACCGGGCTATCGGTCGATGCCCGCCGCCTACCGGGAGCACGTCCACCGGCTGGCGGGCGTGCTGGGCCTCGCCGACCAACTCGGGCGACCAGTCAGGGCCCTGTCGGGAGGCATGCGCCGGCGCCTCGAGATCGTGCGGGCCCTGATGCACCTGCCTCGGGTGCTCGTGCTCGATGAACCGACTGCCGGCCTCGACCCGGAGGGCCGCCGCGACCTCTGGGCCCACCTCCGCGAGGTGCGTGACCGGCACGCCACAACGATCGTGCTGACGACCCACTACCTCGAGGAGGCCGAGGAGGCCGACTCCCTGTGCGTCCTGTGGCAGGGGCGGATCCTGGAGCGCGGAACTCCGGCGGCGATCCGCGCGCGGCATGCGCGCAGCGAGATCGTGCTGGACGCAGCCGATCCCGAGGGGCTGCGCCGGGAACTTGCGGCGATGGGGATCGCGGCGGAGCTCGGGCGACCGGTGCGCGTGTCGCTCGATGGACGGAACGCCCAGGATGTCATCCGCGGCCTCGAGACCCGGCTGACGGTGCTCCGGATCGCCGAGCCGACACTGGAGGCCGCGTACCTCTCGCTGCTCGAGCGGGCCCGCTCGTGACGTCCACCGGCATCCGCGCGGTGCGGCGACGATCGGAGCGGCAGCACGAGCTGTGGGCGCTGCTGGCGATCGCCCAGCGTGACCTGACCCGCCTGCTGCGCGACCGCTATCGGCTCGCGCTCAGCCTGGCATTCCCGCTGTTCCTCATCGTCGGGGTGGGCAACGTCGTCGGGCCGTTGCTCGCGAGCAGAGGGTCCGCGGGCGGGGTCACGTTCGTCTTCACGGGGATCCTCGCCGCAACGCTGTTCCAGTCCGCCGCAGCGGGCATCGTATCGATCGTCGAGGACCGCGAGACGGACTTCTCGCGCGAGCTGTTCGTGGCGCCCGTATCCCGCCTCACGATCGTGGCCGGCAAGGTGGTCGGCGAGTCGCTCGTGGCTGCCACCCAGGGGATCGGCATCGTCGCGGTCGCCCCGCTGCTCGGCGTCCGGATGTCGGTCCTGCAGGCCCTCGCGCTGGTCCCGCCGGGCCTGGCGGCCTGCCTCCTCGGCGCCGCGTTCGGACTCGCCACGGTGGCATGGCTGCCCAGCCAGCGCACGGCCATGCAGGTGTTCACCTTCCTGATCGTGCCGCAGTACGTGCTCGCCGGCGTGGTCGCGCCCGTACAGGTGATGCCGCCCATGCTCGACGTTGTGTCGCGCCTGATGCCGCTGCGGTACGGCGTGGACCTGCTGCGGGCGGCATTCGACGCGGGGGCCCCGGGCCTCGTGGCGGCGGCTCCCGAAAGCCCGATCGTTGATGTGCTGGTGGTGCTCGCGCTCGTGCTCGTGCTCATGGGCGCGGGTACGTGGGCATTCGACAGGCGAGAGCGCTCCCGCTGAGGTAGTCCACCGCGGTGCGCACTGCTGATCGTGCATCGCGACGTACCCCTCTCAAAGAGGCGAGACCGTGCGGAGGCGCCGGCTTGTGTCGGGCACTCGCCCCCGCATGGCGCGGCTTCGGGATCCCCAGCGGGCGGCCGCGCGCGGAACCGATGGCAATCGCCGACGTCACGCTCGATGAGATCGAGTCGGTCGCGCAGATCGGCTCGTACGCCACCGACCTCGTCACCGGACCGTGTGCCGGCTCGGCGGGCCTCGAGGGGTCGACTTCGGGCAGGGCTACTTCCACGGCCGTCCGGAGACGGTGGCGCTCCTGGCGGCCGAGCGGGATCGGTCCTGAGGGATCCCGTGGCGGGCAGCGGGAGTGCCCTGGCGGGAAGCGGGCAGAGCTGCCGGTGGCGCG
>JAJYKX010000033.1:0-15675 GCA_021788175.1 Chloroflexota bacterium
ACGACCGCGATCATCGCCAGCACGAAGCTGAACATGAAGGCGACCATGATCAGCAGCTGCGAGACGGCCAGCCGCAGCTGCACATCGGGCATCTGGTCGGCGCGTGCCAGCTGCACGAACCGGTCGAAGCCCCAGGCAGTGACCACCACCACCAGCAGGGTCAGGAGGACGAGCGCCCAGGCCAGGCGCCGGCGGACGGCCTCTCGCAGGGTCAGCCGCGCGATCAGCAGCACGTTGCTCATTCGGCCCGCTCCGGGCCCACCAGCTCCAGGAACCGGTCCTCGAGCGTCCGCTGGAGCGGCTCGACGGCGTGCACCCGGCCGCCCAGGCGCACCACCTCGGCCACGAGATCGGGGACCCCATCCGGTGCGATCCCGTCGACCGTGAGCCGGTCCTCGGCGGCGGCCACCCGCCCGAACCGTTCGAGCGAGGCCAGCCGTCCCGCGTCCAGCCCGGTGACGCGCAGCGAGACGCGGCTGCCGGCGAGCAGCTCCGGGAGGCGGCCGGTCGCCACCACCCGCCCGTGATCGACGACCGCCACGCGGTCGCACACGCGCTCCACCTCGGTGAGCAGGTGCGAGTTCAGGAAGACCGTCACGCCGCGCTCCCGCAGGCCGTGGATGATCCGCCGCACGTCGTGTCGCCCCACGGGATCGAGTGCCGACGTAGGCTCGTCCAGGATCACCAGGTCGGGGGGTCCGAGCAGCGCGACGCCCAGGCCCAGGCGCTGCTGCATGCCCTTGGAGAACCCTCCGACCCGGTCGTCGGCCCGATCGGCGAGGCCGACGGTCGCCAGGGCGTTCCGCACCGCCTCGGGCCGGTCCGCGTGCTCGATGCGGGCCAGCGCGCAGTGCAGCCCGAGCACCTCCCGGGCGGTCAGCCACGGCTGGTACCGGAACAGCTCGGGCAGGTAGCCCACGCGGGCCCGGACCGCCCGGTCGCCGAGTGGCGCGCCCAGCACACACCCCTGCCCGGCGTCCGGGATCGCCAGCCCGAGCAGCAGCTTCACCACCGTCGTCTTGCCGGCGCCATTCGGGCCGAGGAAGCCGAATGCCTCCCCGCGCGGCACCAGCAGGTCGAGCCCGTCGAGCGCCAGCGTCCGCCCGTAGCGCTTCGAGAGGCCCACCGTACGGAGCGCGGCGCCGTCGGGGGCGGCACGGGACGGCGCCTCCGCCGATCGCTCGGTCATGGCCGGCGTCAGCGCGGCGCGAAGTTGATCGCGGTGATCTTCCCGGCCTCGACCCGGAACGTGGCGTCCAGCTCCTGCGACGGTGCCCCCGGCCGGACCACCAGCAGGTTGCACTCGAAGGTGTTGCCCAGGTCCCGCCCCTCGCCCGGCAGCATCCTCATGCCCCGGTCGGCGCGCAGGAACCAGCCGGCCATCTGCTCGCCGCGCAGCACCTTCACGTTCCCCATCACGTGGATCCGCAGTTCCGCGGCATCGCCGAAGAGGCCGACGGCCGCCTCGCGGTCCCCGGCGTTGAGGCGCTCGAAGAAGACGTCCATGGTGTCGACGGCACCCATGCGGGCAGTGTACGACGCGGTGGTGGGGCCGGCTCGGCCGCCAATCGGCGGCGGGTCGGGCGCGAGGGCAGCGCCGGAGCAGCACCAAGTCCCGCGAGCGGCGTACCGCATCGGCGGCGAATCGGCCGCCAGGGCAGCATCGCTCAGATGTGCCCGTCGAGCTGCGCGTAGGCGCGGGCGACGGCGACGGCGGCCACGGCCGGCGGCAGGTCCACGCGCCTCGCCGCGTCCCCCGCGGTGAGCCCCTCCGCGTGGCAGGCACGGGCGGTCGCCGCCACCGCGCGCAGCGCCAGGGCCTGCCGCTCCACGAACGCCACGTCCACCACCGCCCCGTGCCCCGGCGCGATCGCCGGCGCCCCGGCGCCCTCCGCCATGCTGCGGGCCAGCGCCGCGATCGCGTCGAGCGTGTCGGGCCACTCGAGCGGGAACGAATCCTCGAACGACGGCGGCGCCCCCTCCTCGACGAGGTCGCCGGACGCGATGACCCCTGCGTCCGGGACGGCCACCACGAGGTCGCCGTCCGTGTGGCCGCGGCCAAGGTGATGCAGCTCCACCAGGCGGCCGCCGATCTCCAGCACCGCGCCGTCGTCGCCCACGGTGTGATCCGGCGGCACGATGCGCACCCCGGCCAGCCCTTCGACGAGCGCGGCCATGCCCGGTCCCCCCGTGCGCGCCCAGGCGATCGCCTCCCCGCGGAGTCGTTCGCCGTCCTCGCGGAGCCGCCGGGCGCAGCGCTCGTGCGCCCAGGTCTCCGCCGGCACGAAGCGCGCATTGCCGAAGACGTGGTCGAAGTGGGCGTGCGTGTTCACGACGTGGGTGACGGGCAGCGGTGCCAGGTGCCGCAGGTCCGCAAGGAGCTCGTCCGCCTCGGTGAAGGTGGCACGGGTGTCCACCAGCAGGAGCGCGTCGTCTGCCAGGATGGCGCAGATCCCCTGGTCGAGCGCGGCGTAGCGGCGTCGGAAGACACCGGGCCCGAGCTCGACCCAGCCCTCATCGGCCATCGCCGCTCCGCAGCCGGCGGACCACCTCCGCCGCCATCTCGTACCGCCCGAAGCTGGGCATCAGGTAGATCCCGTCGACCAGGGGCCGGATCTCCTCGATCAGCGCGATGGCGAGCTCCATCCCCAGCTCTGCGCCGCGATCGCCGGCCCCGTGCATCCGCACGCGGATCTCGTCCGGGATCGTGATGCCCGGCACCTCGTGGTGGAGGAACTCGGCGTGCCGCGAGGAGTGGAGCGGGAGCACGCCGGCGAGGACCGGCACGGGCAGGCGGGCAGCACCCCACCGCCGCTGCACGCCGTCGGTCAGCCGGTCCCACTGTGCCCGGTCGTAGATCGGCTGCGTCATCACCAGCTGCGCGCCGGCGGCCAGCTTCTGTTCCAGGCGTCCGAGCTCGTGGTCGAGATCGGCGGAGGTCGGGTCGAGCGCACAGGCGATGGTGAACCCGGCCCGTGCGCCGATCGGACTGCCCGCGGCGTCCTCCCCCCGGTTCAGGCGGGCCAGGATGCCGACCAGCCCGATGGAGTCCACGTCCCAGACACCGGTCCCGGTCGGGTAGTCGCCGGACCTCGGCGGATCGCCGGTGAGGGCCAGGACGTTCCGGATCCCGAGGGCGTGGGCGCCCAGCAGCTCCGACTCGAGGGCCATGAGGTTGCGGTCTCGCGTGGTGACGTGGACCAGGCACTCGAGCCCGACGTCGCGCTGGATGGCGAACGCGACCGCCATGGCCCCCATGCGCACGCGGGCCATCGCGCTGTCGCTGATGTTCACCAGGTCCGCCCCGGCGTCGCGCAGCAGCCGGGCCGCCTCAAGCGTCCGCTCGATTCGCACCGAGCGGGGCGGGTCGATCTCGACGCTGATCACGAACCGGCCGGCCGCGAGCGCCTCCGCAAAGCCGGTCGGTTCGGGCGTCCCGGCGACGGCCGCCTCCACCCGCCCGGTCCGGGGTACCTCGTGCGCGTACGGGGACGGGACGGCGACTCCCGGCTGCGCGCCTGGCTCTGCGGATGGCACCGCGTCCAGCGCCCGACGCATCGCCGCGATGTGTTCGGGGGTGGTCCCGCAGCAGCCGCCCACGATCATTGCGCCGGCGGCGAGGAACCGGGGGACGGTCTCCCCGAAGTAGGCGGGATCGGCGGCGTAGACGAACTGGCCCTCCACGCGCTGCGGCAGGCCGGCGTTGGGCATGATCGAGCGCGCCACGCCCGCCGGCAGCTCCATCGCCTCGAGCGCGTCCAGGCAGACGAGCGGGCCCGCTCCGCAGTTCACGCCGACGACGTCGGCGCCGGCGGAGGCCAGGGCCCGTGCCGCGTTCGACGGCGTCGTGCCGTCGGCCGCGCGGAGCTCCTCGCCGAAGGTCATCTCGGCCATCACGGGCAGGTCGCACAGCCCCCGGATCGTGCCGATCGCGGCCAGCAGCTCGTCGAGGTGGCTGAACGTCTCCAGCACGAAGAGGTCCACGCCGCCCTCGAGGAGCCCCTCCACCTGCTCCCGGAACGCGGCCTCGGCGCGTTCCAGCGAGATGTGGAGCGGCCCGCGGACCGCGGAGGCGAGCGGTCCCACGGAGCCCGCGACCAGCGCGTCGCGCCCCGACACGTCCCGCGCCTCGCGGGCCAGCTGGGCGGCGCGCCGGTTGAGCCGTGCCGCCTCGGCCGCGAGGCCGAATGGCGCGAGGCGGATGCGGTTCGCGCCGAACGAGCACGTCTCGATGGCGTCGGCGCCCGCGGCAAGATACTCGCGGTGGATCGCGCTCACGACCTCGGGCCGGGTCGCCACCAGCTGGTCCAGCGAGGCCTGCTGCGGGATGCCGCGGCTGAACAGCAGGGTCCCCATCGCGCCGTCGAAGAGGAGCGGACGACGCGCGAGTCGCTGGCGGAAGGTGAGGCGGGCGTGAGAGAGCGGCGCGCCGCCGATGGGCTCGGTCATGTGCGGCAACAGCGTACCCGACGCGCCGCCGGCGGCCGCGGCGGCGCGCAACCACGGGCTCCGGGGAGTGCCACCACGCCCAGGGACGCCGCCGGGCACGGGACTGGCTCCTGCGGCCCCGGGCCGGCTCCGGGTCCGGAGCGGCTGCGTCAGACCCGCAGCCCGAGCACCCGCTTCTGGCCGAACGCCAGGCTCAGTACGAGCGCGACGACGCTGATCACGAGCGAGGCGAGGAAGGCGGACCAGATCACCTCGACCGAGAAGGCGTGGACCGGCCAGCCGTTGATCGTGAAGCCCAGCCGCAGCTGGTCGCTGACCAGGGCCAGGAGCAGCACCATCGCGGTGTTGATGACCAGTCCGACGAGCCCCATCGACAGCAGGTTGATGGGAAGCGCCAGCAGCTTCACGATCGGCCGCAGGTACGTGTTGATCACGCCCAGGATCAGTGCGACCAGGGCGAGCTTCCACCAGTCCGGACCGAAGTCGAAGGCGACGCCGGGGACCAGCTCCACCGCCGCCAGCAGCGCGGCCGCGTTGATCGCGATCTTCAGCAGGATGTCGATCACGGGGGCATTGTAGGCGCCGCGGTTGCGCGTCCGTACCCCTCACGCCCGTACCATGTGCCCGTGAACCGACCGGCCGAGCCGTACGTGCCTCCGTCCCCCGATCGCTACGAGCCCTTCGAGCCGTACGTCTTCGACTACCGCCCCACCCCCATCACCCCGTTCGAGTACCTGCTGCGGGATCTCCTGGACGAGCTGTTCGCGGCGTATCCCGTCCTCGCCACGCAGGTGGGCGACCACCGCTTCGACAATCGCTGGCCCGACCTGTCCGGCACCGGACGGCTGGCCCGCATCGCCATGCTCCGGCGCTGGCGGACACGCGTCGCGTCGCTGCAGGATCCCGGGCTCACACCGGACGAGCGGGTGGACCGGCACATCCTGCAGGAGGCGCTCGACGGGTACCTGTTCGAGGAGGAGGCGCTCCGCGAGGAGACCTGGAACCCGCTCTTCTACGTGGAGCTCATCGGCAACGGGTTGTTCCTGCTCCTGGCACGCGAATACGCGCCGTGGCACCACCGCGGCGAGGCGTTCGTCCGGCGCCTGCGGCACCTGCCGGAGGTCGTGGCGGCCGCCCGCGAGAACCTGCTGGGGATGCCGGACCGGCCCGTCTCCCGGCTGCACACGGAGACGGCGCTGCAGCACCTGGACGGCATCCGGGATCTGATCGACGAGGCGACGCGCCTCGCCGACCGGAACCGCTACGACGGGGACGGGTTCCGGCTGCCGCCGCGCATGGCCGGGGCGATCCCGCCGGCGGTCGCCGCGCTGGACGCCTTCCGGGTCTACCTCGAGCACGACGTGCTCCCCCGCTCCAGCGGGGAGGGCCGGCTGGGACCCGATCTCTACGCCCGCAAGCTCCGCCACGTCCTGGGCAGCGACCTCACGCCGTCCGACCTGGTGGCGCGTGCGACGAGGGAGGCTGCCGCGATCCGTGCCGAGATGGCGCGGCTGGCGCGCCGGCTGTGGCCCGCGTGGGTGGGGGCCGAGCCGCTGCCCGAGGCCGGCGCGGGCGGCACCGTCGACGACGTCGTCGTGCGGCGCGTCCTCGACGCCATCGGCGCCGAGCACCGGAGGCCCGAGGAGCTGGCCGGACACTGCAGCCGCGAGATCGCCCGCATCGAGCGGTTCATCCGGCGCAACCAGATGCTGCGGCTTCCCCGCGAGCCGCTGGAGATCGCCTGGACGCCCGCCTTCATGCGGGCGCTCGGTGGGGCGTTCCTGAGCCCGCCGGGTCCCCTGGAGCGTGGACAGAAGAGCCTGTTCTGGATCACGCCGCCCGGCGACGACTGGCCTCCCGAGCGCGTCGAGTCGTACCTGCGCGAGGACAACGACCGGATGCTGCGGCTGGTCTGCATCCACGAGGCGCTGCCGGGCCACTTCCTGCAGCTGGACTGGTCGAACCAGTGCCCGTCACTGGTGCGATCGGTCTTCGGATCAATCGCGTTCCAGGAGGGATGGGCGGTCTACGCGACGCAGTCGATGATGGACGTGGGATACGGCCGCCGCGATCCCGCCCTGCTGCTCACCCACTGGAAGTTCTACCTGCGCTCGGTGATCAACGCGCTGCTGGACGCAGGGATCCACGCCGGTGGCATGACCGAGGATGAGGCCATGCGGCTGATGGTCGAGACGGGATTCCAGGAGCGGCAGGAGGCGCGGGCGAAGTGGGATCGCGCGCGCCTGACCTCGACCCAGCTCGCCACGTACTTCGCGGGATCGGTCGAGCTCTGGGACCTGGAGATCGAGGCCCGCCGTCGATGGGCCGAGGGGCACGGCGGACGGCGCGAGGACGTGCCGGACCCGGCCCTGGTCGGGGGGTACGGTGACGTGGGCGATTTCGACTACCGCGGCCACCTTGCAGCCGTGCTTTCCCACGGCTCCCCTCCGGTGCGCTGGCTGCGGCAGATCGTGCTGGGGGAGACGCCGGTCTGGGCCACCGCCTGACCGAGGACGCCCTGGCGCGTGCCGGCCGTCCCCGCCGTCACGGTACCCCGGCCGTCCCCGCCGCCGCCACGGCACCCCGGCCGTGCGCCAGGCATCGTCCGCCGCTGCAATGCATCTGTGGGGTCCAGCCGGAGCAGCAGAGCACTCTGCAAGGGCCGCCGCGCTACCTTGACGCCACCTCCTCCGGGGTCTCCCGCCGAGCGGTCAGCGGCCGGATCCCGAACCCCTCCCGCCCCAGACGACCCGAACGAACCCGGGCCGTCTGTCGGCGGTTTCGCCGTTCCACGGATCGGGTCGGGCGAGCCGGACGTGCGTGGCCTCCCCCATGGGGGGCGAGCTCTCGGGCGTGGGGCCCGGGCGGGCGGTCCCCGGGGGGCGCGGCCCGAGGTCCCGGTGCCGGTGGGGAGGTTGGCACCTGTCCGGCGTCCTCCCGGGGGCTATCCTCGCAGTTGTTCGGCCGGAAGCCCAGGCGGAGGTGCCACATGCCCGTCATCACGATCTCCCGGCAGTTCGGAGCGGGCGGGTCCAGCGTGGCCCGGTCGATCGCGGAGCGCCTGCACCTCGACATCGTGGACCAGTCGCTGATCGCGGAGGTCGCGCGCCGCGCCTCGCTGGCCCCCGAGGACGTGGCGGCCGAGGACGAGCGGCCCACCACGCTGCTCGACCGGCTGGCGCTCTCGTTCTCCCCGCTCGCGGCGGGGATCGGCATGGCGTGGGAGCCTCCCTACCCCGACGCCGCGTACGACCCGCGGCGGGAGGTGCTGGAGCTGACGCAGCAGGTGGTGCGCGAGGCCGCCCGCGGCGGGAACGTGGTGATCGTCGGTCGGGGCGGGGCGCACATCCTTCGGGACGTGCCGGATGTGCTCCACGTCTTCCTCCACGCCGACGTCGCCTTCCGGCAGCGGATCGTGATGGCGCGCGAGGAGATCGACGAGGCGAAGGCCGCGCGCCGCGTCCACGAGATGGACGCCAACCGCGCCGCGTACGTCAAGCAGGTGTACGGCCGCGACTGGCTCGACGTGCGCGCCTACGACCTCGCGATCGACACCGGCCGCGTGGGTTTCGACGGCGCGACCGAGATCGTGCTCGCGGCCCTCCAGGTGCGGGCGCCTGCCGGCACCTGAGGCCCGCGCCGGCTCCCGGGATCGTCAGGCGGGATGCCGGCGGAAGGCGCCGGCGAGCAGGATCAGCCCCGCGATCACCAGGATGACCGGCCAGCCCGTGGAGACAGCGTCGGCGATCCCCTGGCCGCGCTCGCCCGCCGCGAGCGACGCGCCGATCGTCCCGAGCACGAGCCCGGGGATGACCGGCCACCAGTGGTGCTCCCGCACCCGGAAGAGCAGGCCGATCCCCCAGATCAGCAGGAACCCGACCCCCAGCGCCATGAGGAAGAGGCCGCCGCCCAGCTCGCCCGGGTAGGCGATCGAGAGGGGGATGCCAGCACCCACGCCGCTGACGATCCCGCCGGGGACGAGGAACCCGTACTCGCCCGTGACGAAGAAGACGGCGAGGAAGACGAGACCGACCGCCAGCACCACGTACTGGCCCGCGTCGGGGACCCAGCGCCCCAGCAGGAGCAGGCCGCCGATCGCGATGAGCGCCAGCCCGGCGATCCACGTGCCTGCGCTCGGGCCCGCTGCGCCGGGAGGAGCCCCGGCGGACGGCGGGGGGACGGTTCCGGGCGGCCAGCTGCCGGGATAGGGGGACCAGCCGGGCGGGGGCATCGACGGGCCGGCGGCTGCGGGCCCCGGTGCCGACGGTCCCTGCGCGGACTCACCCGGTGCCGATGGGCCCTGCGCCGACGGGCCCGGTGCGGGTGCGAGGCCCGGGCCGGCGGCGGGGGAGGGCTCAGTCGGAGGCGGATTCTGCGGACTGGTCATCTGACTGGCTCCAGCGGGCCAGGGCGGGCCCGGCGTCGGACGCTGCCGCGATGGTGACAGGCCGCCCCGACGCACGACAGGGCCATGCGGACGGCGTCGCCGGGCCGCCCGGAGACGACACGACCCGCCGCACTCGCGGCGGGCCATGTCGTGGAGGAGGTGAGACTTGCGTCCTGCCTCATCCTCTCCGACGCGCACACCCGGCGACCAGAGCCGACCGGCCGTCGTCACCCGGGCATACGGCCCGTCCCGCGGTCATCCGGCCGTGGCCGGTCGCGTCCTCTCCCGTCACGGGCCGGCCGGAGGCACCCGGCCCGCCTGGCTCCGGGCTGGGTCAGGCGGGCGGCCGCTGCCCGACCTGCGTGAGGGCGAGCCGGTAGAGTGCCGCTCCGTCCCGGCCCGTGGCGGACGAGCGCACGCCGGCAAGGTCGGCGACCAGCGCCTCCTCGAGCCGCGAGCCCGCGAGCGCGTCCATGGTGCGCGCGGCATGCGCGGCGAAGCGCAGTGCCTGGAGCGTCTCCGGGCGCGAGGGGTCATCCCAGAACCAGGCGTCCGACGCGAACATGGCGAGGCGCGACGACTGCGCGGCGAGGATGCCGGCCAGCAGGTTCGCGGACCCGCGCGCCGACCGCGGCCGGCCCCGGCGTGCGGCCCGGCGGGCCGGCTCCACCCCGCGCGCGGCCCGACCCACCGGTGCATCGTCGTTCGATGACGGAGCCTCTGCCTCGGCCAGCACCCGTGCCACGTATGCGTCCGGCCGCGCGTACCCCGACGCCACGTCCACGTACCCGTCCCGTGCCTCCCAGGGGTCCACGCCGAGGGGCGCGACCAGCGCGTCGGTCAGCATGTCGACCGCGCCGGACAGGCGGTCGAGCGCCATTCGCAGGGGCTGCTTCCACCGCCCGTCCACCGCGTCCGGGCACTGGACGATCCAGCGCAGCACGCCGTGGTGGCAGGACCAGCTGGTCCGCTCCCGGATGGTCATGACGGGCAGCGCGGGCAGCTCCGCCTGCGAGAGGACGTGGCCGAGCGGGGACACTTCCAGGTGAGGATCGCAGGCGCCGCTTCCGTACCAGCTCGTCAGGCGTGCCAGGAAGAGCTCGCGGAACTGCTGGTGGTGTCCGTACAGCTCGCCGTCGGTTGCGATCAGGCCCAGCGGCGCCTGGCCCCCGGGAAGCGGGTCGGCCAGTCGGTGCAGCACCCGGGCCCGGACGAACTCGTCCGCGTTCTGCGTCGCGGCGGGGTCGAAGCTGACCGCGGTGGAGAGGTCCCGGTCGTAGAAGACGACCACCACGGAGTGCCCGCCGCCGACCTCCACGCGGTACGGGCGCCGCGTGTCCAGGTCGCCGTCGATGCCGGCCTGCCATGGGGCGAGGATCGTGTAGCGGATCCCCTCCTCGGCACAGATCCGCAGCGTCGGCAGGTCGACTGCCGTCTCGGGCAGCCAGAGGCCGGCCGGCCGCCGGCCGAAGCGCAGCTCGAAATCGCGGATGCCCCACCGGATCTCGGTCCGGCGGTCCCGCAGCGACGCGAGGGGCAGGATGGAGTGGTGCCACGCCTGCGCGATCGCGTTCGTGCCGTCGTCCTGGGCCACGATCGCGGCGTGCAGATCAGGACGTCGTTCGCGCAGCCAGGTGGCGAGCGCCGGGCCCAGGTTCCACCCGATGCGGCGGAAGTTGCCGCGCAGCGCGTTGGGCGCGTAGCAGTCGTCGGTCACCCGCTCCGTCCAGTCACGCGCGGGAGCGGCGGTCTCGTCGGGCGGGATCTCGCCGCTGAACGGGTCGCGGCGATCCGGCTGGTAGAAGTGCCCGTGCACCGCGAGCCGGGGCCGGGTCATGCGGGACACCGCCGTCCGACCCGGCCGTCGCGGCCGCCCGTCACCGGGGTGGCGGGCCGCGCCGGTGAGGTGGAACGGCGCCTCATGCGGGCCGCGACTCCCCGAGTTCCTCGGCCCGGTGGTCGCGCGAGGACGCGACCTCGAGGCGCACGATCACGGTCCGCGATTCCCCCGGCGCCAGTTCGAGCGGCCAGCGGAAGAGCAGACAGCTGCCCTGGTACTGCCGCTCGAAGCCCGCCTCCGAGTTGGAGACCGTCTCGACGGGGTACCAGGCGACCGAGGCGGGTGGCGTCGGGACGGCCAGGACCTGTGCCCCCTCGAAATCGTTGCCGAAGCGCAGCCATGGCAGGAGTCCCGCGTCGGCGCTCGAATCGTGCGGGTATCGTGCCGGGGCGGCGGCGATCACCGCTCCCGAGCCCGGGGTGGCGGGGTCGACCGAGGCCGCGCCGGCGGGAACGACCGAGCCCGGGGTGGCGGGGTCCACTGCGCCCGCGCCGGCCTGCGGCCGATACGCGGCGTCGAGCGCCGCCCCGGGACCCGGGGCCAGGGGTTCCGGCGTCGGCACCGTGTAGTGGGCGGCCGGGTTGCCGCCACCGCCCGCCAGGTCCACGTTCCACTCCAGGACGAGGTCCGCCGCGAGCGGCGCGCTGCCCCGGTGCTCGACCGTCACCGCGACCTCGATCGCCGGGTCCAGGCGCCCGCCGCCGAGACGGAGCACCTTGCGGGCACGGACGGCCTGGCCCGCGACCGTGCCGTCGCGCTCCGCGACAAGCCCGTCGCCGGTCAGGCTCACCAGGCGGTACGGATCGTCCACCAGGTCGCCGAGCTCCAGGTGATCCTGGCGGCGGAAGGACGCGGTCCCGGTGTCGCGCGGAACCAGGTGCACAAGCGCCGACCGTCGCTCGTGCCGGTCGTACACAAGGTGCCGACTGAGCCCAGGCTCCTTGGTCATCACCAGGTCGTGGATCGTCCTGGGCGCGCCCGAGACCGGCATCTCGCCGGGAGTCTCGCTCCCTGCGTCCCCCGGGTCGTGCGTGTCGGCCGCCGCGGGTTCGGCGCCGTTGCCGCTGGCCGCCTCATGGGCGCGCAGCGTGGCGTGGTAGGCCTCGGGTCGCCGGCGCATCACCGACGCCAGGGCGAGTCGCGTCGCCCGCAGGTCCCAGCTGCCGATCGTGGCGCCCTCCGCCAGGTCCACGACCACGACCTGGCCGGGGGCGGCCAGGTATGCCTCCGGGATGCCGTCGAGATCCGCGTCCAGGAGGGCTGCGCCGCGCGCCGGGGCGTCACCGAGCGACACCGGTCGGGGCGCGGCGCCGGCCGCGTCGTCCGCGGTCGCGCGGCCGTGTCCCGCCGCTTCGTCCGTGCCGGCCGCGCCGGCGTCCGCCCGGACCCCGTCCGCGATGTCCTCGGCCGCGATCAGGTGCGCGTGCGTCGCCAGGCGCATGTGCACGATGTAGATCCCGCCGAACAGCCCGTGCCAGTAGCAGTCGTTGGACTGGCCCCGGAAGAGGTGGTCCAGGGCCGCCTGCCTCGCCGGCCCCTCGGCCATCGCGGCGACCTTCTCCGACACGCGGAGCATCTGCTTGTGCAGGTCGTTGATCTCGCGGTAGCGGGCCTGGAAGTTGCGCCAGAAGCCGCCCCGCAGGAAGCGCTTCTCGGGCAGGTCCTGCTCGAACGCGCGCTTCACCAGACCCGTGTAGACGGTCGATTCGTCGGCGGGGAGCGCCCACTCGCCCATCTCGATGTAGGAGGCAGTGGGGACGTAGACGCGGCCGGCCGGCGGCTCCCGGTCGAGCCAGTCGGACGGCGTGGTCGTGGTCAGCCACCCGCGGTTCGCCTCGAGCAGCTCGAAGAAGCGGTCGATCCAGCGCCCGTGGCCCCAGCAGTGCTCGTAGGTCCCCGGCCACGCCCCGAACTTCTCGCCGTCGTCGCCCATCATCCCCAGGCGCCGCCCGTCCTCGGTGGCCCGGTCGCGCAGGTACGTGATGACGTCCTCGGGCGAGCCGAACGGGATCCGGTACCGCAGCCCCTGCTCGGTGCCGAAGACCCGCAGCAGCCGGCCCTGGTCCTCCGTGACGTAGGCGCCCCACATCTCGTCCTCCGCCACGGCGGCCGAACGGAAATGGTTGTCGTCCAGGATGGTCCAGTCGTACCCGGCGTCGGCGAGGACCGACGGGAGCTGCGGCTCCCAGACCCGCTCGGCCAGCCACGCCCCGCGGGGGCGCCGGCCGAAGAGGCGCTCCACCTCGTCCGCCATCCGCACCAGCTGGCCGTGCCGGTCGCGCTCCGGCAGCGAGACCAGCACCGGTTCGTAGTAACCGCCGCCGAGCACCTCGACCTGGCCCCGCGACACGAGCGCCGCCAGCAGCTCGATCGCCTGCGGACGCTCGGCCCGGATCCATTCGATCAGGGGGCCCGTGTAGTGGAGGGCGATCCGGACGCCGGGATGCCGGTCGAGAGCCTGGAGGAGGGGCTCGTATGCCTGCCGGTAGACATCCTCGAACACCCAGCCGAAGTTGCCGATCGGCTGGTGGTTGTGGATCGCGAGCGCGAGTCCGATCCGGCCGCTCACCGGCCTCCCTCCGTCTCCTCGTTGCGTGCTGCCGGCGAGTCAGGCGCCGGCGCCGACCGCCCCCGTCGTGTCAGGCCCCGCCGGACCTGGCGTCGGCACGGGTTCCGAACCGTCTCCGCCAGGCGGCAGCGCCCCCTCGAGGGCGGGACCGGACGGGAAGCGACCCGGCGCCGAACCGTCGCCGGAGGCCGACCGCCGGGCCGCCCGGCGGCGGCCCCGCTGCCCGGCCCCGGACTCCCGGGCTGCCGGCACGTAGAGCTGCTCGATGTACTCCTCGAGCATGCGGGTCGTCGAGAACTCCCAGGCCGTGGCCCGGATCGACGCGCGAACGGTGCGCAACCACGCGGCGGGCAGCCCCTCCCGGTCGCGTTCGTAGTAGCGCGGGACCACTTCCTGCTCCAGGATCCGGTAGAGCTCGCCGGCGTCCGTCCAGTCCTGTGCGCCCTCATCCGGGCTGCTGTCGCGCCCGCCGATCGCCCAGCCGTTGTCGCCCCGCCACCCCTCGTCCCACCAGCCGTCGAGCACCGAGAGGTTCACCACGCCGTTGACGGCCGCCTTCATGCCGCTCGTCCCCGACGCCTCCAGCGGCCGCCGCGGGTTGTTGAGCCACACGTCCACGCCCTGGATCAGGAACCGGGCGACACGCATGTCGTAGTCCTCGAGCATGAAGACGCGCCCCTTGAGGCGTGGCGAGCGGCTGCGCTCCCAGATCTCCTGGATGACGCGCTGGCCGGGCCGGTCGGCGGGGTGTGCCTTCCCGGCGAAGACCACCTGCACCGGGCGCTCGGGATCCCAGAGGATGCGCGCCAGCCGCTCCTCGTCGCTGAAGAGGAGCGCTGCCCGCTTGTAGGTCGCGAAGCGCCGGGCGAAGCCGATGGTGAGGATGGCCGGGTCCAGGACGTGACCGACCGCCTCGAGCTCCTCCGGCGGCTCGCCGTGGCGGGCCAGCTGCTTCAGCAGCCGCCCCCGGGCGAAGTGCGCCAGCTCCAGCTTCTGGTGCGCGTGTGCCGTCCAGAGCGGCCGGTCGGCGATCTGGTCCACGCGGTCCCAGAAGCGCCGCGCCCGCACCTCGGCGTCCAGGTCGTCCAGGTCGGCGCCATGCTCGTAGTAGAGGGCACGGATCGGGCGCCCCACCCAGCTCGGGACGTGGATCCCGTTGGTGATCCCGAGGATGGGCCGGTCCATGACGGACTGCCAGGTCGCGTTCGCGGTCTGCGCGTGGAGGTGGCTGACGGCGTTCGCGCCATTGGTCAGGCGGAGGCTGAACGCGGTCATGTCGAACTGGCTCGCGTCCCCCTCGACGCCGCGACCAAGCTCCAGGACCCGGTCCAGGTCGACGCCGTCGGGACCGCCCAGCGGCGCGGCCACGCGTCGGACCAGCCCCGCATCGAAGCGCTCGTTGCCCGCCGAGACCGGCGTGTGGATGGTGAAGACGCTGTCGCGGCGCACCCGGCCGAGCGCCTCCTCCAGCGGCGTCCCCTGCGCGACGAGCTCGCGGGTCCGCTCGACGAGCATCATGGCGGAGTGGCCCTCGTTGAGGTGCCACACCACGGGGCGGATGTCGAGCGCGCGCAGCGCGCGCACCCCGCCCACGCCCAGGATCATCTCCTGGCAGAAGCGCATCTCGCGCCCGCGGACGTAGAGGATGTTCGTGATCGGACGATCCTCGGGAGCGTTCTCGCCGATGTCCGTGTCCAGCAGGAGGAGCGGCACGCGGCCCACCTGGGCCAGCCACACCGCGCACCACACGGTCCGGCCGGGCAGCTCCACGGGCACGTGGAGCGGGTCGCCCTCGGGCGAGGCGACGCGCAGCAGGGGCAGCCGCAGCGGGTCGTAGTCCGGGTAGGCGTGCTCCTGGTGGCCGTCCGCGTCGATCGACTGCCGGAAGTACCCGCGACGGTAGAAGAGGCCGACCGCCACGAAGGGGAGCGCCATGTCCGAGGCGGTCTTGGCGTGGTCGCCGGCCAGGATGCCGAGCCCGCCCGAGTAGATCCCGAGCGACTCGGTCAGCCCGTACTCGGCGCAGAAGTAGGCGATCGGGCCGTCCAGGTCGCCGCCGTGATGGCGGGCGAACCAGTGGCCGGCACCGTTGGTCATGTAGCGCTCGAAATCCTGGAGGACAGTCTCGTACTCGGCCATGAAGGCCGGGTTCTCCAGCAGGTCCGCCCAGTTCTGGTGGCTCATCAGGATCGAGATCGGGTTGCGGTACCGGGACCACGCGGCCGGGTCGATCCGGGAGAAGAGCTGCCGCACCTCGGGGTGCCAGGTGGAGTACAGGTTGTAGGCGAGGGCCCGGAGCCCCTCCAGCCGGGGTGGCAGGCGGAAGGCAGGCGGGGGAAGGGTCGGAACCGTGGGCGCTTGCTGCATCGCTGGGGGGATGCTACACGAAGCCGTCGCGATAAACCGCTTTAGCGCGGCGCCTCCGGCGGA
>JAJYKX010000033.1:15775-20124 GCA_021788175.1 Chloroflexota bacterium
CCGGGGCGCGGATGGAGCCCCGGTGGGCGGCGTACCATCGCGCCCATGCGGATCGCGATGGTTGCCTCGGAGTGCGAGCCGTTCGCGAAGACGGGCGGGCTCGCGGACGTGGTCGACGCCCTGTCACGGGCGCTCGGCGAGCTCGGTCACCACGTCGATGTCTACCTGCCCCGGTACCGGGGGCTCGAGCCGCCGGGCCCATCGAGCCGGCTCACGGTGAACGTGCCGGGCGCCGGGTCCGGCGGAAGCACGCCGGTCGAGGTACTCACCGCCCGGGCGGATGGCTACCGGCTCCGGCTGATCGACCATCCTAAGAGCTTCGACCGGCCCGCCTACTACGGCGATGCAGGAGGGGACTACCCGGACAACGGGGCGCGCTTCGCCCTCCTCGGCCGTGCCGTGCTGGAGACGATCCGGGCGGAGGGCGGCGGCGTCGACGTGCTCCACGGGCACGACTGGCAGGCGGGGCCGGCCGTCCTGCTCCGGGACCACCGCTACGGCTCGGACCCGGTGCTGGCCGGGATGGCCACCGTGGTCACCTGCCACAACCTCGCCTATCACGGCTGGGTGCCGCGCGATCGTGCGGCGGCGCTCGATCTCCCGCCGTCCGTGGGCAAGGCGGACGGGATCGACCTGCTGCGGGAGGAGGTCGCGCTCGCCGACGTGGTGAACACGGTCAGCCCGACGTACGCGCTGGAATCGCGCACGGAGCCGTACGGCGCGGGGCTCGACGACGTGCTCCGTGCCAGGGGAGACCGGTACCTCGGGATCCTCAACGGGATCGACAATCGCCTGTGGGACCCGGCCTCCGACCCGGCGCTGCCGAGCCGCTTCACGGCCGCCGATCCCGCGGGGAAGGCACGCTGCAAGGCGGACCTGTGCGACCGGCTGGGGATCGACGCGCGTCCGGTGTCGGCACGCCACGGCAGCAGGGCCGGCAGCCCCGACGGCGGCGCGGCTGACCCCCGCGACGCGGCTGCCCCCCGCGATGCGGCGGCTGACCCCCGCGACGCGGACGGCGACCTGGGCGGTTCGTGGGGGAGCCGCGGTGGCCCCCTGTTCGGCATGGTCGGTCGTCTCGATCCGCAGAAGGGGTTCGACCTCCTGACGGGCGCGGCCGAGGCGCTGGTCGATGCCGGGGCGCGCCTGGTGATCCTCGGCACGGGCGATGAGCGGCTGGTGGCCGGTCTCCGTGAGACCGCGCGGCAGCGGCCCGGACGCGTGCTGGTCCTGGAGCGGTTCGACCGCGACGAGGCCCGCCGCATCTACGCGGGCAGCGACCTGCTGATGATGCCCTCGCGGTTCGAGCCATGCGGGCAGAGCCAGATGATCGCGATGCGCTACGGGACGGTGCCGGTGGTGCGCCGCACGGGCGGCCTGGCCGACACGGTGGTCGATGCGGACGAGCACCCGGGCGAGGGCGATGGGTTCGTGTTCGACGAGGCGAGCGCCGAGGCCTTCGTGGCAGCCGGCCTTCGCGCGATCGCGGCGTACCGGGACGCCGCCCGCTGGCAGCTGGTGACGCGCCGCGCGATGGGCCGCGACTTCTCCTGGTCGGCGTCCGCACCGCGCTACGTGGAGGCCTACGAGCGCGCGATCGCCACCCGGCGCGGGTCCTCCGGGGGCCGGCCGAGGGCCTAGGCGACGATCTCCCGCAGGACGGCCAGGAGGCGGTCCAGGTCGTCGCGGTTCGGGCTGTGCCCGACGCCGGGCAGCTCGTGCACGTGCGATGACCCCAGGGCGAGCCGGAGCAGCCGGAGCATGGCCGCCGGGATCAGACCGCCGGCGGCGGGATCGCCCGCGATCACGTCCACCGGGAGATCCGGGTGCCTGGTGCGCCATTCGACCATGAGGGCGACCGGGTCCGCCGGCGCGCCTCGCGAGATCGCGTCGGCCGCCAGCGGCGACGTCTCGACCAGGGCATGCGCGCGCGCCTCGAGGGCGTACCCGGTGTCGCCTGCCTGGCGGGCGATGGTGCGGGCGGCCTCGAGATCCAGGCCCGGCTGGAGCTCCGCCGCGAACGAGTCCGCCATCTCGGATCCCTGCTGGGGCGTCATGAAGGGTGGCTCCAGCAGGATGAGCCGGCTCACGGGCGCGCCTGCGTCGACCGCCATGATCGCCACGCCGGTGCCCCACGAGTGGCCAAGCAGGACCGGCGCGGCACCCGCGCCGCCGTCGGCCGCCCCGAAGGAACCCCCGGACGCCCCGCCGCCGCCCGACTCCAGGGAGCCGCCGGCTGCTGCCCCATCGCTGCCGGTGCCCCGGCGGCCGCCGGCCGCTCCCGGGGCGATCGGCGGAAGCGCGCGCAACGCGCGGGCGACGATCTCGCCCACCTGCCGCAGCCCGTACCGGTCGCGCCCCACCGATTCCTGGTCGGGCAGGGGCCGGCCGCTGTCGTCCGTCCAGCGCGTGCGCCCATGGCCCGGGAGATCGAGGGCGTCCACCGTCCATCCATCGACCGCGAAGCTCCGGCCGACGCCCTCCCACGACATGGCGTTGCCGGTGACGCCGTGCAGGATCTCCAGGTGGCGCCCGGAAGGGGCACGACCCTGGTCCGCAGGGCTCCAGCGCAGGGCGCCGACGAGGATCCCGGGCAGCGCCAGCTCGAAGCTGCGCGCCGAGTGGCCGGGGGGAGTCGCTCGCGTCATGCGTCGATCGTAGCGCGGCGCGGCCGGGTTCCGCCGAGGCCGGCTGGAGGCCGGCGTTCCTGGTGACGCGCCAGGCGCTCCGTCCCGGCGCGACGCTCAGTGGCGCGCCAGGCGCTCCGCCAGGCTCCGGCCCGTCGGCGGCCGGCCCCGGCGATCTGCCAGGCGGTCGAGTCGCATCATCGAGAGCTGCACGAACCGGGCGCCCATCCAGCGCAGGGGCTCCGGCTCCCAGTCGCGGGAGCGATGGTTGACGAAGGGCAGTTCGGTCAGCTCCGTGCGACGCCCCGTGATCAGGTCGGCGAGTGTCCGCCCTGCGAGGTTGGAGGTCGCCACGCCGTGGCCGGTGTAGCCGCGGGCCGAGGCGATGCCGGACGCGGGATCGTACGAGAAGGTCGGCATCCAGTCGCGCGGCATGCCGAGCGGCCCTCCCCACGCGTGCGTGAAACGGATCCCGCGGAGCGAGGGAAACCAGCGCACCAGCATCCTGCGCAGCATGGCGTGCGTCGCCTCGTCGCGGTCGAACGATGGCTGGATGCGTGACCCGTAGTGGTATGGGGCGCCGCGCCCGCCGAAGAGGATCCGGCCGTCCGGCGTGCGCGAGAGGTAGTCGATCGTCAGGCGGAACGATGAGACGCACTCGTGGGCATCCCACCCGATGGCCGCCCACTGCTCATCGGTGAGCGGCTCGGTGAGCACGATCAGCGAGTAGATCGGCAGCAGCTGTCGATGCAGCCGGGGGAGCTGCGCGAGGTAGGCCTCGCCGGCGAGGACGATCGTGCCGGCCCGGACGTCGCCCGTCCCGGTGTGGAGGACGACCCGGTCGGCGCCCTCCCCGCCCCCCGCCGTCGTTGGACGGAGCCCCCGTGCACGACCGAGCCCCGTGCGCACGATCTCGTGACCCGGCGTCGCACTGCCGCCTCGTTGGGTGAAGTCGGTCACGGCGGTCCCCTCGTGGATGACCCCGCCGCGTGCCTCCACCGCCCGCGCGAGTCCGCGCACGAGGCGCCCGGGGTGGATCGCCGCGCAGTCCGGCATGAAGACGCCGCCCACGGCGCCGGCCACCCGGAGGCGTTCGTCCAGCGCGGTCCGGTCGAGGACCTGGCAATGCTCGGCGAACCCGAACCGCTCGTACTCCGCGGCCGTCGCCCGCAGGGCGGGCTCCTCCGCCGGTCCCCTCGCCACGATCAGCGACCCGCCCTTGCGGAAGCCGGCGTCGATCCCCTCCGCGGCGGCCGCGCGCCCCACCTCATCGACGGTGTCGTGCATCGTCCGGCGGATCGCCCTGGCGGCATCCGGGCCGTGGCGCTCGGCGAGCACGTCCATGCTGATGTTCAGCTCGCCGGAGCACCACGCGCCGTTCCGGCCCGATGCGCCGAACCCGGCGATCTCGCGCTCCAGTACCACGACGCGGAGCGACGGCTCCCGCTTCAGGAGCTCGAGGGCCGTCCACAGTCCGGTGAACCCGGCTCCCAGGATCGCCACGTCTGCATCCGTCGAGCCGTCCAGCCGCGGCCGTGGCGACAGGTCGTCGCCGGCGTCCTCGATCCAGAAGCTGATCGAGGCGGGGTCGCCGGGCCATGCCTCGCCGATCCGCGGGGCCTTGGTGCGCGCCGGTTCGCTGTCGCCGTCGGCGTCTTTCCCCGCGACCATGGCCCTGTCCGCGACCGAGGTCCTGTCCGCGGGGCTGGACCCCGTCGCCGC
>JAJYKX010000211.1 GCA_021788175.1 Chloroflexota bacterium
CGATCTATCGGGCGCAGCGGCAGCTGGCACGATCGCCGTCGCGGCCGCAACCTCCGACGACTCTCCGGGCGCCGTGGTGTCCGCCGGGCCCGCCGGTGCGGCGAGCTGACCGGCCGTGCCCACGTCACGGAGCCGGTCGTCGTCCGTCCCGGCATCCCCGGCCCTGGCCGCGGCTCCGACGGTCGGCGAGTCCTCCCCGTCCCCCCTTCCCGCGAGCGACGCCGAGCGCGCGACGCGCGCGTCGATCAGGACCTGCGGCAGGTTGGCCATGTCGGCGACGAGCGTCTCCCTGAGGGCGGCCTGCCTGAAGGCCGCGGCTGGATGGTACATCGCGTAGGCGACCGCGGACGGGGCTCCAGTGCCCGGATCGACCGGCCTGACGGTGCCGTGAGCCGAGGAGATCCTCGCCCCCGGCATGAACGTGCCGAGCGAGAAGCGCCCCAGCGTCACGATCACGGCCGGGTCGAGGAGCGCGAGCTGGCGACGCAGGTAGCCGGCGCACGCCGCGATCTCGTCCGGCTCCGGGTCGCGGTTGCCGGGCGGGCGGCACTTGACGACGTTGGTGATGAAGACCTCGTCGCGACGCCAGCCGACCAGACCGAGCAGCTCCTCCAGCAGACCGCCGGCCGCCCCCACGAAGGGGCGGCCCTGCTGGTCCTCGTTCTGGCCCGGTCCCTCGCCGACGAAGACCACCTCCGTGTCCGGGTGCCCCTCGCCGGGGACCGCGTGGGTCCGACCGCGGTGCAGACGGCAGGCGGTGCAGGCGCGGACCTCCGCGGCGATCTCCTCGAGCGCCGCCGCCCGCTCCCCCGGGGTCACGCGGTCCCGCCGGCCGGGAGGCGCGCTCGACGGCCGTCCGGCACGGCCGCCTCAGGCCCCCACGGCGGCCGCCCGCCGGGACGCGGCCGCGAGCCACCCGCGGGCCACCAGGAGCTCCGCGATCTGGACCGCGTTGGTCGCGGCGCCCTTCCGCAGGTTGTCCGCCACCACCCAGAAGGCCAGGCCCCGTCCGTCCGCCATCGAGGCATCGGCGCGGATGCGGCCGACATAGACGTCATCGGTCCCCTCGGCGCTGGTGGCGAGGGGGTAGCGGTGCTCGTGCGGCTCGTCCACCACGACGACCCCGGGCGTCGCCGCGAAGAGCGCCCTGGCGCCCTCCGGCGTCAGCGGCTCCCGGGTCTCCACGTGCACCGCCTCCGAGTGCCCCACGAAGACCGGCACCCGGACGGCCGTGCAGGAGACCCGCAGGTCCGGCATGTGCAGGATCTTGCGGCTCTCGGTGACGACCTTCCATTCCTCCCTGGTGTACCCGTTGTCCAGGAAGACGTCGATCTCGGGGAGGGCGTTGAACCCGATCGGATGGGGGTAGACGCGCGCTTCCTTGGGCGCGCCGGCGGCGTGCGCGCGGACCTGCGCCTCCAGCTCGTCCACGGCCTTCTCGCCGGTACCCGCGACTGCCTGGTAGGTGTCCACGATCACGCGCTCCAGTCCCACGGCGTCACGGAGGGCCATGAAGAGCGGCATGAGCTGCATGGTCGAGCAGTTGGGGTTCGCCACGATCCCCTCGTGCGTCGCGGCGTCGCCGTCGTTCACCCCGGCCACCACCAGGGGGACCCCGGGCTCCATCCGCCACGCCGAGGAGTTGTCCACCACGGTGCAGCCCCGCCGGGCCGCCTCGGGCGCGAGCGCGCGGGAGACCGAGCCGCCAGCCGAGAAGAGCGCGACGTCCACCCCCTCGAACGCCTCGGGGGTCGCCTCGATCACCGGGTAGGTCCGGCCGTCCACGGCGAGGGTGGTGCCGGCGGACCGGGCCGAGGCCATGACCCGCAGCTCCCGGAACGGGAACGCGCGCTCGTGGAGGATGTGGATCATGGTCCGGCCGACGAGCCCGGTCGCGCCGCAGACGGCGACGACGGGTCGAGGATCGGCGGGCTTCGTCTGGGGCATGGCGGTGCTGACTCCGTCTGGGTGGGCGATGGCCCGATGATACCCCGCGGGCACCGGTGCCCGGCGAGCGGCGACCGACTCGACCGGCCGGGCGGGCGGGAGACGCGTGCGGCCAGGGACAGGCTCGACCGGCCGGGCCGGCGTTGCCGGGGATGGAACGAGACCGGGACCCTGCGGCCCCGGTCTCGCTGGTTCGCGCTGGTCACGGCCCGCCTGGCGGGCCGCCAGGTCAGGCGTTCTGCCGCGCCAGGTGCCGCTGCATGGCGGCCTTGCGCGAGAGGTTGATGCGACCCTGCCGGTCGATCTCGGTGACCATCACCATGACCTCGTCGCCGATCGACACCACGTCCTCGACGCTCGGGACGTGGTAGTCGGCCAGCTCGCCGATGCGCACCAGTCCCTCCTTGCCGGGGAGGATCTCGACGAACGCCCCGAAGGTCATGATGCGGGTGACCTTGCCGAGGTAGGTCGCGCCCACCTCCACGTCGCGCGTCAGCCCCTCGATGGTCTGGATCGCGCGGCGCAGGTTCTCGCCGTTCACGGCGGCGATCTCCACCGAGCCGTCGTCCTCGACGTTGATCTCGGTGTTGGTGTCCTCCTGGATCTTGCGGATCATCGAGCCGCCCTTGCCGATGATGTCGCGGATCCGGTCGGGGTTGATCTTGATGGTGACGATGCGCGGCGCGAAGTCGCTCATCTGCGCGCGGCTCTCGGGCAGCACGTCCAGCATCTTCCCGAGGATGAAGAGGCGCGCCACGCGGGCCTTCTCCAGCCCGTCACGGATGATGGACTCGTTGATCCCCTGGACCTTGATGTCCATCTGCAGGGCGGTCACGCCCGCGTCGGTGCCGGTGACCTTGAAGTCCATGTCACCGAACGCGTCCTCCTTGCCCAGGATGTCGGTGAGGACCGCGTACCGGCCGTTCTCGCCGCTGACGAGGCCCATGGCCGCGCCGGCGACGGGCGCCTTGAGCGGCACCCCGGCGTCCATGAGGGCGAGGGTCGAGCCGCAGGTCGACGCCATCGACGTGGAGCCGTTCGAGGTCACGCACTCGCTGACGAGCCGGATCACGTACGGGAACTCGTCCGCGGACGGGAGGACGGGGACCAGCGCGCGCTCGGCGAGCGCGCCGTGCCCGATCTCGCGCCGGCCGGGCCCCCGCATCGGCTTGTTCTCACCCGTGCTGTAGGGCGGCATGTTGTAGTGATGGATGTAGCGCTTGGACTCCTCGGGGCTGATCGTGTCGATCCGCTGGACGTCGGACGAGGGGCCCAGGGTGGCGACCGTCAGCGCCTGCGTCTGGCCGCGGGTGAAGAGACCGGACCCGTGGGCGCGCGGCAGCAGGCCCACCTCCACGGAGATCGGACGGATCGTGTCGAGGTCGCGACCGTCCATCCGGATCCCCTCCTCGAGCACCAGCTCGCGGACGGTCTTCTTGTGGATCAGCGTGGTGAGCGACCGCGACAGGCGGACGTCCCGACGGGCGGCCTCGAAGACCGCGTCCGCGCCCTCCTGGTCGCCGTCCCGTCGCATCCGGATCGACCGCGCGACGGCATCGTGGAAGCGATGGATCCGACCGGGCAGATCCTGCCCGAACCGGGCCACCAGCCCTGCGGTCGCCTGGGCGTCGGCCAGCGCGCGGTGGCTCGTCTCCTGTGCGACGCCGAAGAAGCGCGCCAGGTCGACCAGCTTGTAGCCCTCCTGGTCCGGGTAACCCTCGCGGGCGAGCACCAGGGTGTCCAGGTACTGGCCCGGCTGGTACCGGGTGCCGTCGCCGGCCGCCGCCTCGAGGAACCCGAGATCGAAGCCGATGTTGTGCCCCACGAGCACGGCGTCCCCGGCGAACTCGCGGAACTGCCGCACCGCGTCCGCGGGGGCGGGCGCCCCGGCGACGTCCGCGTCGGCGATCCCGTGCATCTGGTTGCCCACGATCGAACGACCCGGGTTCACGAAGGTGGACCACTGGCCGACGACCTCGGTGCCGCGGAGCTTCACCGCGCCGATCTCCAGCAGCTCGGAGAGCTGGGGGTCGCGGCCGGTGGTCTCCACGTCGACCACGACCAGCTCGCGGCCCTGCTCCACGGCGGCCACGAAGTCGAGGACGCTCTCGG
>JAJYKX010000212.1 GCA_021788175.1 Chloroflexota bacterium
CCGACCCCGAGGAGGTCAGGGAGTCGCTCGAGCGCGTGCCGCTGCGCGTGCACCAGGACATCGTGATCACCACGCAGATGCTGGTCGACCCCGGCGAAGAGGTGGTCCTGCTGCCGGCACGGACCCGGTACGAGCAGCCGGGCGGCGGCACCGAGACCACCACAGAGCGGCGGATCCTCTTCAGCCCGCGGATCCCGGGGCCGAAGGTCGGCGAGGCGCGGAGCGAGTGGGAGATCCTGGTCGACCTCGCGAAGCGGGTCGATCCGGAGCGGGCGCACCTGGTCGACTTCCGCACCGGCCAGCAGATCCGCAACGAGATCGCGAGGGTGATCCCGTCCTACCGCGGGATCGAGAAGCTGCGGAAGGCGGGCGACCAGGTGCAGTGGGGTGGCGAGCGCCTGTGCGACGGCTGGGTCTTCCCGACAGCCGACGGGAAGGCGCACTTCGACCCGGTGGATCCGCCCGAGCTGTCCATCCCGGACGGCCGGTTCCGGCTGTCGACCCGCCGCGGCAAGCAGTTCAACTCGATGGTGTTCAAGAAGCGGGATCCACTGACGGGCGCGATGCGCGATGCCCTGTTCATCTCGGCCCAGGACGCGTCCGCGCTGGGCCTCGGGGAGGGCGACCGGGTCCTCGTCCGGTCCGAGGACGGCGAGGTCCACGCCGCGATCAGGATCTCGGCCATCAAGCCGCGCAACGTCCAGATGTTCTTCCCGGAGGCCAACCCGCTGATCCGTCCGGGACGCCGCGACCCGGTCGCGCTGGTCCCCGACTACAACGCCACGGTGGAGGTCCTGCCGCTCGCCGCAGCGCGGCCCGCCTCGCAACGGGCCTCCGAGGCGGAGGAGCGGGGCAGCGCGGCGGCCCGCTGACGAGGTGCGGACGGTACGCTTCACCGCGTGCCGACCCTCCTCTTCAAGCTGATCCTCACCCCGGCGCTGATCGGCGGCGCGACGCTCGCGGCGCGGCGCTGGGGCCCCGGGGTCGGCGGGTGGCTGGTAGGGCTTCCGCTGACGTCGGGCCCCGTGGCGTTCTTCCTGGCCATCGACCATGGGACGCCGTTCGCGGTCGCTGCGGCCATCGGGTCGATCGGGGGAGCGGCGGCCGAGGCCGGCTTCTGCCTCGCGTACGCCGCCGTCGGGCGTCGCGTGCGCTGGCCGCTCGCCATCGCTGCGGGAAGCCTCGGCTACTTCCTGGGGTCGGTGGCGATCCAGCCGGCGCTGCTGCTCCCGCTTGGCGGAGAGCTCGCGGTGGTGGTCGCGATCCTGGCGCTCTCGTTCCTCGCCATTCCGCCGTCGCAGGGCCGCGTGGGGGGCGTGGAGGCGCCGGCGTGGGATCTCCCCGCGCGGATGATCGTGGGCACCGCGATCGTGGTGCTGCTGACGGCCGTGGCGCCGGCGCTGGGGCCCCATCTGACCGGCCTGCTCGCCGCGTTCCCCGTCTATGCCGCGGTCCTCGCCGGGTTCACGCACCACCTCGAGGGCGGTGCCCAGGCGATGGACGTGCTGCGGGGGCTGCTGATCGGCCTCTTCGCGTTCACCGGCTTCTTTGCCGTGATCAACCTGTCGCTCGGCTCGCTCGGGGTCGCGCTGTCGTTCGCCGCCGCGGTGGTCACGGCACTCGCGATCCAGGGCGCGACCCTGTCCGCCCGGTGGGTCGTGCAGCCACGACCCGGCGGAGGCTGACCGCGCACCGGCCGGTCGCGGCCGAAGCGATCACGCGGCGTGCTCGATTGCGGCGGCCGATCGCGGCGTGGCGCTCGCCGCCGGGCCGCTCGCGCACCGGTGGGATGCGTCAGCCCCCGGCACCGCCGTTCGCGGCCTCGACGGCGCGCTGCAGGAGTCGCGCCATGCGCGCGACGTGCGATCCCCGCCAGAACAGCCGCCCGCAGGCCGGGCAGCGCCTGAACTCGGCCTGCTCGCGGAACACGCGGGGCGGGACCAGTTCACGCGCGGATTCCCGGTCCGCCGGCTCGAGGAGCCGGTTGCAGGTCAGGCAGCGCGCGAAGGGGCGCACGGCGCCGGCCAGGTCGAACCGCCGGAACGTCTCGATCAGCTGCTCGGAGGGGCGGTCCGAGCGGACGAACGCGCCACGGACGACCGCCGACCGCTTGAGCAGGCCGAGGTCGCGGGTGAGCAGGATCCGGCCGTCCCCGGCGAGCCCGGCCAGCTCGTCGTCGGCCGCGTCGCGCGGGTAGAGCGTGTCGAAACCGGAGAGCCGGAGATACGCGGCCAGCCGGCCGAGGTGGCCGTCCAGCACGAACGTCGCCTCATCCGGCGGCAACGGCGGCGGACCCGCGAGGAGCACCGGCCCCAGCTCGACCGTCCGGAACGGCGGGTAGACCGCCACGCGGTCGGAGGGCTGGAGCCGCTGCCCGAACCCGACCGGCTCCCCGTTCACGCACACCAGCTGCACCTCGGGGTGTGGGATCCCCGCCGCCTCGATGACATCCTTCACGGCGGGTGTGCCGTACAGGCGACGGCGCAGCGGGCGGCCGCGGAGGGGACCGGGCAGGAAGTCGTTCAGCGGGCCGTACGCGCGCAGCTCGACGAAGGCGGGCAGGTCCTCCATGCCGCGCATTCTGCGCGCGGCTGTGGCCGCGACCCAGTGGGCGCAAGCAGCGGTTCAGGCCGGGCGCGGAACCGACCGGCGAGCCGCCTCGCCCGAGACACGGCGGAGCACCGACAGCGCCACCAGCTGCACCACGACGACGGTCGCGAGCGCGGCCGCGAAGGCCACCGTGACGCCCAGCCGCTGGATCGAGGCGCTGACGACCGCGAGGAACGCCGCCGTCCCGAACAGGCCGGTCAGGATCCCCCGCAGCAGCCCGATTGCGGGCTCGGCTCCCTCGTGCCGGTGCGTGAAGGTGACGAGGACCGTGGCGATCACCGGCAGCATGGCGAGCAACCCGCTGGTCGATGACCCCAGCGTGGGAGCGGCTGCGGTCAGGGCAAGGACCACGCCGGTGCCGACGACGACCCGCAGCGGCAGGTCCCACCCCGGGGCGGTGGCTCCGGAGGGTTCGGCGGCCCCGGCCGGCATCACGCGGAGCGCCACGACGAGGATGAACGCCACCAGGAGGAACAGCAGGCCGACCGGCAGCGCCAGGGCCGGCTGGAGCGCCAGCGCGGCCGCGAGCCAGCCGATACCGGCCGCGGCGATCGCCGCGGGCCACCCCGTTCGCGTGGCGACCCCTGCGTACGCAAGGCAGAAGGCGACGATCGCGACGTTGCCTGCCACCGATGCCTCGGCCGCCGTGGCGGCGAACGACGGGCCGCGGTCGAGCGCCAGGAACAGGGCGACCGGCCCCGACGTCAGCGGCAGCGAGACCATCCAGCCGCCGATCACGGGCCCCCAGCGCCGGGCGCCCAGGCTGGCTCCGCCGATGAGCAGAGGGGTCAGGACGAGCTTGAGCGCGACGAGGATCACGGGCGCTCAGCCTACGCGCACGCGACGTTCGCTGCCGAACGCGCGCCGAGGCACGGAACCGCCGCCACGAAACGAACATCCCCGGGGCCCCTGAGCCCCGGGGATGTCCAGGTTCGCTACCGGCTGATGGCCGGTGCCGGCTCGCCTGCCGGCCGGTCACGCCCGCGCTGCTACGCCTGGTGCACGTACGTGCCGACGGCCCAGAACGTGTTGCGCGCACGGGCGCCGGGCGCGAGCACGACATGACCGAGCCAGACGCCGTACCAGTTGCCGAAGATGGTGTTGCCGGAGATGGTGACCTTGATCGGCGTGACCGCCGACCAGACCAGGATGCCGGTCGTGGCCATGTCCTTCGTCGGAGCAACGTCGGGATCGCCCACCATGTTGTTGGTGCCGATCATGTTGTTCCGGATGACGTTGTCCCCGACCCATGCGCCCGGTGCATGGCTGTGGATGGTGACACCGGACTGACCGTTGCCGGCGATGGTGTTGTCTTCGATCACGTTGCCGTACGAGGCGGCCCCCGGGAACGGGGCAGCGATCAGGACGCCCGCGCCCTGCCCGATCAGCCCGTTGTCGAGGACGATGTTGTTGCGGACGACGTTGTCGTACACGCCCCCGA
>JAJYKX010000213.1 GCA_021788175.1 Chloroflexota bacterium
CTCGACCCCGCGCTCGACTGGGGGACGGTCCAGCCGTTCTGAGGACGTGCCGGGGGCGCCGTCCGCCCTGCGGGCCACGGCGCCGCTCCCGGCACGCCCCGGCGGGGCGGCGCGGCCGGCGCCGCGCACCGGTCAGGAACGCCCGGTCCGGCCGCTCGCGTCGGGCCCGGCCGTGTCGCCTCCCCGGATCCACGCGGTCCAGTCGGGCTCGGCGAGCCCGGCCGAGAACGACGACCCGCTCCGGACCAGCGGGAGCCGGAGCAGCGCCGGGTCCGCCGCGAGACGTTCCAGGAGCTCGTCGTCGGACGACCGCAGATAGGCCAGCCCCAGGTCCCGGTAGCGCCGCCCCGCGCTGTCGACCAGCGCCGCGACGCCCAGCCGCTGCGCGAATCGACGCAGCTCACCGAGCGCGGGCGGCTTGCGGGCCACATCGACGTAGTGCACGGGGACGCGCCGCTCCTTGAAGAAGCGCAGCGCCTTCTGGGTCTCGCGGGAATCCGCCCGGCCGAACACCTGGACGGCAGGACGGGGATCGGCGGGCACGGAGCGGATCGGTTCGGACGGCGGAGCGCCTGCCGCCTACCGCGCGTCCACGTCGATCCCGCGCTGGGCGAGACCGGAGCGCAGGTCGGCGAAGCCGTCGGGCATACCCTCGGATGCCGAGTCGTGCTCCTCGAACGCGATCCCGCCCCCCGTGAGGGCCGCGCGCGTGCCTGCGGCGTCCGAGGTGGTGAGCATCAGGGCGCCGTCGGTGTCCTCGGCGACCCCCACGATCCCCGTGATGTTGATGCCTCGATCGCCGAGCGTGGACGCGAGCCGCGCGAGCGAGCCCGGACGGTCGTCGAGCCGGACCGTGAACCAGATCGCCATCCCGTCCTCCTGTGCCAGGCACCAGTCGCTGCAGGATACGCCCCGGCGCAGTCCCGGTTCGTGTGCGACCATCGTGGCAGGGGATGCAGCGCGTGCCACCCCGGGCCACCGCCGACACGCGGGGCCGCGAGCGACGCGCGCCGTACCGGTACAGCCCGTCAACAGGACAGGAGGCACGACATGGCCGCCATTCGTCGCGCAAGCGTGCACTGGCAGGGAGATCTCGGGTCCGGGTCCGGCAGGGTCACGGCCGCCACGAGCGGCGCCTTCGCGGATCTGCCGGTGACGTGGGGATCCCGCACCGAGGCCGCCGACGGACGCACCAGTCCCGAGGAGCTGATCGCCGCGGCGCACGCCGCGTGCTACTGCATGGCCCTCTCAGCCGAGCTGGGCAGGGCGGGGACCCCGCCGGCCGAGCTGGAGGTCGGAGCGACGGTCACCTTCGATCGCATCGACGGGAAGTGGACCGTCGCGAGCTCCGAGCTCCGGGTGACCGGCAGGGTGCCGGGCATCTCCGCGGATGCGTTCCGTGCGGCCGCGGTGGCGGCCAAGGACGGCTGCCCCGTCTCGCGGGCGCTGCAGGGCAACGTCGCGATCTCCGTCGAGCCCACCCTGGAGGCCTGAACCGGGGTTCGTCCGGTCCGCCCGCGTGGCAGACTGATCCGCGATGCGGATCGCGACCTGGAACGTCAACTCGCTGAAGGCACGGCTCCCCAAGGTCACCGAGTGGCTCGAACGCCGCGAGGTGGACGTCCTGCTGATGCAGGAGACCAAGCTGGCCGACGATGCCGCGCCCGAGCTGGCGTTCCGGATCGCGGGCTACGAGCTGGCGCACCACGGCGAGGGGCGCTGGAACGGCGTGGCCATCGCGAGCCGCGTCGGGCTGGCCGACGTGGAGCGAGGGTTCGCCGGCGTGCCGGATCCCGACGGGGCGCGCTTCGTGAGCGCCACCTGCGGGGGCGTCCGGTTCGCCAGCTGCTACGCGCCGAACGGGCGCGAGGTCGGGAGCGAGTTCTGGCTGGCGAAGCTGGGCTGGTTCGGCCGGCTGCGCGACTGGCTCGCCGGACGCGATCCCGCCGAGGCACTGGTCCTCGGCGGCGATTTCAACGTGGCTCCCGCCGACCTGGACGTCTGGGACCCCGCGGCCTTCGTGGGTGCGACCCACGTGACCGACGAGGAGCGCGCCGCCTTCGATGCGCTCCTCGCGTGGGGCCTCGTCGACGTCTACCGGGTCCACCACCCGGAAGGGGGCCGCTTCAGCTGGTGGGACTACCGGGCAGGCGCGTTCCACAAGGGCCAGGGGATGCGCATCGACCACCTCCTGGCGACGCGGACCGTCGCGTCACGGGTCACGGTCGCCGAGATCGACCGCGATGCCCGCAAGAACCCGATCCCCTCGGACCACGCCCCGGTCCTGGCGGACGTGTCTCCCGCGCCCCTGTCCGACGCGCCCTGACGCTTGCAGGCCCGAGCCCCGGGGAGGCGCCCGGGCCCGGGGAGGCGCCCGGGCCCACGCGCGGCCGGACCCGGGCCGCGAACGATCAGGACGGTGCGACCACGCGGTTGGCCGGGTCGTTGATCCCCGAGATGTCGATCTGCACGAGCATCGTCGCCGGAGCGCCGTTGACCTCGTAGGACCCGCTGGTGACGGCACTCACCATGTAGCCCCCGTCACGGGCGACCCAGAGGTCCATCTTCCAGGTACCCGGCACGCCGGTACCGCCGCCGACCGCCCGCGCAAGCGCGTCGAGGGACTGCGCGTCCGCCTGCAGGTGGATCGTCGCCACGCCGTTCTTCTGCTCCTGGCCGACCTGGTGCATGCCGGACAGGTACTGGTCGAAGGACTGCCCGAAGACACGCTGGGGCGAGAACGCGTCGATCGTCTGCTGGATCGTGGCGCCCTGGCCGGCCGGCAGGGGCATCGCGGTGCCCCCCAGCTGCATCCAGGCGCTGTCACCGATGATCGTGTACCCGACGGCCAGGCCCGAGGCCGCGCCGTCGCCCATCCCGGACATCGAGACCGAGAGGGCCTTCTGCGGCTTGAGGACCACCGTGCCGTCCATGCCGAAGGTGCCGCCCTGACCGCTGGCCGACGGCATCGCGGCACCGGTCCCGCGGACCTTGACACTGAACCGGTACGAGGTGAGGTTGTCGAGGGCCGCCGCGGCGCCGGCCAGTTGCGAGGCGGCAACCGGGGCCGCCGTCGCGGCCGCTGCAGGTGACGCGGCGGGGACGGCCCCCGCGCCGGTGGATGCCGCGGCACCGTGCGAGCCGGGTGTCGGGGTCGTCGAACTCCCGCCGCACGCAGCCGCGAGCAGGGTGCACGCCAGCAGGAGGACGAGCGTGGCAGGGAAGGAAGCGGACCGCGAGGACATCGCCATGACCTCGGATGCAGGATTGGGCGCTCCTGAGTATACGAATCCGTAACACGCCCCCGGGCACGGACGGCACGCGTGCGCCGTCCCGCGTGCCACAGTTGAGCGGTCCGGCGATCCGGTGCCGGCAGGTGTCGCGCCGCCGGGCAAGCGTCGGCAGGTGCGTCCCCGGCGCCAGGACGTCGCCCGTCCGGGATCGGGTATGCTCCGCCGACCATTGACGGAGGAACATCCATGGATGCCCTGTCTCCGTGGCACCTGGTCCTGCTGCTGGGGATCGTGCTGATCGTGCTGGGGCCCGGCAAGCTCCCCGAGACCGGTGCCGCCATCGGCAGGGCGATCCGCAGCTTCCAGGACGCGGCGAGCGGCCGCGACGAGCAGGTCGGGACGGCGCCCGCGCCGATGGCGGCTCCGGGCACCTCGCCGACGGCCGGAACCGGAGCGGCGGTCGCGCCGGGCGACCCCGTCTCAAACGGTGGGCCGGCCGGCGCCGTCCAGGCACCCGGAAGCACGCCGGCGCAGCGCCCTGGCGCCTGATCGAGCGCGACCTCGCCCGACCCACCCTCCCGGGCGTGGCGACTCGCAGGTGATAGGCTGAGGGGACATGCACCCCTACGAGACGCCGCGGCCCGACGATCTGCGGCCCGGCGATCCGCGCCCCGACGATGTGACCGTGGACGACCGGGCGTCCGCCGCGCGCGAGGCCGGCGATGGGCACGTGCCGGACAACCTGGTCTCCGCCGCGCGCGAGCCGGGTGACGGGGCCGACGGTCCCGTGCCG
>JAJYKX010000214.1 GCA_021788175.1 Chloroflexota bacterium
CTTGACGTCGATGGAGAGCTGCAGCGAATCGCCGGCCTGCGGCTGGGTGACCGTGGAGAGCACCTGGATCTGGCGGCCGGAGGCGTCGCGCTCCACCTCCTGGACCCCGTACGTGCCGCGCAGCTGCTGCTCGTACTGCGCCTCCAGGCCGGCCTGGCCGATCATGTCGTCGGGCAGGTAGCCCTGCGACTGGAGCTGGCGGAGCTGGTCCGCGCTGATGGGACCGGTGTATCCCAGCAGCTGCGACAGCAGCGGGCCGTACGTGTAGTCGCGCCGGGCCTCGGTGACCACCTGGACGCCGGGCAGGTCCAGGTGCTCCTCCGAGATCAGCCGGGCCACGTTCTCCGGCACGTCGCTCGCGATGCGCACGAGGTCGAAGTTCGAGCCCGGGTTGCCGTCGATCGTCTCGTTGATCTGCGTGGTCGAGATGCCGAGGAGCTGCGAGAGGCGTGCCACCACGGTCGGACGCTGGCTGTAGGGCAGGTCGGCCGGGCGGATCTTGACCGAGAACGACGGCACGTTCACCACCAGGGATCTCCCGGCGCGGTCGGTGATCAGGCCCCGCGCAGACGGGATGGGCTGGAGCACCGTCATGTTGGCGGTCGCCTGGCCCTGGTAGTAGCCGCCGGTGGCGATCTGGAGGTAGAAGAGGCGCGCGGTGAGCGTGCCGACCACGATGAGCACGGCGAGGCCGAACAGCAGGAACCGGGGCAGCAGCCGCCCGTTCCGCGGCGTCTCGTCGACGAGCCCGCTCATGCGCTCACCACTCGATCCGGTCGAACGTGCCCCAGCGCTGCCAGATCAGCCGCGCCGCCAGCGCGAGCGGGATCGCCAGGATCGTGTTCTCGATCGCCGCGGGAAGGCCGGGTCCCAGCGATGCGCCGGACGGGACGCCCCCCAGGGCCGCAGAGACGAGGACGCCGTAGACGAACTGGAAGACGAAGGTCAGCGGGAAGGTGACCAGGATGGCCGTGGCCAGCCGGTTGCGCCCCGCGACGCGCGCCACCACGGCGGCGAGGCCGGTGGCGACCAGGAGGGCGACCACGCTCGAGCCGATCGGACGCGCGGGGGCAGCCAGCAGATCCAGCGTCAGGCCTCCCGCAAATGCCCAGATGAACCCGGCTTCGCTCCCGATGGATACCGCGACCACGACACTGCTGACCAGCACGATGTCGGGCCGGGTGCCCGCGATCATCGCGAACGGGGCGACGCTGGTGTCCAGCAGCGCGGCCACGATCGATCCGACCACGGCCAGGGCGACTTGCATCGTGCCGTTCCTCGTGGGTGTCGCGCCTGGCGGCGCGAACGGGTTCCGGGACATCGCGGCACGCGCCAGGGTCATCGCCCGGCAGAGTATACAGACCGCCCGGGGGTCGGGCCATCACGGGAGCCATCGAGCGGCCCACCATCGGGACCATGCGCGGGATCCAGGCGCGCCGGCGGTTCTCCCGGGCGCGGGTACAAGCGCCGGATTGTTTCACGTGAAACGAGGGGCAAGGGCGGGTCAAGGCTCGTTCGGATAGAATGAGGTCGGTGGGCGCGAGCGAACGGGAGACCCAGAACGGCGACACGGTCGCGTGCGCCAACCAGAAGGGCGGCGTAGGAAAGACCACCACGGTGGTCAACCTCGGCGCCTATCTTGCACTCAAGGGCCGGCGCGTCCTGGTGGTCGACCTCGATCCCCAGGGCAACGCGACCAGCGGCTTCGGGATCGACAAGTCATCGGTCACCCGTTCGGTCTACGACCTGCTCTGCGACGAGGCGACCGCCGAAGAGCTCCTCGTCCCGACGAGGATCGATCGCCTCGACCTCATGCCCGCCGCCCTCTCCCTCGCGGGAGCCGAGGTCGAACTGGCCACGCTGCCGCAGCGGGAGCGTCGACTGTCCCGGGCGTTGGCGCCACTGGCACCGCGCTACGACCACATCCTGATCGACTGCCCGCCGAGCCTGGGGCTCCTGACCGTCAACGCCCTGACGGCCGCCGGCTCCGTGCTCGTGCCACTGCAGTGCGAGTACTACGCCCTGGAGGGCCTGAGCCAGCTGGTGGCCACCATCAACCTCGTCCGCGATCACCTCAACCCCACGCTGGCGGTGCGCGGGGTTGTCCTCACCATGTTCGATTCGCGGACCCTGCTGTCCGCGGAGGTGCGGGACGAGGCGCGCCGGCATCTCGACGGCGCCGTCTACGAGACGATCATCCCCCGCAGCGTGCGGCTCTCCGAGGCGCCGAGCTACGGCCTGCCGATTGCCCTGTACCGCGGAGACTCCAAGGGTGCCGAGGCCTACCGCGCGCTCGCCGACGAGTTTCTCGCACGCGGACGGCGGAGCGCGTCGGCCGCGGTCCCGCTGGTGGCCCCCCGGCCGGCCGGGGTTCCAGCATGAGCCCGAAGAGCGGAGGGCTGGGGCGCGGCCTCGCGTCGCTGATCCCGACGGGGACGGCCACCATGGCGGCTCCCACGGAGATCCCGCTCGACCGGATCCGCGCCAACCCCTACCAGCCCCGCAAGTCCATCGGCGACGCCGCCCTCCAGGAGCTGGCGTCGAGCATCGCCGAGCACGGCGTGCTGCAGCCCATCCTGGTCACCGAGACCATCGACGGGTACGAACTGATCGCCGGTGAGCGGCGCCTTCGCGCGGCCCGGCTCGCCGGACTGGAGCGGATCCCCGCGGTGGTGCGCCAGCTGGCCGGCAGGGAGCAGCTCGAGGTCGCCCTCGTCGAGAACATCCAGCGGGCGGACCTGAACCCGCTCGAAGAGGCAGAGGCGTACCGGCAGCTCGTCGACGCGTTCGGAATGAGCCAGGACGACGTGGCGCGGCGCGTCGGTCGCGCCCGGTCGACCGTGGCGAACACCCTGCGCCTGCTGGACCTGGCGCCGTCCGTCCAGGCCGCGGTTCGTGACGGCAGCGTCACCGAGGGGCACGCGCGCGCGATCGCGTCGCTGGAGGGCCCGGCGCAGCAGGAAGCGCTCCTCTCCGCGGTGGTGCACCGGGGTCTGTCCGTGCGCCAGACCGAGGAACTCGCGCGGCGGCTGAAGACGGCCGCACTGGAACAGCAGGCCGGGAACCCGACGGAGTCCGCGGCCCCTGCGCCGGATCCCGCATCCGACCCGGAGACGGAGCGGATCGAGACCGAGCTGCGGGTTGCCCTCGGTACCAAGGTGAGCCTCACCCGTGCCCGAACGGGAGGTCGGATCGTGATCGAGTACTACGACGACGCGGATCTCGCGCGTCTCTACGAGAAGATCGTCGGGGGCGTCGAGTGACGGGTTCCCAGGGTCGCCGGGCGCCGGCGGCAGATCCGGTCGTCGACCCGGCTCCGCGCAGCCGCGGCAAGGCGGCATCCGCAGCTCCCGCATACGACGCCAGCAGCATCCAGGTGCTGGAGGGCCTCGAGGCCGTCCGGCGGCGCCCCGGCATGTACATCGGCTCCACGGATGCGCGCGGGTTGCACCACCTGGTCTGGGAGGTCGTCGACAACTCGATCGACGAGGCCATGGCGGGATACGCAACCCGCATCGACGTCACCATCGAGGCCGACGGCAGCGTCACCGTGAGCGATGACGGCCGCGGCGTGCCCGTGGGGCGCCACCGCACGGGCAAGGATGCCCTGGAGGTGGTGCACACCGTGCTCCACGCCGGAGGCAAGTTCGGCGGCGGCGGATACAAGGTCTCCGGCGGCCTGCACGGTGTCGGAGTGAGCGTGGTCAACGCCCTCTCGGCCTGGCTGAACGTGGAGTCCGCCCGCGACGGCAAGATCTGGGGTCAGGCCTACGAGCGCGGCAAGGCCACGGGCCCGGTCCACGAGGTGGGCCCCTCGGGCGGACATCACGGCACGACCACCCGCTTCATGCCGGACGCCGAGGTGTTCGAGACGCTGGACTGGTCGTTCGACATCATCGCGCAGCGCATGCGGGAGTCGGCCTACCTGAACAAGGGGCTCTGGATCTGCCTGGTGGACGGGCGGACGGACCCGCACCGCGAGCGCTCCTTCTACTTCGAGGGCGGGCTCGTCAGCTTCGT
>JAJYKX010000215.1 GCA_021788175.1 Chloroflexota bacterium
TCGAGCTGGCCGCCCTGCGCTTCGAGGAGGAGCTCACGATCGCGATCCGGCAGGCGACGGTGGAGGCGCGCGTGCGGCGGCTGGCACGCGAGATCCGGCGGACGAGGAGCCGGGTGAACGCGCTGCGCACGCGGATCGTCCCGCGGCTGGAGGACGAGACGCGCGCGATCGAGCTGGCCCTCGAGCAGCGTGAGCGCGACGACCGGTTCCGGCTCAAGCGCGTCAAGACGCGTCGCGCGGCGCGGGTCTCCAGGGCCCCCCTCGGCTGACGGGCCGGGCCCGGCCCCGGCGTGCCGCGTGGAGCACCGGCCGGGGCGCGCGGTGACCGTGCCCGGTCGAGGGCCGATCGGCTACGGGCGAAGCGTGCCGGCGAAGACCTGCCAGGCGAGCGCGGTCTTGGCGAGCAGGCTGAGGAGCATGTACACGCGCTCCCCGTGGAGGTAGTCGCGCCATGGGCCGACCTTGCGGTACTGCAGGACCATGTTGATCGCGAACACGTTGAAGAAGGCGAACAGCGAGACGAAGATCGCGATCACGAACCCGGGGATGGCGGCCGCACCGGGCGCCGTCGCGGCGGTCAGCAGCGCGATGCCGATGACGATCCAGGGGACCGCGCCGGCGATGCAGCCGAACAGGTAGTGCAGCCACTGCGGCCGCTCCCGTCCCTCGTTGGCGGCCTCCATGCTCCATCCGAACAGGTTCATCGCGGCGTTGACGCCGAAGATGGCGACCAGCGTCCCGATCTCCTGGACGCCGGCCAGCGTGGCAATGACCACGATCATGACGCTCGACGAGACCGCGTATTCCATCCACCGCGCCGGGTTCTGCCCGCGCGCCAGGCGGCGTTCGTACCAGCCACGGGCCGGGAAGGCGAGGGCGGCGTGCGCCACGGCGCTGACCAGGAAGAAGACCGCGACGGCCGGCCCGATCGGCAGGTCCAGGATCGCGCGCTGGGCCGGGACCAGCGTGCTCGTCGCCCGGTCGAACGAGAGGTAGCCGCTCACAACCGGGGCAGTCACGATCGGGTTCCGGGCGAACGAGAGGGCGAGGATCGCGGCGAACTGGGCGAAATGCAGGATCGCCAGGACGGCGTTCCAGCGGAAGAGGCTGCCTGCCCGGTCGGCGGCGATGGGCAGCCGCCGGTCGGCGAGCGATGCGGTGTTGGCGGTCATGGGCTTCGGTCTCCCCGTCGTGCGGCGCGGTCTGCGCTCCAGACATCTCTTCGGGCCAGGAGCCGAATGGGATTGCCGGCGGGCGTGACTCGACGCCGCCATCCACCGCCACGGCCCCGTCGACCGGCCGGCTCCGTTGGGGTCCACGACCGTTCACCACGCGAGAGTGGCGGGCACGTCCTGCCGCTCTCGCGTCTTCCCTGTGCGTGCGGTCCCTCCGGGTGTCCCGGCGCGCTCAACTCCTCGCGAACTCTGCGACGAGCGCGGCGAAATGCGCGGGCACGGACGACATGGCACCGTGGCCCTGCCCCTCGATCTCCCGGACCCGCGCGTCCGGCAGGAGCGACGCGAGCCGGTCGGTCACCGGCCGCAGGAACGGTGGGCTCTCCGTGCCTACCAGCAGCAGTGTCGGCGTGCTCAGCGTGCGAACCGCCTCCGGGTCGATGGCGAACCTCCGACCCGCCTCCAGCTCCGGCACGAAACCGCGGGCGTTGGCGCTGACGAGCTGCCAGAAGGGCGACCCTTGGAGGCGCTCGACCGTGGGCCCCGGGATGCCGGTCACGTCCCGCAGCAGGATCGCCACCGCCTCGTCGGTCGCTCCGGCGGCCAGGGTGGACCGGATCCGGTCGATCACCGGGTCGCGAACGTCCCACAGGGGAGGCGGCTCGTAGAGCACGAGTCGAGCGACGGGGACGCCCGACCGGGCAGACAGCAGCGCGCCGTGGAGCGCACACCAGGCGCCGTAGGAGTGACCCACCAGGGTCACGGGGCGGGGCAGGGCGGCCACCACGGCGGCGACGTCCTCGAACTCGCGCTCGATGGCGTGGTCGTCGCGGTACGGGCCGCTCTCGCCATGGCCGCGTCGATCGACGAGCACCACCGTGAACTGCCGCGCCAGTTCGGTGGCCACCGGCACGCTCGCGCGGCGATCCACGAATCCCCCGTGGACGAGCACGATCGCCGGGCCGTGGCCCGTCCGCTCGAACGCGACCGGCGTCCCGTCGGCCGAGACGGCATGGCGCACCGGTGCCGTGTCCACGGCAGCGCCGTCGAGCCCGCGGGCGCGTCCCGCAGTCACGCGCGCGGGTTCGGGTCCCGCAGCACGACCATGCCGTACGGCCGGATCCGGATGCTCGACCAGGCGCCCGACGTCCAGTACACGTCGTGCTCGGCGAGGTCGCGCGCCGCAGCCTCGTCCGCCACCCGTACCACGATGAACGCCGACTCGACATTGCCCACCGCGCCGGCCACGATCACGACCCCCTCGCGCATGAGCCGCGCGAGGTTGGCGAGGTGGGCGTGCCGGACCGGGCGTCGGCGGGCCTCTCCGTCGGCCGCGTACTCCGCCTCGATTGCCCACACGTGCTCGATCTCGATCCCCTCGGGGATCTCGCTGGACACCATGGGTGCGCCTCCTCGTTCCGCCGCGTCGTGTTCCACCGGCAGGGTAACGCGACGGCCGGACGGGAGCGCCTGCGACCCTTCGGGACCACCTGCGACCCCCGGGACCACCTGCGACCCCCGGGACCACCTGCGACCCGCCGATATCCTCCACAGCGATGCCGAAGGGGACTGGATGCCGCCAGCAGTCGCTGCGCCCGCGATGCACCCGCACGACCGGGGGAGAACGTCCGTCCGCCCCCGCTCGGCGGGAGTATCGGCGACGGGATCCGGACCGCCGGAGGAGCGGTCGTCAGCCGCGATCGATCCCGGTGGCCCCTTATCGCGCCGTTAGCGGCAGCGGCAACGCTGCCGGGGATATCGCGGTCAGCACGCCTGCAAGCCCGTCGCCGCCCTGGCCCGGCCCGCGTGCCGCCCGGCCCAGCCGGCGCCGACCAAGGGCATCACGCGGTCGGCCAGGTGACCGGCTGGATCGGCGTGGCTCCCTGCGCGAACGGCATCACGCCGTCGGCCAGGTGACCGGCTGGATCGGCGTGGCTCCCTGCGCGAACGTCGCCGGGCCGTGCCCGCCGCGCCAGGTCCGCCAGCCCAGCAGGATCACGGCGCCGAAGCCGAACAGGCTGGCCACCGCGGTGACCAGCGGCACCACGGAGAAGACCGCGAGCACGACCACCCCGAGGACGGCGGCTGCGTACGGGCGCTCGGCGACCCGCGCCGGGTTGAGATGGCCGATGATCCACTCGCCGATCCAGATCGCCGCAACCAGGTAACCCAGGAACGCCACCGTCGGCCACACCGCGAGCAGGAATACCAGGCCGATCGGGATCCCGACCACGGTCGCCATCGCCAGCACGGCCAGCACCGGCGGCACGATCGCGCCGACGATCCCGATCGCGAGCGTCTGCGCCGGCTCCCGCCGGATCAGCTCGCCGGCGGCGCGCACCTGCCGGGATGCGAGCGCGGCCATGACCAGGGCGGCCAGCACCATCGCGAGCGCGAAGCCGATGGAGATCAGCAGCAGCGCCGGCCCCAGGATGAAGCCAATTCCGACCAGCGAACTCGTCATGTCGCGGACGTCACCCTGGACGCTGGCGTCGCCCACCTTCTGCACGGCCGAGTCCAGCGTGAGGACGTCGCCCGTCACGATGGTTCCTGCGCCGAGCGTGACGGGGCTGCGGACGGCCACCACGCTCTCGGCACGCGCGGCATTGAGAACGGCAGTGCCGTCGACCACGACCACGCTGGTGACCTCGCCGTCGATGGTCGCGGTGCCGTGGACCACGACGACCGCATCGACGCGCTCGCCGGCCGGCACGGACACGTCGCCGTTGAAGGCCATCAGCACCTTGCCGGTGTACGACTGGGGTTCTGCCGCGAGGACCGCGGGCACGAACGTGAACAGGACGAAGAGCGCGGCAAGAACCGCGGCGAGGCGAC
>JAJYKX010000216.1 GCA_021788175.1 Chloroflexota bacterium
GATCGAGGTCGACTCGGTCCACGGCCCGCAGGCGACCCTGCCCCTCCGGATCTCCAAGCTCTCGGTCCCCTCCGCCGAGGTGGCCGAGGCCATGGTCGAGAAGTTCCGCGGGATCGCCCGGATGTTCGTCGACCTGGGCGAGCGACACCGCGAGGGGATCGCTCGTGGCCGGACACCGGTCGATTTCGCGGTTCGCGGGAGCATCGACCAGATCGACGCGTGGCTGGCCCGTCCCGTGGACGACGATCCGCTCCTGGCGGCGGTGCAGGTCCCCGGGACCGACCACGCCGACGGCTGGCACGAGCGCCTGCGGGAGGCCGTGGAGCGCGAGGTGCGCCCGGCCCTCGCCGGCTACCGTGACGTCCTCCACGGCGAGGTCCTGGCCCACGCCCGAACGGACGACCACTGCGGCCTGACCTGGATCCCGGACGGCGACGAGGCCTACGCGCGGGCGGTCCGCCTCCACACCACGCTCGGCATGGGGCCCCGCGAGATCCACGAGATCGGGCTCCAGCAGGTGGAGCGGCTGGCCGGCGAGTACCGCGAGCTGGGCTCGGCCGTGCTGGGTACCGACGACCTGGAGCGGATCCTGAATGGCCTGCGGTCCGACCCGGCGCTCCATCACACGGATGGCACTGCCATCGTGGCAGCGGCCGCGGCAGCCCTGGCCAGGGCGGCCGCGGCGATGGGGGACTGGTTCGGCACGCTGCCGAAGAGCGGCTGCGATGTGGAGGGGACCACCAGCGGGGCGCAGGCCTTCTACTTCCCGCCCGCGCAGGACGGCAGCCGGGGCGGCGTCTTCTTCATGAACACGACCGATCCGTCCGGCTGGGGGCGCTTCGACATCGAGTCGACGGCGTACCACGAGGGGATCCCCGGCCATCACCTGCAGATCGCGATCTCGGGCGAGCTCGAGGGTCTGCCCGCGTTCCGTCGGCACGGCTGGGTCACCGCGTACGGCGAGGGCTGGGGCCTCTACGCCGAGCGGCTCGCCGACGAGATGGGCCTCTACACGACCCCGCTGGACCGCCTGGGCATGCTCTCCGCCGACTCGATGCGCGCCTGCCGCCTGGTCGTGGACACCGGCATGCACGCCCTGGGCTGGAGCCGGGAGCAGGCCGTCGCGTACATGGTCGAGAACTCGCCGATGCGCGAGTCCCACGTCCGGGCCGAGATCGACCGGTACATCAATGACCCCGGCCAGGCGCTCGCCTACATGATCGGCCGCCTGGAGATCCAGCGGATCCGGGCACGCGCGGAACGCACGCTCGGCGGGCGCTTCGACATCCGCGCCTTCCACGACGCGCTCCTCACGTCCGGGTCCATGCCGCTGCCGCTCCTCGACGAGCACGTCGGCGCGTGGGTGGCATCCCTGGACGGGACGGCGCACGACGGCGCCGGGGCGCGGCGGGTGCCGACCGGGACGGTCTGATCCGGGGGCGGCGGGGCGCCCAAGGCGGAGAGGACCCGCCGCGTCCACCGGGCACGGTGGCGTGCCATGCGGCGGTTGACGCCGCATCGCCCGCGACCGGACCATGTCGCGATGCACATCCTGGTCGTCGAGGATGAGTCCCGCATGGGCGAGCTGATCCGCCGGGTGCTCGTCGCGGAGCACCACGTGGTGGACCTCGCCGAGGACGGTGTCGCCGCGCTCGGCCTGGCGCGCAACGGCGGGTACGACGCGGTGATCCTCGACCGGATGCTCCCGGACCTCGACGGCACCGAGGTGGTCCGCCTGCTCCGCGCCCGTGGTGATCGCACGCCCGTCCTGATGCTGACCGCGCTCGGGTCCGTGGACCAGCGCGTCTCCGGGCTGGACGCAGGGGCGGACGACTACCTCACCAAGCCGTTCGCGTTCGCCGAGCTCCTCGCGCGACTGCGCGCACTGCAGCGCCGCCCGTCGCCCACCGCGGAGCGGCTCGCCGCCGGGGATCTCGAGGTCGACGAATCGCGGCACGTGGCCCGCGTCGGGGAGGCGACCGTCGACCTCACGGCGCGCGAGTTCGCCTTCCTGGCCTACCTCATCCGCAACGCCGGCCGCGTCCTGACGCGTCAGCAGATCCTGGACGCCGTCTGGGGCGCCGAGCCGGACGTCTACTCCAACGTCGTCGACCTGTACGTCTACTACCTGCGCCGCAAGCTGCGCGCACTCGGGAGATCGGGCCGGCTGCGCACGGTCCGCGGCGTCGGGTACACGCTCCGCGCCGGCGACTGAGCCGTGGCGGACCCGACCGACCTGGTCATCGCCGCCACGCGGCGACGCCTCGCCCTGTGGACGCTGGCGCTCCTCGCCGGCCTGCTGGTGGCGATGGGCGTGGCCACCGCCATCGTCGCGGTCGCCCAGCTGGACGGTGCCAGCGACGGGGCCCTGCGCACCAGCGCACAGGCGGTCCTCTCGACGCTCGACGGCCGGCTTCCGGGCACGACCGGCTCCCAGGAGGACGGCGAGGGTGGCGACGAGCTGGTGGGCTCGGCGGACACGTTCACCATGGTGCTGGATGCCCGGGGGACCCTCCTGCAGAACCCCCGCAACGTCCACCTGGCGGGCCTGCCCGACCGGTCCGCACTCGCCGCGGCGCTCTCCGGCGGCAGCGACCTGCGCACCGTGACCGCGGGCGGCGTGCCGGTCCGCCTGCTGACCCTGCCGATCCGGCCCTCGGACGGCGGGCCGGCGGTCGGCGCGGTGCAGGCCGGGCTGGTCCTCACGCTCCACGATCAGCAGGTGGTCGACCTGCTGCGCACGATCGCGCTGGTCGGCCTCGCCGGTCTCCTCTGCGCCGCGCTGCTGGCGCTCGTGCTGTCGGACCGGGCGCTCGTCCCGATCCGCGCCGCGTTCGCCACGGAGCGCCGGTTCGCGGCGTCCGCGTCCCACGAGCTGCGCACCCCTGCGGCGCTCATCCGCGCTTCCGGCGAGGTGCTGCAGCGGGAGGGCCTGGTCCGCGAAGAGGGCCTGCCGCTGGTGGACACGGTCGTTGCCGAGTCCGATCGCCTCGGACGCCTGGTGGCGGATCTCCTGGCCCTCTCCACCTCGCGCGCGGACCCGTCCGCGATCCGCTTCGAGCCGCTCGACGTTGGGTCCGTCTCGGTGGACGCCGCGCGGCGCATCGGCCCGCTGGCGGCCGAGCGCGGCTGCCGGGTCGAGGTGACTCCGGACCCGCCGCCGCGCCTGCCGGTCATGGGCGATGCCGACCAGCTGGTCCAGCTGCTGCTGGCCCTCCTCGACAACGCCACGCGGCACTCCCCGCCGGGCGAGCCGGTCACGGTGGTCCTGGAGCGCGCCGACGATCGGGCCCGGGTGACCGTGGTCGATCGCGGCCAGGGCGTGCCGGCGGAAGAGCGGGCGCGCATCTTCGAGCCGTTCGCAAGGGCCGGCCGCGGCCGGCGGAGCCGCGACAGGGGCGCGGGGCTCGGACTGGCCGTGGCGCAGGCACTCGCGGAGCGGCACCACGGCACGATCTCGGTCAGGGACACGCCGGGCGGCGGGGCAAGCTTCGTGGTCAGCCTTCCGCTGCGGCGGGAGCAGCCGCCGACCTGAGCCCGGCAGCCCACAGGACCCGCGTGCCGCCCGGCCGGCGGGGGCGCGGTGTGTCGGCGGAGGCACGGTGTGTCGGCGGGGGCGCGGTGTGTCGGCGGGGCGCGGTGTGTCGGCGGAGGCACGGTGTGTCGGCGGGGGCGCGGTGTGTCGGCGGGCAGCTGGGGGGTGACGCCGCTGCCGCCGACATCGTGTTTGAGGATTCTCATCCTCCCCCGAAGACCCGCCGGGGGATGCCCGGCTAGCGTGCCCTTGGCGCCACAGCACGGCGGGCGCTCGACGTCCCGCCACCGCGGGCGCTCACGGAGAACCGCGATGCACCTGTCCGTCCACAGACTCGGGCTGGCCGCGGCGACGCTCACCGCGATCGCCACGGTCGGCGTTGCCCTGGCCCTCGACGGCTATGTCTCCTCGCACCGGGCCGCGTCATCCGGCGCGGCCGTTCCGGCGGTGAGTGCCAC
>JAJYKX010000217.1 GCA_021788175.1 Chloroflexota bacterium
GGTTTTCAAGACCGCCGCATTCAACCGCTCTGCCACCTCTCCGTCGATCACGACGTGGCTGGCAGGCTGGCTCGCCCTGCCATCGTCGGTAGAGTAGCAGCCGTTCTGCCGCTCCCTCCGGGCGATCGCCTGCGACGGCCTCGAACGCGCCGATCTGCCGGTGGGCGGGCTCCCTGGGGCCGTCGACGGCCACGCCGCGCTGACTCGCGCGGGCGACTGCGATCGACCGGCTCCCGTCCGCCGTGGAGCGCCGCTCGAGACCCACTACCATGAGCCCGCCGATGCATGAGTGGTGGGACCGTGGTCGCGGGACGAGGCTCCGGCAAACCGCCGCCGTGAGCGGCGGCGTCGTCGCGGCCCTGGCACTCTCCACGGCCGCGATCGCGCTGCTGCACGGCGTGCTCGGCGTCCCGTACCCCGCGCCCGTGTACCTGCTGGCGGTGCTGGCGGTGGGCCTGACGTCCGGCACGATCCCGGCGGTCGCCACCTCCGTGGCGGCGTTCCTGCTCTACGACTTCCTCTTCGTCCAGCCCCTGTACACGCTGACGGTGGCGGATCCGCTGGAATGGCTCGACCTGGTGCTGTTCCTGGCGGTCGCCATCGCGATCGGCCGCCTTGCCGCGCTCGTGGCCGCCCGCGCGCAGGAGGCCCTGGAACGGGCCCGCGAGGCAGAGGCGCTGGTGGAGATCAGCCGCATCCTCGCGACCAGCGAGTCGGCGCAGGCCGCGGCGCCCGACGTGCTGGCCCGCCTGGTCGCGGCGACGGGCGTCGACCGGACCTGGATGGGCCTCGGGCCGAGCCCGGGCGACGAGCACGTCGTGGCGGACAGCGACCCGTCCGAGCCGCGACCCGGGGGCGTCTGGCAGGTGGTGCTCGAACGCCCGGCGCCGGGCGCCCTCCCGCGCTGGGTCCGCACGCATGCCCCGGGCCCGTCCCGCGGCGGCACCCGCGAGCCCGGCGTGACGCTGTACCGGGTCCCGATGGAGGTCGGTGGCGAGATCGCGGGGTCGCTGTGGGCCACGCGGGGCCGGGACCGCGACCTGCCGGGACGCTCCGAGACGCGCATCCTGTCGTCCGCGGCCGACCAGCTCGGCCAGGTCGCGCGGCGGGACCGGCTCGCCGCCGAGGCGACCGCGGCCGAGGTCGCCCGCCAGAGCGACCGCCTCAAGACGGCCCTCCTCGACTCGGTCTCCCACGACCTGCGGACCCCGCTGGCCACGATCCGCGCCTCGGCCGGCAGCCTCCTGGACCCGGAGATCGAGTGGTCGGCCGACGAGCAGCGCGCGGCCCTCCGCTCGATCGACGCGGAGGCCGAGCGCATGAACCGACTGGTGCGCAACCTGCTCGACCTGAGCCGCATCGAGGGCGGCGCGCTCCATCCGGACCTGGAGCCCCACGACGTGGACGACGTGGTCGCGAGCGCCGTCCAGCGCGCCCGGTCCGCCACCGACAAGCGCATCGAGGTGCGAACCGAGCCGGACCTGCCGCCGGCGATGGTGGATGACCTGTACCTGGATGAGATCCTGTCCAACCTGCTGGAGAACGCCGTCCGCCACGGCGGCGACCGGATCGTCGTGGGGGCGTCGACCGTCGGCGGCGGGGCGCAGATCGAGCTCATCGTCGAGGACGATGGGCCGGGCGTTCCCGACGCGGCGATGCCGCGCCTGTTCGACAAGTTCTTCCGGGTCGACCGCTCGGGGGCCGGACGCCGGGGCATGGGCGTGGGCCTCACCGTCGTGCAGGGGCTTGCGCGCGCCATGGGCGGCGACGTCACGGCCGGCCGGAGCGACCTCGGCGGGCTCGCCGTCGCCGTGCGGGTCCCCGCCGCGCCGGACGGGCTGCCGGCCGCGGCCGGGACGGCCCCGTGACCATGGCCGACGGAGGGCTGCGCCTCCTGGTCGTGGAGGACGACGAGGCGACCAGGCAGATCGTCGCCACCTTCCTGGAAAAGCACGGCCACCACGTGGACCAGGCCGGCGACGCGGCGGAGGCGCTCCGGCTGTGGGCGGCCCACCGCGCCGATCTCGTGCTCCTCGATCTCGGACTGCCCGACCTGGACGGGGTGGACGTCGTCCGGCGCATCCGCAGGGAGGCCACCACCCCGATCATCATCCTCTCCGCGCGGGGCGAGGAGCGGGACAAGGTGGCCGGGCTCGAGGCCGGCGCCGACGACTACCTCACCAAGCCATTCGGCATGGAGGAGCTCCACGCCCGGATGCGCGCCGTGCTGCGCCGCTCGGCGGGACCGGGGGCGGACGCCGAGGGGGTGCTGGTCCTCGGCCCCGTGTCACTCGACCCGGTGCGTCGGGAAGTCCGCGTGGGCGATCGGCCGGTCGATCTGACGGTGCGCGAGTACGAGCTCCTGAAGGTCCTCCTCTCGCAGCCGGGACGAGTCGTCACCCGCCAGCGCCTGCTGCGCAGCGTCTGGGGAGCCGCCTACGCAGAGGAGGCGCACTACCTGCACGTGTACGTGAGCCGAGTGCGCCGCAAGCTGGCGGATGCGGATCCCACCGGCGCCGCGGGCCGGATCATCGTGGCCGAGCCGGGGGTCGGCTACCGCGTGGTCGATCGCTGATCCCCGCCCCCGGCGTCCCCGGCGTCCCCGGCGGCGACCAGGTGGACTTCCACGCCCGGCGCCGCGCGCAGGAGCCGATCGGCGACGGAGCTCCGCAGGATCCGGTCCAGCACGGTGCGCTGCTCCTGGACGAGCACGACGTGGGCCACGCGGCGGGCACGGACGACCGCCGTCAGCCCGGCCACGAGGTCCTGGGCCTCCTGCCGCACCACTTCCGCGCCGAGGTCCACGGCGTAATCCACGTTCTGCTGCAGGTCCTGGAGCCGGTCGCGCGACATCCCCAGGGCCGGCGTCTCCACCGCCACGGCCAGGAGCGGCGCCCGCAGCGCGCCCGCCAGCGCCGCGGCCCGGCGCACCGCGTGGCGCGCGGCGGGCCGGGCGTCGAGCACGACCAGCACGCGCTCGCTCACGGCGGGCAGCCTGCGCAGGCCCCGCTCGGTGACGATCTCCTCCAGCTCCTCGTCCACCTGCCCGGCCACGAACCGGAGGCTGAGATCCCGGAGCGCCGTCAGGTTCGGCTCCGTGAAGAATCGCTCGAGGGCGATCGCGGCCCGATCCGGCGGGTAGACGTTGCCGTGGCGCATCCGCTGGCGCAGGGCGTGCGGGCTCATGTCGACCAGCTCGATCTCGTCCGCGGCGCGGACGACGTCATCCGGCACGCGCTCGCGGACCGGCACGCCGAGGATCGTCTGCACCGCATCGGCGAGCGAGTCGATGTGCTGGACGTTGCAGGTGCTGATGACGTGGATCCCGGCGTCCAGGATCAGCTCGACGTCCTGCCAGCGCTTCTCGCGGGGGGACCCGGGCACGTTGGTGTGGGCGAGCTCGTCCACCAGCGCGATGGCCGGGTGGCGGGCGATCACGGCGTCGGTGTCCATCTCCTCGACCACGACCCCGCGGTACTCGATCCGCGCCCGGGGCACGATCTCGAGACCGTCCAGCAGCGCCGCCGTGTTGCGCCGCCCGTACGTCTCGACGAACCCGACCACGACGTCGGCGCCCCGATCGTGCCGGCGATGCGCCTCCTCCAGCATCCTGTACGTCTTGCCGACGCCGGGCGCCATGCCGAGGTAGACCCGCAGCCGTCCGCGCCCCTCGGGCTGGTCCGCGCGGACGCGCGCCAGCATCTCGTCCCCGGTCGGGCGCTCCTCGTCGATCCGATCGTCCATCCCGGTCCGCGTCCTTCCGTCCGATCCGTCCAGGCCCATCATCTCAGGCGCCGGGCTTCAGCAGCCCGTCGAGATCCAGGTTGAGGAGCAGCACGTTCACGTGTGCCGCCCCGAGGAAGCCCAGCATGGGCCCCGAGGTGTGCTTCGCGACCAGCGCCTGGACGGCCGCCACCGTCATCCCGCGGGCCCGGGCCACGCGCGGCACCTGGTAGGCGGCCGCCGCGGGGCTGATGTCCGGGTCGAGCCC
>JAJYKX010000034.1 GCA_021788175.1 Chloroflexota bacterium
CGGCATGCGCGCGTGCGCGGGCGGCGTGCTCACCGGTGGCGTGCGCGCCACGACGGCATGCGCGGCCGGCGGCCCGAGGCGCGGAAAGCCGGCGGTAAGCGCGGGTGCACGCCGCCCGGGCAGACTGCCTGTACCCGCCTCCGTCCGCCGCCACCCCGCCGGAGGAGGTATCGATGCGACACCGTCGGACGCCCGGGTGGCAGCGGATCCTGCCGCTCCTGCTGGCGCTCGGCGCCGCCGCCGCGGCCGCCGGGCCGGCCGCGGCCGCCTACCAGGGCAGCGTCTACGACAACAAGACCGCCTTCACGACGTGCGCCGGGATCAACACCACCATCCCGCTGCAGCTCCGTGCGCTGGCGACGGATGGGTTCAAGTTCATGCTCTACGCGCCGTCATCGTTCGAGGCCACCACCTTCACCGCCGCGAAGGTGCTCTCGCGCGTCCCGGTGGACGCCGGCTTCTACGTCTTCAGCCACGGGGACCACTACACCACGGGCTGGGGCTTCCGCGAGGACAACGGCAGCTGCGCGCAGAAGATCGTCACGGCGGACCAGATCGTCGCGCTGCGAACGCTGCCGGGCACCACGGCGGTGCGGTCGGCCAACGTGGTGATCGCGTCCACCTGTCACCTGGGCGAATCGACGTCCACCTTCCCGGGCGCGTTCGGGATCGAGAAGGCGCGCAGCACGTCGGACGGCACCAACTACCAGGGCCCCCGCTTCTTCCTCGGCTACGTGGGCACGGCCTGGACCAACGACATGCTGTCCTTCGAGACCTGGTTCTGGAAGTACGTCAAGTCAGGTCACGGGCTGGGCGAGTCGTTCCAGCTCGCCCTCCGGAGCGCGCCCATGTCGGGCCTCACGGTCCCGAACTGGTGGGGCACCTACACGTACTCGGGCGTTCCCATCCCCTCCCTTCCCTGCACCCGCTGCCGCTGAAGGAGGCCGCCATGCATGCACTCCTGCATCTGCGCCGGTCGCCGCGCCGGACCACCTCCCTCCTCGTATTCGTGATCCCGCTCCTGATCGTCGCCTGCCAGGCGTCGAGCGCGAAGGATCGCGGATGGACCGTCCGTGATCCACTGTGGAGCGCCCTGCCGCAGACCACCACCCAGGCATCCGCCGCGGAGGCCCGTGCCGTCGCGATCGCCCGCGCACTCGGCATCCCGGGCAACCCGTCAGCCCCGGTCCGGGAGCGGGACATGCTGCGCGGCGTGGACTACGACCGCGTGGAGTTCCTGGCGCCGTCGGGCGACACGACCGTGATGGAGCTGAACACCGAGACGCATGCGCCGATCGCGATCATCCGCCTGGGCCCGCCGCGAGCCGGCGAACCCGCCACGCTCACCGCCGCGACGGCACCGGGGCGGGCCAGGGCGGTCGCCGCGATCCTCGGCCTGGCGCTGCCGCAGGCGTCGCCCTCGGTCCGCTGGCAGCCCGGCCTCGAGGCCTGGGAGGTCACCTGGGGTCGCGAGATCGACGGCCATCCGGCCCCCGGCGAGGGGACCGTGGTCGACGTCACCGCGAGCGGCGCCTTCCAGTCCGTCACCGTGACCGGCACGCCGGCCGCGCCCGCCCCGGCGAGCCCGATCCCGCCGGACCGGGCGAAGGAGGTGGCGAGCGCGTTCGCGACCCAGCGCCAGCTCACCGGCCGGCCCGGCTTCTCCCAGTCGGAGCCGGAGCTCATCTGGGTGCGGCCGAACAACTTCCTGGATCCCTCGCTCTCGGACGCTCCGGAACCGCTGCTGCGCCTGGCCTACGCGGTCACCTTCCGGTACGAGGCGATGGCCGGCGACGAGCCCCACCAGGTGGTGCTCTGGATCAGCGCCGCCGACGGTTCGCTCCTGGGCGGGGCCGAGACGGCATAGGGACGCCGCTGACTCGCCGGCGCCCCGGGCCGGCGAAGCTCGGCGGCGGAGCCGGGCACACACGGAACGAGCCGGCCCATCCGGGCCGGCTCGTCGTGCGCCGATCGCGGCGCTCGCGACGCCGCGGTTGTCAAGGGAGGGGCGGTCAGACCGCCGCCGCCTCGACCGCGGCGAAGATCGACGTCTGGGCGTCCTCGGGCAGCATGTTCCCCAGAACCTTCTGGAGCGTCAGCACGTGGACGCAGCTCTTCCAGTTGTCGAAGAAATGGCACGAGCAATGCCACCCATCGGAATCGAGCGACACGTCGTGCGTGTCGTTGTCACCGCGGAACTGCAGGGAGAGCGCCCGGAACGTGATCCGGTCCGTCTCGCGCGCATACCGGTTGGCCTTCTCGATCTTGCCGATGAGGGTGGAATGCATCTGGGCCGCACCTCCGGGGCTCGCGGGACGTTGCCGCGCGCCCGTCTCATCGGGCCGGTCAACCGCTCGTCCTGCGGCCGTCGCCGACCAGCTGTGGGACCAGACTACACCCGCCGGCCAAGAAGAAGGACGGGCCGGAGCGCTCAGTCGACGGCGTCCGGGTCGGCCATCGCGAGTCGTTCCTTGACGTACGTGATGGCGGCCACCGGCGTGGGGTCCAGGCCGTACAGGATGGCCAGGTAGACGCTGGTGAAGTCGCCCAGGGCGATCGCCGAGAAGGCCTGCGCGAGCCTTCCGCGACCGCCCACCGCGACCACCTCGTGACCGATCTGGCGCTCGGCCAGCAGGTCGATGGAGAGGCTGCGCCGCAGCGCCACGCGGGGGTGGTCGTCCGGGCTGGCCAGGAAGACCACGAAGGTCCGTTCGTGCAGTGTCTCCGGTTGCGCGTAGCCCACGACGGCGTTGTGCGTCGCCTCCGGAAGCTCCTCCCAGGCGGCGACGGTCTTGGCGTTCTCGTTGAGCTGGGTCTTCCAGCGCCGCGCGACGGGACCCAGGAAGCCACCGGCCTCGACCACCGGGAGCCGGTCGACGAGCGACCACGCGAGCTGCTTGGCCGGGTTCTGCTCGGTGGGCACGGACGGCCCGCAGCGCGATGCCATCTCGTGCACCGACGCCGACGCCTCGGCGAACTCCTCCCCCGAGACCGCCAGGCTCCCGGCCCGGTCGAGCAGCCCGGCGAGCAGGGCCACTCCCGACCCGACCGAGGCCCGCGGCTGGGCCTCTCCCGCATACTCGAGGTGGGGCAGCGCGCCCTTCCGCGCCGCGGCCATGAGCGGCCCGCCGGTGCCGATCGCGGCCACCGGGCACCCGCGGGAGATGGCCTGTGCCAGGGCGCTCAGGGTCTCCTCCGTGGCGCCGCTGTGGGAGGCAGCCACGATCAGCGTCCGCGGCCCGGCGTGGGCCGGGAGGTCGTAGTCGCGGACCGTGACCAGCGGCACGCGCAGACGGTCCGAGAAGATGGCCCGCACCAGGTCGGCACCGATCGCGGACCCCCCCATGCCGAGCACCGTGACCGAGTCGGGGTCGCGGTGCGAGGCCGGGAGCTCGAGCGATCGTGAGCGGGCCCAGCCGTCGGCCAGCTGCTCGGCGAGGCGGGGGATCGCTTCCAGCATTCCCCCGCCGTCGTAGCGGGCGATCGCCGCCCGGTCGTCGAGGACGTTGGCCATCGCTCCGTCCCGTCAGGCGCCGTTGCGCACGAGGCGCTCGCCTGCCACGAGGAGCGCGTCCCGGCGGTCGGCGGAGGTCGCCTCGGCATACACGCGGACCAGCGGCTCGGTCCCGCTGAAGCGCACCAGCAGCCAGGACCCGTCCGCGAGCCACCACTTGAAGCCGTCGGCCGTGGAGAGCGTGACGCTGCGCACGATCGGCTCGCCGTCGAGACCGGCCGGGGGACGGGCGGAGAGCTCGCTCCACAGCCGCGCCTTCACCTGCGGATAGGTGGCGCGCTCCAGGTGGACGTCCGTGCGCAGGTAGAACGACGGGCCGGCGATCTCGTGCAGGTGCGCCACGGCCCGCGAGACCGGCCAGCGACCCGCCTCGCGCTCCCGGAGGAAGAGGTCCAGCAGGAGCAGGTCGGCGTAGATGCCGTCGCGCTCGGGCAGGTGCATCCCGAAGCCGTAGCCGCCGGACTCCTCACCGCCCATCATCGCCCCGGTCTCGATCATGCGCGGCCCCACGAACTTGAACCCCACCGGGGTCTCGTGCACCGGCACGCCGTAGCGGGCCCCGAGCCGCTCCACCATGGATGTCTCGTTGACCGTGTACACCACCGGCTCCCGCATGCCGCGGTGCTCCAGCAGGTAGTACATCAGGAGCCCCATCACCTGGAGCTGGTGGATGAAGGTGCCCCGTTCGTCGGCCGCGCCCGCGCGGTCCGCGTCGCCGTCGAGCAGGAGCCCCAGGTCGTACCCGCCCCCCGCGAGGATCCCGAGCGCCTCGTCGATGTTGGGCCGGATCGGCTCGGGATTCACCCCGCCGAAGTACGGGTTGCGCTCGGCGTGGAGCTCGCGGAACCGGATCCGGCCACCGGCCAGCAGGCGCGGGATCCAGCCCGAGCCCGAGCCGTACAGGGGATCCACCAGCACGTCCAGGTCGGCGGCCCGCAGCCGGTCCAGGTCGAGCGTCCGCGCCACGTAGTCGCGGTACGCGTCGAACGGGTCCACGCGTTCCACGAGCCCGGCGGCCTCCGCGTCGTCGAACGGCCGCCGGGGCGGCACCCGGCCGGCCTGCCGGGCGATGGTCGACTCGAGCGCGGCCAGGATCTCGGGCCCGGCGGCGGCCCCGGTGGGCGACTTGACCTTGAAGCCGTTGTCGGTCCACGGGTTGTGGGAGGCGGTGATCATGATGGCGGTCGCCGTCCCGCGCGTGACCACCTCGAAGGAGGTCATCTGCGTGGGGATGGGCTGCGCGGCGATGAGGACCGGGATATCGAAGGCGAGCAGCACCTCGGCCGCCGCCTGCGCGAAGTGCTCGCTGGCAAAGCGGCGGTCGTACCCGACCATGACGCCCTTCGCGGCGGTCCCCTGCTCCACCACCCAGCGGGCCACGCCCTCGGCGCAGCGCCGGACGTTGTCGAAGGTGTACTCGTCCCCGACGCGCGCACGCCACCCGTCGGTGCCGAAGACGATCGGCGGTCCGCCCGCCGGCTGGTCGCTCACAGGTACTCCGTCTCCCCCGCCTCCCTGAGGCGCTCCACGATGGCCCTGACGTCCTGGGCACGGTCGGCAGAGCAGACCAGCAGGGCGTCCGGGGTGTCGACCACGATGGTATCCGACAGGCCGACGGTCACGACGAGCCGCCCGCCACCGGCGTGCACCAGGATGTCCCGCGAGCCCTCGTCGAGCGTGCCCGCGCCGGCGATGCCGTCGACCCCGGCGGTCCCGGTCGCGCGCGACGCCCCTCCGCCGGCGCCCGCCTGCATGGCACGGTCGAGGTCGCGCACCGCGGCCCAGTTCCCGACGTCGCTCCACCCGACCCGCATCCCGCCCATCAGGACCTGGCGGTCGGACGCGGCCGGTTCCATGACCGCGTAGTCGATGGACGTCGAGCGGACCGCCGCGTAGCGTCGGGCCGCCTCCGGACCATCGAGCAGGCCGCCCTCGTCGCCGGCCCCCGGGGCGGCGAGCGCCAGCGCGACGCCGTCGAGGATGTCCCCGGCGTGCCGCTCCAGCGCCGCGTGGATGGCTCGGCGGCGCCACGCGAACATGCCGGCGTTCCAGGCCACACCCTCCCGGCGCGCCAGTTGCCCGGCGCGTTCCAGGTCCGGCTTCTCCACGAACGCCGCCAGCCGGTACGCCGCGAGGCCGCCGCCGGGCGCGCGACCCGGGAGGTGCGTCGCGGTCGCGAGGTCGGGGACCAGGTGCCCGTACCCGGTCTGGGGATGGTCGGGATCCGCGCGCACCCCCAGCGTCACGAGCGGCGCATCCACCCCGAGCTCGGCCGATCCCTCCGCCAGTCCGCCGGGGCCGGCCACGTCCTGGAGGACGTCACGGAACGCGGCGTCGTCGGCGATCCAGGCGTCCGCGGGGAGGACCACCATGACCTCGCCGAGCGGCCGGTCGATGGCGAGCGTCGCCAGCGCGATGGCCGGCGCGGTGTTGCGGCCCATCGGCTCGGCCAGGACGTGATCCGCCGGGAACTCCGGCACCTGCGCCAGCACGTGCGGGACGTGCCGGCGCTCGACCACCACGTAGATCCCGTCCATGCCGACGAGCGGACGGACGCGGGCCACGGTCCGCTGGAAGAGCGTCTCGCCCCCCACCAGCGGCAGGAACGGCTTGGGCCGGTCGACGCGCGAGAGCGGCCAGAGCCGCGTCCCGCCGCCGCCCGCCAGGATCACGACGTACATCGCGCCCTCCCCCTGCTGCCGCCCGTCCGGGCCGGTCCCGGGAGGCGGACGATGGTGGCCGAGGCGATCCCGATCAGGCGCCCCCGGTCGATGCGCTCGACGGGGCCCCTGCCGGTCCCTCGGGATCCACCGGGTCCGGCAGGCCCGCGTCCTCGGCGAGGGCCGCCGCGACGTCCGTGCGCTCCCACGGCAGGTCCAGGTCCGGCCGCCCGAAGTGGCCGTACGCCGCCGTCTGGCGGAAGATCGGCCGGCGCAGGTCGAGGCGGGAGATGATCGCCCCCGGCCGCAGGTCGAAGTGGGCGTTGATCAGCTCCAGGATCCGCTCGTCGGGGACGCGGCCGGTGCCGAACGTCTCGACCGAGAGCGAGACCGGCCGGGCCACGCCGATGGCGTAGCTCAGCTCCAGCTCGAAACGGTCGGCGATGCCGGCGGCCACGATGTTCTTGGCCACCCAGCGCGCGGCATACGCGGCCGACCGATCCACCTTGGAAGGGTCCTTGCCGCTGAAGGCGCCGCCGCCGTGGCGCGCCATCCCGCCGTAGGTGTCCACGATGATCTTCCGGCCGGTCAGCCCGGCGTCGCCCATGGGGCCGCCGATCACGAACCGCCCGGTCGGGTTGACGTGCACGATCGGGTCGCGGTGCCGCAGCTCCGGTGGCACCACCTCGCAGACGATGCACTCCATGACGTCGTCGCGAAGCCGCTCGGTGGCGACCTCCTCGTCGTGCTGGGCGGCGATGACCACCGTCCGCACCGCCTTCGGGACGCCGCGGTCGTACTCGACGGTGACCTGGGTCTTGCCGTCCGGCCGCAGGTACGGGAGCGTGCCGTCCTTGCGCACATCGGCCAGGCGCTTGGCCAGGCGGTTCGCCAGCGCGATGGGGAGCGGCATCAGCTCCGGGGTCTCCCGGCAGGCGAAGCCGAACATCATCCCCTGGTCGCCGGCCCCCTGGTCGTGGAACTCTCCCCCGGTGCCGCGGGTCTCGAGCGCGTCGTCCACGCCGCGCTTGATGTCGGGCGACTGCTCGTGGACCGACACCATGGTGCCGCAGGTCCGGTAGTCGAACCCGTACCGCGCGTCGGTGTAGCCGATCTGGCGGATCGTCTCGCGCACGACGTTCTGGAACTCGACGTACGTGGTGGTGGTGATCTCGCCGAGGACGAAGACGACGCCGTTGGTGGTGGCGGTCTCGCAGGCGACGCGGGCGTTCGGGTCGTCATGCAGGATGGCGTCCAGGATCGCGTCGCTCACCTGGTCGCAGAGCTTGTCCGGGTGGCCCTCGGTGACCGACTCGGAGGTGAACAGGTACCCGGAATCGCGCAGGATGCTCAGCCCGGTCATCGTTCGCGGTCCGCCTACGTGCCGCTCTTCCACGACGAGAGGTACGTGCGTTGCTCCGGGGTCAGCGCGTCGATCCCGATCCCCAGCGCCGCCAGCTTGAGCCGGGCGACCTCGCGGTCGATGGGCTCCGGCACGGCGTAGACGCGCCGGTCCAGCTCCCCGTGGTGGGCCACCACGTACTCCACGCCCAGGGCCTGGTTCGCGAAGCTCATGTCCATGACCGCCGCGGGATGACCCTCCGCGGCACCCAGGTTGACCAGCCGCCCGGCGGCCACCAGGTGGATCCGCCGGTCGCCCAGGTCGTACTCCTCGACGTTCCGACGCACTTCCCGCACGCGCCCGCCAGCCAGCCGGCGCAGCGCCGGGAGCTCGATCTCCGCGTCGAAGTGCCCGGCGTTGGCCAGGATCGCCCCGTCGCGCATCACGCGGAAGTGCTCCTCGCGGATGACGTTCAGGTCGCCGGTCGCGGTGACGAAGACCTCGCCCCAGGCGGCGGCCTCCGACATCGGCATCACCAGGAAGCCGTCCATCAGCGCCTCGATGGCCTTGATCGGATCGACCTCGGCCACCGCCACCTGGGAGCCCATGCCGCGGAAGCGGGCCGCGATGCCGCGACCCACCCAGCCGTAGCCGGCGACCACCACGTGGCGGCCCGCGAGCAGGACGTTGGTGGCGCGGAGGATCCCGTCGACCGTGGACTGCCCGGTCCCGTACCGGTTGTCGAAGAGGTGCTTGGTCTGGGCCTCGTTGACCGCCACCACCGGGTAGCCGAGCGCGCCGTCGGCCGCCATTGCCCGCAGTCGGATCACGCCCGTGGTGGTCTCCTCGGTGCCGGCCAGGACCTCGCCGACCTGCCCGGGCCGCTCGGTGTGGAGCAGCGTGACCAGGTCGCAGCCGTCGTCCATGGTGATCGCGGGCCGCGTGTCGGCGATCGCGTTCAGGTGGGCGTAGTAGCCGTCGCGGTCCTCGCCGTGGCGGGCGTAGGTGGGGATGCCGTACTCGGCCACCAGCGCCGCCGCCACGTCGTCCTGGGTGGAGAGCGGGTTGGAGGCGGCGAGCACCACGTCGGCACCGCCCGCGGCGAGCGTCCGCATCAGGTTCGCCGTCTCGGTGGTGACGTGCAGGCAGGCCGCGATCCGGATCCCCGACAGCGGGCGCTCGCGCTCGAAGCGCTCGCGGATCAGGCGCAGGACGGGCATCTCGCGCTCGGCCCACTCGATGCGGCGGCGGCCCTCGGCGGCAAGCGCGAGGTCCGCGACATCATGCGCGGGCAACTGGTGAACAGGCATCGTCTTCTCGGGCTCCTTCGGGCTGGGAGCGGTCAGGGCTCCCTCCGGGCGGGCAACAGGCGTCGCAATGATCCCATCATGCCATCCAGCGCCGAGCTGCGCCGGTGGACCAGGCGCTCCGCGAACCGGCAGTGCTCCCGGTAGCCCAGCGCGCGGTATGCCGCCACCGCCGGGGCGTTGTCGGCTCGCACGTTGAGGACCACCTCGTCGCAGTTGCGCAGCAGTTCGGCGGTGACGGCGCTCGTCGTGACCTTGGCGAAGCCCCGGCCGCGGAAGTCACGGTGGGTCAGGACGTTCCCCACCACCGCCAGCCGCGCGTCCCGGCTGACCACGTGGGTGCCGGCGGCCGCCACCAGCTGCCCGTGGACCCGCACGCCGTAGTAGACGCCCTCCGTGATCGCGGCAGCCGGCAGCCACGCGGTGAACCCGAGATCGTAGAGACGGTTGAGGTCGCCGATCTCGCCCGGCACGAGCCGTGCGGCGAGCCCCGGCTGGGGCCGGAAGGTGGCGCGATCCACCGCCATGCGGATCATCTCGGGCCCCGGGTCCACGCGGTAGATGCGCTCCACCGCGGGCATCGCGTCGTAGTGCATCGCCAGGTAGGCCGCCCGGGGACGGATGAGATCGCGCAGCACGGCCTCGATCCCCGCCGGGTCGCCCATGACGAAGACGGGCTGCGGCGCGAGACCGGCGTACTCGAGCACCACCGAGCGGGGCACGGGCCCCTCGTACGCGACACCCCACCTCGTCCGCGAGAACTCCTGGTCGTCCAGGTCGCACAGCGCATACGCGGCGAAGAGCCGGTCGCCCTCCAGGAACGCTCGGAGCAGCTCGCGGTCGGTGCTGAACCGGATGGCAAGGCCGGCGTCCCCCGCGCGGGACCGGGCGAGCGCCACCATCAGCGCGCCGGCCCCCAGCCGTCCTCGTCCTCGGCCGGGACGGGCGGCGTCGGACTCGACGACTCCGGCGGAGCCGCGTTCGCGGCACGAGGCACCACGGGCCCGTCCGGCGCGGACGCGTCCGGCGCCGATGGCCCCGGCGCGGGTCCGTCGGGCGAGGCCGGCGGCGCGGCAGTGGCGACCTGGCGCGGACGGCCGGCGGCGTCCGCCAGGGTCTCCTCGTAGGGCGGCCCGATCACGCCCACCTCCGTCACGAAGCCGCGGACCAGCGCGGCGGGCGTGACGTCGAGTGCCGGGTTGTAGATCGAGCTGCCCTCCGGCGGGATCCGGTGGCCGTCGATCTCGGCCAGCTCGGCGTCCGGGCGGTCGTCGGCCATGAACCCCCAGCCGTCGCCGACACGCGCATCCAGGGTGGCGATCGGGGCGCACACGTAGAGCGGGATGTTGTGCCGCGCGGCGACCGCGGCCAGCGGGTAGGTGCCGACGGGTGCCGACACGTCGCCGTTGCGGGCGATCCGTTCCGCGGCCACCAGCACCGCGTCCACCTTGCCGTGGGCCATCAGACCGGCGGCCGCGATGTCCGCGATCACCGTGTGGCGGATGTCCAGCCGTCCGAGCTCGAAGGCGGTGATGCGGGCGCCCTGGAACGCGGGGCGGCCCTCGGGCACCCATGCGTGCACCGAGCGCTGCTGGACCTGGACCTCCAGGAGGACCGCCACCGCGGTCCCGAGGGTCCCACCGGCGAGCGCGCCAACGGGACCGTGCACGAGCACCTCCAGGTGCCGGTCGAGCGGGGTGGGCAGGACGGCGGCGCCCGCCCGGCCCAGGGCGGCCAGGTCGAGCATCGCCTCGTCGGCGATCGCCTCCGCCTCCGCGCGCAGCACGTTGGCCACGAGATCCCCCGCGGCGTACTCCCCCACGCCCATCCACGCGGCGACCATGCGATCCAGGGCGACCTCGATGGCCCGGGAGGTGGGTCGAGCCGACCGCAGGGCGTTGACGGTGCCGTGGAGCGTGGCGACCCGGATGAACTCGCTCGAGCTGCGGTTGCGCTCGGCGGTCACCAGGAGGCCGTACGCGGCCACCTGGCCGAGAACCGGCCCGCCTCGCACGAGCCGGTCGCGGATGCACGCGGCGACCTCGGCGCCCGTTCGGCAGGTCACCTCGACCAGCTCGTCCGGGAGGCGGCGCTGGTCGACCAGGGTCAGCGTCCCGTCCAGGTACCGGTACGGGCTCCGGTACTGGACGGCCGGGGGGGGTGGCGGCGGATCGTCCAGGCCGAGCAGCTGGGTCAGCGGGTCCGGGGTGCCGGCCGTGCCGGTCGCGGCGCCGAGGAGCTGCCCTGTCGCCGCCAGCGAGCTGCGCTGCAGAGCGGTGGCCGCCCCCACGATCTGGGCGGCCGCCTGGATCGCGTCGCGGCTGAACGATCGGAAGAAGCTCCGCCGCCCGAGGTCGACCTGCTCCGCCGGTGCAGCGCTCGCGGACCCTGGAGGCGCGGCCTCATCGGTCCCAGGCCCGCCGGGCCCTCCCGGTGCCACGGCAGGACCCGCCGCGGCATCCGGGCCGGGCGCGGCCCCGGTGGCCTGGATGCGGCCGCCCGGAGTCGCGTCGGTGGGTCGTTCGGCCTGCGCACCGGCGGCGTCGGACACGGGCGGCGCGCCCGTGGGCTCGCGATCGACCGGGGACTCGCTCCCTGCCGGATCGCTCACGCGCCCGCCTCGCCGTCAGTACTGGATGATGCTGTGGACGTCGTACCCGCGCAGGCGCTCCCGGCCCTTCAGGAAGCGGAGCTCGACCAGGAAGGCCAGCGACACGACCTCGCCGCCCAGCCGGCGGACCAGGTCGATCGTCCCGTTCACGGTCCCGCCGGTGGCGAGCAGGTCGTCCACGATCAGCACGCGCTGCCCGGGGGTGATGGCATCGCGATGGACCTCGAGCGTGTTGGTGCCGTACTCGAGCGCGTACTCCACGCTCACCGTCTCCGCCGGCAGCTTGCCGAGCTTGCGCACCGGCACGAACCCCACGCCGAGCGTGTACGCCATGGGCGCGCTGAAGATGAAGCCGCGCGACTCCATCCCGACCACCACGTCGATCCGCTGGTCCCGGTACGGCGCGACCAGCAGGTCGACCGCCTCCTTGAACGCCTGCCGGTCCTTCAGGAGGGTGGTGATGTCGTAGAAGAGAATGCCCGGCTTCGGGAAGTCGGGGACCTCGCGGATCTTGGCGCGCAGGTCGTCGGCGGACACGGATCCTTGCTCCCTCTCGAGGGTCGTCATGACTGGGCAAGTCTACCGCAGGCCATGCCGGTTCCCGCGAGGCCGATCGGGCTACGCGCCGGCCGGACCCGCGGACGCCAGCAGCGCCGTGAAACGGGCACGCACCGCGGCGGCCGAGGCATCGTCGAGCGCGGCCCGGGCCTCTGCCCGAAGCCGAGCCTCCTCCGCGCCCCGGACGGCGCGACGGACCGGCGCGAGGCTGCTTGCCGCCATGCTCAGCTTGCGGATCCCCGTGCCGACCAGCGCCAGGGCGGCGACCGGGTCGCCCGCCATCTCCCCGCACACCGAGAGCTCGATCCCGGCGCGGGCGGCACGCTCGACCGCCTCCGCGACCAGCCGCAGGAGAGCGGGGTGCAGCGAGTCCTGGTAGCGGCCGAGCCCCGGGTTGCCGCGGTCCACCGCCAGCGTGTACTGGAGCAGGTCGTTGGTGCCCAGGCTCGCGAACGCCAGCTTCGGGAAGTAGCTGTCGCCCACCAGGACGGCCCCGGGGATCTCCAGCATGACGCCCAGGTCCACGGGCGCGAAGGCGACGCCCCGGGCCCGGAGTTCGGCAGCCGCCTGTCCGGCCAGCTCGAGCAGCGTCGTGGCGTCCCCGGCGTCCGCCACCATCGGCGCCATCACCTTCACCGGGCCGGCCACCGCGGCGCGCATCGCGGCGCGCAGCTGGGTGAGGAAGAGGCCGGGGCGGGTGGCGGCCAGCCGCAGCGCGCGGACCCCCAGGAACGGGTTCGCCTCGGGCGCCATGGGCAGGTACGGGATCGGCTTGTCCCCGCCCACGTCGAGGAGCCGGATCGTGACCGGGTACGGGCCGAACGCCTCGACGGCCGCCCGGTACGCCGCCACCTGCTCGTCCTCGGAGGGTTCGGTGACCCGCTCGAGGAAGAGGAACTCGGTGCGGAAGAGCCCGACTCCGCGGGCACCCAGCTCCACCGCGCGGGGCGCCTCCTCGGGCGTGCCGATGTTGGCCAGCAGGGTCACCTCGACGCCATCGCGCGTCACCGCGGGGAGCGACGCCTCGCCGCGCGCCTCGAGCTCCGCGCGCCGCGCCCGCTCTGCCCGGCGGTCCAGCTCGGCGGACGTGGCCGCATCCGGGTCCAGGAAGACCTCGCCGGTGGTGCCGTCGATCGCCATCTCGCCGGGCGCAAGCGTCGCGAGGAGCCCCGTGGCGCCGACCACCGCGGGGATCCCGTACGCGCGCGCGAGGATGGCAGCGTGGGCGGTGGCGGAGCCGCTCTCGAGCGCGAAACCCAGGAGCCGCTCGCGCGGCAGGCTCGCCGTCACCGATGGCGGCAGGTCCTCGGCCACCACGATGCTCGGCACGTCCAGGCCGGGAAGCGAGCCGTCCGGCACGCCCGCGGCGCGCCGCGCGATCCGCAGCGCCACGTCGCCCACGTCCGCGGCGCGGGCCGAGAGGAGCTCGTCGCCCAGGGCACGGAGCTGCTCGGCGAGGTCACGCCCGGCGGCCAGCACGGCGCCCGTCGCGTCGAGGTGCCGCTCCTCCATGCCCTGCTCCGCCAGCGAGAGGAGCGCCGGGTCCAGCGCCATCTGCGCCTGGGCCCCGAAGATCGCGCCCTCGTCGGGGTGGCCGTCCGCGGTCACGCGGTCGGCGATGGCCTCGAGTTCGGCCGAGGCGACCTGCGCAGCGGAGGCGAGCCTGGCCCGCTCGGTCTCGACCTCGTCCTGGCCGATCGTGCGCGCGACGGGCTCGCGCGGCGGCTCGATGCGGACCCACGGTCCCCGAGCCACGCCGCTCGAGGCCGGCGTGCCGGACAGCGTGCGCATGGCGGGATTGTGCGCCGTCCCCGGACGCCGGTGGTCGCGTCCGTGCAGGGGGCGGCGTCAGCGGGACGCGGGGGGCGAGCCGAACCGGCGCTCCGTGCCCGCCAGCAGGCGGGCGATGTTGTCGTGGTGGAAGAGCCAGATCAGGAGCGGGCCGGCGACGGCGTAGCCGTAGTAGACGGGCGGCTGCCGGGTCGCCAGCGCCACGATCACCAGCCCGACGCCGGCCGCGGCCGATCCCGTGAGCGACGCGAGCGACGAGTACCGGCTCACCAGGAAGACGATCACGAAGACCGGGACGATGCAGACGGCCACGATCGGCTGGATCATCAGGAGCCCGCCGACGCCCGGCGAGACCCCGCGGCCACCCTGCAGGTGGAGGAACGGCGAGCGGCTGTGCCCGATGATCGCGGCGAGTGCCGCGAGGATCTCGACCGACACGCCGGCGCCCACCAGCCGCGCGATCAGGACCGCGGCGATCCCCTTGCAGATGTCCAGGACGCCCGTCACGACCGCCAGGCGGAGCCCCAGCGCCCGCGCGACGTTCGCGCCGCCGGTCCGCCCGCTCCCCACGGACCGGGGGTCCGGCCCGCCGGCGAGGCGGGCCACGATCACCCCCCAGGGGATGCCGCCCACGAGATAGGCCACGACCACGACCGCGATGTCCCGAGCCAGGGTGCCGACGTCCATGGCGGCCGAGTATAACGGTGCGTCAGGCTCCTGCCAGTGATCCGGCCAGTACCGACACCAGCCGGTCCGGCCGCCCGCGGAACCACGCGCGCCGCTCCGGGTCCGCCGCGGCCTCCTCGACGAGCCGACAGAGCGTGGCGTTGACCGGTGCGTCGATCCCGGCCCGTCCCGCGGCCTCCGCGACGGCCCCGTTGAGCCACGTCACCTCCGTGCGCGTGGCACCGGCGCGCAGCGCGAGCCGGAGCGAGGGCGACTTCCCGCCGCGCGCGCCGCCCAGGACCCGCGAGAGGATCGGGCGCCCGAACGCAGCCGGCAGGCGGAAGGCGCGGATCAGCCACGCCACGTCCGCACCGGGGAGCCCGACCGGGCGCAGCCCGAGGGCGCCCATCACCGCCAGCGCCTCGAGCGCCTGCCGCCGCTCGATCTCGTACAGGTCCGGGTGGGCGTAGATCGCGCCCACGTCCAGGTCGAGCAGCGCGCTGGTGGCGTTGCCGACGAGGTTCCCGAGGAGCTTGGACCACTTCATCGCCGCCGGGTCGGGATACACGGCGGCGCGCATCCCGCCCGCGCGGAACGCGTCCGCCAGGTCCGCCAGGAGCGGGGCCACGTCGCCGGAGACGGCAGCCAGGCCGATCCCGCCCCGGTTGAGCCAGTGTGCCTCCCCTCCCGGGCCGAGCGCGGCCGCGGCCGTCAGCGAGGCGGCGATGAGCCCGGCGCCAGGGCGGCGTTCCGCCACCTGCGCCTCCGCCCCGATCCCGTTCTGGAGCGTGACCACCGGCGCGCGCGGCACCGCGGCGAGCAGGTCCGCGGCGGCATCGAGGTCGAAGCGCTTGACCGCCAGGATCGCGACGTCGAGGTCCGGGGGCACCCCGGCGGCGCCGCCCGATCGGTCGATCGACACCACACGGCGCAGGGCGCCCGGACCGCGGAGCTCGAGCGTCCCGGTGGCGGGAAGCGTCGCTCCATCGCGTCCCACGAGCACGACCCGCTGGCCGGCCGCCGCCAGGCACCCGCCGACCACGCAACCCACCGCGCCCGCCCCGATCACCGCGATGCGCATCGGCCGGCGCGCTCCCTCGTTCAGTCGGTCACATGCTTGTCGTAGGCCGCCGCACCGTCGGCGGTCGCCAGCACAGTCTCCAGATCATCGCCGATGCTCGCCTGCACGGCGGCGAAGACGGCGCCCTCGACGAGCGGCCCGCCGCTGAGCCGCACGCGCGCGGCGAGCGCGGGGTCGAGCAGGCTCTCGAGCGCGAACCGCGACGCGTGCACGGCGCCGTTGAAGTCCACGAGCACCACCACGCCGGCGCCCGCGTCCGCCTCCTCGATCGCGGCGGCGATCCTGGCGGGGTCCTCGCCGAGCGAGCCGTCGACGGCGCCGCCCGCGGCCAGGACGCGGATCCCCGGCGCCTGCTCGCGGGCCATCTGGAGGGCCAGCTCCACGATCCCCTCGGCGACCTGGGCCGAGTGCGAGGCGACGACGACGCCCACCAGCGGCCCGGGCCCGGCCGCGGGCGTGCTCATCGGTGCGTGACGAGGATGGCCAGCAGGGTCACGCCGTAGATGACCGTGACCACCCAGATCGCGACGAAGACGCGCGTCACGATCCGTTCGGCTCGCGCACTGAGGCCGAAGTCGAAGATGACGGCCCGCAACCCGAGCAGCCCGTGCCAGCTGACGACCACCAGGAAGAGCGTCTCCAGCGGCAGGATGACCGGGTTGGTGATGTAGTCGATCACCTGCTGGTAGTCGCGCAGCCCGCCCTGGACCACGAAATGGTTCGCGATCATGTGGAGGGTGAGCAGCACCAGGAGCAGCACGCCGGTGATGGCCTGCCATGCCCAGCTCACGCCGGGAATCGTCTCCTGCTGCTCCGGCGCCCAGCGCTCCGGCAGCGGCAGGGACCGTCCGGTCGGCTCGGGCAGCTCGTCGACCCGTCCCGTCATGGCCTCAACCCCCGTGGCTGATGAACATCAGCGTGCCGATGAGCAGCACGATCGCCCCGATGGTGCCGAAGGCGCCCAGGAGCGCCTTCTGCCGGCTCACCACCAGGCCGAGGCCGACGAGCGCCACCCGGATCCCGTTGAGCCCGTGGATCAGCAGGCCGGCGAGCAGGACCACGTCCAGCACCAGGAAGACCGGGTTCAGGAACCAGTTCTTCAGCAGCGAGTCCCAGGCGGAGGGCCCGACCGCGAGCTGGGAGAGGACGACCAGGTGGAGGTAGAGGTAGAAGAGGACGCCCAGCCCGGTGATCCGGTTGAGGATGAAGGCCACGCCGCCCAGCCGGCGTCCCCGCACGTCCACCCAGCCGGCGACACCACGGCGGCGCGCGGAGAGCGGCACGCCCGGGGATGGTCTCGGATCGGCGTCGCGGGTCACGGCTCGATCGGTCATCGCTCTGCCCCCACCGGCTCGCCTCGCAGCGCGCGCCAGCGGCGCCCGATCAGCGAGCGCCGCAGCGACATGATGTGGCCGGCCGGATCCACGTTGGACGGGCACGCCTCGCTGCACTCGAAGGCGACGTGGCAGCGCCAGGCGCCGTGCGGGTCGTCCGCCAGCCGCAGCGCCGGCGGCACCTGCTGGCCACGCGGCTCCTCGCGCAGCCGGTCCGCGGCCGCGAGCGCCGCGGGGCCGAGGTACTCGGGATCGGTCGCGGCGATCGGGCAGGCCGACAGGCAGATGCCGCACTCGATGCAGTCCTCGTAGCGCTCCGCGTGCGGGATGCCCTCCGCGGGATGCGATCCCGGCACCAGCTCGCTCTCGCGGACGAGGGGCCGGTCGATCGCGTTGAAGCGAGCGTAGAAGGGCCCCATGTCGACGACCAGGTCGCTGACCAGGGGGGCATTGTCGAGCGGCTGCACCACGACCTCGTCGGTGCCCAGCTCGCGCACGTTCGTCACGCAGGCCAGCACCTCGCGCCCGTTCACCTTCATCCCGCAGGTCCCGCACGAGGCGTGGAAGCACGAGTGCCGGAGCGTCAGCGTCGGATCCTCGACGCGCCGGATCCGGGTGAGGACGTCCAGGACGGTGGTCCGCGGGTCCGTGGACTCCTGGAAGGTGTCGTAGTGGGATGCCGGGTCTCCCTGCTTGAAGCGCTGGACGCGGAAGGTGACGGTCTCGCTCATCGGCTCACGCGGCGTAGTAGGCGGTGTGCGGCAGCAGGATGGTGTCGCGCGTGCGGCAGGGCACGTCGACGCCGAGCTTCTGGCAGACGACGTTCGCGGTCGTCTCGGCCATGGCCCGCGCGGTGGTTCCCTTGCCGCCCGAGATGGTGACGAAGCCCTCGACTCCGTCCTGCTCCCTGTGGTCGAAGCACTTGAAGGTGCGGCTCAGCTCCCGGCCGGTGGAGGCTCCGCGCGCACCGATCAGCGGCCGCGCGGCGGACCAGGCCTGCCGGAATGGCGCGGAGCGGACCATGGGGATCAGCTTGGCGCCTTCCTCGTACATGCGCTGGACGTGGTCCTCCGGCACCCCGAGGTCGTCGGGGTCCTCCACCACCCAGGAGCTCGTGCCGACCACGGACAGGGCACGCTGCGGCACCACGATGTCCCCGTCGCCCGACTTGTGCATGCGGTTGATGACCATGTTGCAGAGGCGGCCGCGAAGCGCCAGGAGGACGCCCGGCGAGGGCTGGATGGGCACATCCACGCCCGCCATCGCGGCGATCTTCTCGCCCCAGGGGCCCCCGGCGTTGACCACCAGGTCCGCCCCGATCTCGAACTCCTTCCCGGTCCGGTGGTCGCGCCCGCGGACGCCGGTGACGCACCGGTCGTGCTGCGCGAACGCGGTCACCTCGCAGAAGGGGTGGATGACGGCACCGTGCGCCTTCGCCGTGGCGAACCACCGCAGCGGGAGCCGCATGGCGTCGAAGGTCGCGTCCGGGACGCGGATCGCGCCCTTCAGCGCGGGATTGAGGTTCGGCTCGAGACGGAGCGCCTCGGCCGGCGAGAGCCACCGGGCGGGAATGCCGGTCTCGCCGCACGCGGCGAAGAGCTTCTCGCCGTAGGCCATGTCCTCGTCGTCGATCCCCACGAAGAGCCCGTCGTTCTCCTCGAACGAGCCGGGCGCCACGCGGCGGAGGAGCATGTTCTCCTCGATGCACTCCACCGCCGACTCGGCGTCGTTGACGGCATACCGCGCGCCGCTGTGCAGCAGCCCGTGGTGCCGCCCGGTCGTGCCCGAGGTGATCTCGCCCCGCTCGACGAGGGTGACCCGGACGCCCCGAAGGGCCAGGTCGCAGGCCAGCGCGCCGCCCGTGCCACCACCGCCGACGATCACGACGTGCGGAGCTGGCGATCGGGTGATGACGTTCATTGCTGACTCTCCGGCCCGGCCCTCGGGTGCGCCGGTCAACTCACGCGATCAGTGGTTCTCGACCCAGTCGAAGGTCCGCGTGACGGCCTTCTTCCAGAGCTTGTACTCGCCCTCGCGGGTGGACGGATCCATCTGCGGGTGCCATTCCTTGTCCTTCTGCCAGTTGGCCCGCAGGTCCTCGACCGCGTTCCAGAAGCCGACCGCGAGGCCGGCCGCGTAGGCGGCGCCGAGGGCCGTGGTCTCCGCCACCTTCGGGCGGATGACCGGGACCGCGAGGACATCGGACTGGAACTGCATCAGCAGCTCGTTGAACACCATGCCGCCGTCGACCTTGAGGGCCGTCAGCGAGACGCCGGAATCGGCGTTCATCGCATCGAGCACCTCGCGGGTCTGCCAGGCGGTGGCCTCCAGGACGGCACGCGCGATGTGACCCTTGTTCACGTAGCGGGTCAGACCGGCGATGACGCCCCGCGCGTCGTTCTTCCAGTACGGCGCGAAGAGGCCCGAGAAGGCCGGCACGAAGTACACGCCGCCGTTGTCGTCGACGGTCTTCGCGAGCTCCTCGATCTCGGGGGAGGTCTTGATCATCCCGATGTTGTCGCGCAGCCACTGCACGAGCGCACCGGTGATCGCGATCGAGCCCTCGAGGCAGTAAACCGCGGGCTGGTTCCCGATCTTGTAGCCGAGGGTGGTCAGCAGGCCGCTCTTGGACGGGACCGGCTTGGTGCCCGTGTTCAGGAGCATGAAGCAGCCCGTGCCGTAGGTGTTCTTCGCCTCGCCGGCGGAGAAGCACGTCTGGCCGAAGAGGGCCGCCTGCTGGTCGCCCAGGTCACCCGAGACCGGCACGCCGGCCAGGTCGCCGGTGGCCTTGCCGTACACCTCGCTGGACGGCTTGATGGCCGGCAGCATGGAGCGCGGGATGCCCATGAGCCGCAGGATCTCGGGATCCCAGTCGAGGGTCTCGAGGTTCA
>JAJYKX010000218.1 GCA_021788175.1 Chloroflexota bacterium
AGGGTCCCACGGTGGCGATCCCCACCGCCAGCACGAGGATGCCGCCCGGGAAGGTCGCGTACAGGGCACCCGCCACGGGGCTCTGCAGGTCCGCGAGCGCGGCGTCGGGATGCTGCAGCCAGCGCGCCACGTACGGGACACCGAGGACGACCGCGAGCAGGGCGGCGAGGGCGACCATGCCGACGCCGACGGCGTGCGGGAGTTCGCCCAGGCCCGCGAGCTGGCCCGGGTTCTGGTAGGCGAGGATGCCGACGATCGCGGTGCCCATGACCGCGCCGTACCACCCGGGGTGAAATCCCCGCAGGCGGACAGACGGCGCGGCCACGGCATCGCCGGGCGCGAGAACGGTGGTGGACACGAGACAACCTCCGATGAGACTGACGGACGACGACGGCGTGCGAAGGGTCGGTCAGGGCGGCGATGGGCAGCCATGACGGGCGGCGCAGGGCCGGCGGCGGCGTGGTCGAGTGCGCATCAGAGGAGATCCAGCGCCATCTTGGCGGCGATCACCCAGAGCAGCACCCCGACGATGCGCTTCAACTGCGGCCCGGTCAGGCGTGTCTGCATGACGTGGGATCCGACGAGTGACCCCGCTGCGGCGAGAACCGCCATCGTGAGCGTGAACCGCGGGTCCACGCCGCCCAGGGCGGCGTGGCCGGCAAACCCCGACAGCGAGGAGAAGAAGACGGCGAGGGCTGTCGTCCCGGCCGCGATCTTGGGCTCCAGGCCGAGCCATGTGAGCCCGGGCAGGATGACGTTGCCCCCGCCCACGCCGAGCAGGCCGCCCAGGAATCCGGCCACCCCGCCCACCCCGGCGCCCACGCCCGCCTCGGTTGCCCGCGAGGCCACGCGGCGCGCCGTCCGGGCCCGGTAGAAGAGCATCATGGCGCCGGCGAAGACGAGGAAGCAGACGAACAGCGCGAGCAGCACGCGGCGGTCGACGCTCGCCGTGAGGCGGGCGCCGAACGGGGCCAGGATCACCGCGGCGAGGAGCACCGGCACGCCCGCGCGCCAGTCGATGAGCCGACCGCGCCAGTAGGCGACCGTGGCGGCCGAGAGGCTTACCGCGTTCAGGAGGAGCGCGGTCGAACTCGCCTGGGCCAGCGGCACGCCCAGGTAGTAGAAGAGCGGCACGAAGAGGAAGGCGGCACCGAGACCGGCCATCGCCATGACACCCGAAAAAAGGAAGACGGCGGCGCCACCGACCGTGTAGAGGACCATGCCGGGTTCCGTTCAGCCTGCCCGGCTCAGCGCGGATAGCCCGAGCACGCGCCGCAGACGACGCGGCCGTCGGCGACCCGCGCGTACGGTTCGGCGACCAGCTCGCCGCAGGAGGGGCAGACGACGAAGCGGACGACCTCCTCGGGCTCGCTCCAGTCGCGTGCGTCGACCGGGCCGATCGTCATGACGTCGTCCTCGGGCGCGTCCCACACGAGGTGCACCACCTCCAGCTGCTCCTCGTCGGGGATCTGCGAGGCCGGCACACCGGCGGCGCGCTTGCGCATGAACGGCGTGGCGCCGATCCTGGGCTGCAGCGTCGGCCGGTAGGCGACGCGGACCGCGCGGCCCGACGCCTTGTCGAAGAGCGTGACGGCGAACTTGCCCTCGCCAGACTTCTCGATGTTGCCCTTGCCGAACGTGCAGCCGGTGGTGAACTGGATCCCGTCGCCGAAGCACATTCCCCCGTGGTGATCGCCGATCTCGATGACCGCGTGCAGCTCCTTCGCTCCGGCGCGCTTGACGCCAAGCGCCCGGATCGCGGCGAGGCCGATGCGCACCCCGGCGGTGCTCGCCCAGCAGCGGTGCCCGTGGAAGGTGAGCGCCTGGTCCAGGATCTCGATGTCGTCCATGACTGGGATCTCCCGGCTAGTACACGAGCACGTGCGTGGCCGTGTCCATCTCGAGGAGGAAGCGGCCGGCAGCGATCACCTCGGCGTTCTCGGCGAACTGCGTCGAGGCGTCCAGGTGCCGCGTGTTGACGCTGAGCGGGCAGGCGAGCAGGCGTCCGCCGAGCTCCCGGTAGTCCGCCATCAGCTTGGCGAGCGGGGGGAAGCCCGCCAGGGCGACACCGTCTCCGGCCCCCCTGACGGCGAGCTCGACGCCCGGCCCCTGCAGGCCGATGACCACCTCCATGTCCGAGGCCAGTGCGCCGACCGCCATGACGAACGGAAGCGTGGCCCGTTCCGGGTCTTCCAGGCCGTGAGTGGCCATGATCATGAGCTTCTGGGTCTCAGACGTTGCCGTGTTCCTCCTGCCGCTTGTCACGGCCTCGCCGGACCGCGGCCTCATCGTGGTGGGCCGCTGACAAGGGCCTGCGGTCGTCGCACCAGGCAACGCCGACGCCATCGGTCGGCCCGTGTTCATGCCGTGATGCGGTCGCCGGGATCATCCAGGTGTCCGTATCGCCCTGCCGCGCATGCGGAGGCGGGGAAGCGTCGGGCATGAAGGCCTTTGCCTCCCCGCCGTTTCGTGCGTTCCAGCCAGCCCCGTGCGCTCGCTCAGCGCGTCTCCGCAGAGGCTGGACACACATCTCACCGTGCACTGTGACATGTGCAGCTGAGGTGTGACCGAGTCCGGCGGCCCGTTCTCACCCTGCCAGGAGGCACCTCAGTCCGGGCCTGGCCGGTCGTGGCCCGTGCGTCGGCGCGGCGAGCGTCATCCGGTCCCCTTCGCGGCGCTATCGTTCGCGTGATGCCTGCCCGTCCGTCGCCGCGGCCCCGGCCGATCCGCGCCATCGTGCTGGGCGATCTCGTGCTCGACCTCGTCCTGTCGCCTGACGGACCCCTGCGTCCGGGCACCGACGTGGCCGGCCGGGTGGCGTTCCGGCAGGGAGGGTCGGCCGCGACCACCGCCCGCTGGTTCGCCCGCCTGGGGCTCGACGCCGTGCTCGTGACCGCCGTCGCCGACGACGGCCTGGGGGACGGGCTCGTCGCATACATGGAGTCGTGCGGGGTCGAGGTGCACGCGACGCGCGTGCGCGGCTCGCACACCGGGCGGCTCGGGGTCCTCGTCGAGGCCGGGGACCGCTCGTTCGTCGCCGACCGGGGCGCGATCCACCGGCTGGCGCCGGTGCACCTCCGGGCGTCGTGGTTCTCGGGCGCGCGGCTCCTGCACGTGCCCGCGTACTCGCTGGTCGGCGACCGGATCGCGGAGACGGCCGTGAGGGCTGCCCGGCTCGCGTCCCGCGCCGGGGCACACATCAGCCTGGACCTGTCGTCCGCCGGGTTCCTCGCGTCGGAAGGCCCGGAGCGCATCCTGGCGCGCGTCGCGGCACTGCGGCCGGACGTGATCCTGGCCACCCGGCAGGAGGCGATGGCGGCGACCTCGGAGGACGGGGTCGAGCGGCTCCTGCACCTGGCGCCGCTGGTCGTGGTCAAGGAAGGCGCCATGGGTGCCGCGGCCCACCGCCGCGCCGGCGGTCCCGCGGTGCGGTCCTCGGCCCGGGCGGCGCGCGTCCGGGACACGACGGGGGCGGGCGACGCCTTCGACGCGGGGTTCCTGACGGCGCTCGTGACCGGCGTCGCCGATCTGTCACACCCTACCGACCGTGACCTGCTGCGGGCACTCGGCGCCGGTCACCGGACCGCGATCCGCGAGCTGACGGGACGGCGCGAGGAGCTGGACGCCACGGTCCGTGGCATCCCGCGCGGCCGACACCGCCGGGCGAGCCTGGGTGGGCGACCGGCCCGGACGGATCGGACGGACCAGGCGACCGCCGACGAGGCACCGTACCGGGCCGACTGACCCGGCGCGGGCCGGCGGGCGATCTCAGCGGTCGGCGGGTGCCCTCCCCTCCGCGAGTGCGACCGCGAGGGAGCCCGCGGTCCGCGCGTTGTTGCGGATCAGCGACAGGTTCGCCCGCACCGTGGCCCCCCCGGTCAGCTCGGCCATCCGCGCCAGCAGCCATGGGGTGAGGTCGGCACCCCGGATTCCCGCCGACGCGGCCTCGGCCGTGGCCCGGTCGATGACCTCCTCC
>JAJYKX010000219.1 GCA_021788175.1 Chloroflexota bacterium
CGGCCATCGCGCCTGCGGCGGCGCTTGCCAGCACGACGGTGCCGGCCGCGAGCGCCGCAGCCTGCACCCGCGATCGCCCTCGCCGCGCCGCCGCCTCGGCCTCGGCGGCCGCCGTCCGCGCGAGCGCCGTCTCGCGCTCCGCGCGCGTCGTGGTCCAGGCCATCAGCGCGCGATCGGCGGCATCCACGGCATCCCGCAGGGAGTCCGCGTTCCAGCGATCGTCCCGCGGAAGCGCGGCGAGGGCGACGCCCGCCTCGTGCGCCGTCTCCTCCGCGACCGCCGCCTCGCGTGCCGCGTTGGACGCCGTGGCGCGGGCCTCGGCGGCGGCGCGCACCGGCGAGTCCAGCAGGTCCCGCGCGCGGGCCAGGAGCCGGTCGCGCTCCGCGATGAACGAGCCGGCGGTGCGGAGCCGACCCTCGTCCCAGCCGGGGCCCAGGTCCGCCAGGGCCGTCGAGACCTCGCGAGCCAGCCCGTCGAGTCGCCGTTCGTCGGTCGCGAGCGCGCGGTCCTCCACCTCGCGCGCCGCCGCCGACGAGGCGAGCGGCGCGATCGCCGGTGCGGCGTCCAGCAGGTCTCTGCGCGGCTCCGGCAGTGCAGCGACGGTCGCCCGGCGTCGCTCGACCTCCGCGAGCGACTCCTGCTGGCGTGCCTCCGCTGCCGATATCGCGCCGGCCAGGCGCGCCTCCTCCGGCAGCAGCCCGGCCACATCCGGCGCCGGTCCCAGCACCGCCAGGTCCGCCTCGGCCGCCTCGAGGTCCCGCCACGCCGGCCAGGCGCGCACGAGCCGGTCGGCGGCTTCCCGCTCCCGAGCACGATCGGCCGTATCGCGGTCGAGCGCCTCCAGCCCCGCGCGCAGCGACGCCGCCCGAGCCTGCTGTGCCGCGTACTCGCGGGGCACGTCCCGGGCCGCCAGCTCGGCCTCGAGCGCAGCCAGCTCCGCGAGCGTCGCGTTGATGGCCTGGCGCTGGCCCCGGGGCCGGAAGAGTCCGTCCGCCTCGGCGTGCAGGGCGCGCTCGATCTCCAGGATCGACCCGGATGCCCCCAGGCTCGCCCCGTAGATCCGGGCGCTGACCTCGCCCCCCTCGAGCCGGGAGGCATCGGCGAGCTCGTCGATCCCGAACGCGAAGATCGCCTCGAACAGCTCGCGGTCCGCGCCGCCGAGCAGATGCGCCAGCGTCTCGTGTGGATCGCCCGGCAGGGCCACGCCGTGGTCGTCCAGCAGGCGCAGCTCCCCGCGCCCACCGCGCTCACCGTGTCGCTCGAGCCTGATCCGTCGGCCGTCGTCCGTGGCGAGCTGCAGATGGCCGCCGCGCCGCCCGCCCCGCACGGCCGGATAGGCGCCGGACGGGAGCCCGAAGAGCATGGCCCGGACGAAGGCGTTCAGGGTGGACTTCCCGGTCCCGTTCATGCCGCGCACCACGGTCACGCCGGGCGACAGCTCCAGCTCGGCCCCCGCCGCGCGGCCGAAGCCGTCGATGCCGACCCGCTCGATCCGCACCGCCTACTCCCGCCCCGCCAGCTCGTCCACGATCCGGCGGTGCGCCCGGCGCAGCAGGTCGGCCTGCGCGGCGGCGTCAGGTCGCCGGAACCCCGATACCCCGCCCGACGCGGAACGGAGGGCCGCCCGGAGCGCCGGACTGTCGAAGAACTCGTCGAGGACGGCGTCCGGGTCGAGCACCGGCCCGAGGTCGACGGCCGGGTCCGCGGCCATGCCCGCCGCCGGATCGACCGCCGCGCCCGCGGCGCCCGATGCCGCGGTGGCCAGGCCCACGACTGTCTCGAGCTCACCCAGGAAGTCGCCCGCACGGGTGATCGCCCGCGCCCCCTCGGGCCGCGTCGCGTCGCGCAGCTCGGCGAGCCAGGCGAACGGGTCGCGCGCCGCGAACCGCTCCACGAGGTGCTCACGGAGGTCGCGGAGGGCGTCGGGCTGCCGCAGCTCCGCGTGGATACGCCCGAACCCGGTCAGCTCGATCCGGGCGATCACCGGCCTCCCGGCGATTCCGAGCGCGTGCTCCAGGTCGCCGGCCAGGCGCGTCAGCAGCCCGTCGAGGTCGGGGATCCCGGCCACGTCGACGCTCCACGCCGCCCAGCGGATCTCGTCCAGCTCGCGGAGCTCGATCCGTGGGCGGCCCGCACGGTCCACCGAGACGAGCATGGCGCCTCGCGGCTCGATCTCGCCGGGATCCCGCCCCTGCGGATTGCCCGCGTACACGATGGCGGGTCCCGCGTCGCGCAGGACCTGCGGCCGGTGCACGTGGCCGAGGGCCCAGTAGTCCATCCCGGATGCCACGAGATCGCCGATCGAGCACGGCGCGTAGTTCTCGTGCCCCGGCTGCCCGCCCACGTTGGCGTGCAGCAGGCCGATCGCGAACGGGCTGCCCGGTTCCCTGCGGAACCGCGCGGCGAGGTTCTCGCGGACGTCACGGACCCCGTAGCTGATCCCGTGGATCCGGGCGATCTCCACCCCGTCGCGCACCACGGGCCGGGACTCGACACGTTCGGCGCCGAACCGGTGGGCGCCCGGGGGCCATGCGATCGACGGTTCCCATCCGTTGATGGGGTCGTGGTTGCCGGTCACCACGAACGAGGGAATGCCCGCGGCCTCCAGCGCCCGCAGCCCCTCCACGAACGCGAGCTGGCCGCGGATCGTCCGCTCCTCCGCGTCGAACACGTCGCCGGCCACCAGCACGAAGTCGACGCGCTCGGAGATCGCCAGGTCGACCGCGCGCCGCCACGCGCCCAGGGTGGCGCGCCGGACCGCAGCCGCGACACCGGGCGGTGCGGTCCCGGCCAGGCCGCCGAACGGGCTGTCCAGGTGCAGATCGGCCACGTGGAGGAAGCGGAAGGCCGCCGTCCCCGCGCCGATGTCCCGGTCCAGCCGCTCCATCCGTTCCTCCCGGTGCGTTCCGCCGCCCGTCGGGAGTATGCGGCCTTCACCGGCTCCCGACCGGCCGCGCGGGGATGCCCCGCGAGTCAGTCGAAGCGCGGCGGCGCTGCCAGCACCACGTGCCGCAGCACGCGGAACCCGTCCACGTAGGTGCCACCGGCATGCGCCGTGCCACGTGCCAGCTGCTGCAGGCGGAGCGTCTGGCCCAGGAGGTTCGCGTCCGCCTCCGCGTCGGCCCGCCGATCCCGTCCCTCGCCGTCGGCGTCGCCGAGGGTGATCCCGTCGTCCTCGACCCGGACCAGGGCGGCCCCGAGCGTCGCGACCTCCCCGGCGAGCAGGTCCAGGTACCCCGACAGGTCATGCGTGCACGGCCGTGGCACCAGGAGCAGCACGGCGTCGCGCGGCCCGACGGACTCCACCAGCCCGTGCCGGAACTCGCTGAGCGTGCTGCCCACGGCCTGGCGATGCGCCTTCTCGTGCCAGAGCAGGGCCCCGGCGTGCGCCAGCCCGGCGGTCGCGCCCAGGCCGACGATCCAGGTCCTGCGGGCGCCGGCCAGGCACGCCACCGCCGGGAGCACGGCCTCCCACGAGCGCACGATCCCGGCGAGCCACGCCCCCAGCGACGCGCCCGTCGGGGGATCGGTCGGCAAGCCGCCGCCGAGCGCCAGGAGCGCCGCCAGCGTGGCCAGCTCGGACTTGGTCGCTGCGCCGTGCTCCTCGCCGATCGGCAGCGTGACCGCACGGTGGGCGGCCGCGGCGAGCGGCGAACCCGCGTGCGCGGTGACACCGACCAGGGACGCGCCGGACCGGACGGCGAGCCGCGCGGCCGCGAGGGTCTCGGGGCTGCTCCCCGACTGGGAGATGGCGACGACCGCGTCGCCCGGCCGGAAGGCGTCGCCGTCGACTCCGCCGAAGACGGCCTCCGTCGACTCGCGCACCAGCACGTCCCGCGGACGCGAGCGGACCTCCGTGCGGGCACGTGCCCCGCCACGGTGCGCTGCGGCCTGCTCGGCTGCACGCCAGGACGGCACCGCCGCCCGCGCCATCGCGAGAGAGGCACCGGTCCCGAGCAGGACCAGTCGCTCCG
>JAJYKX010000035.1 GCA_021788175.1 Chloroflexota bacterium
TCGCCGGTGCGTTCCGGTTCGATGCCCGGCGCGACGAGGTGTTCCGAGCCATCTGCGATCCGGCGACGCTGATGGCGGTGATCCCGGGGTGCGAGGCGATCGAGCAGATCGCCCCGGACGAGTACCGCGGCAGGATCACGCTGCGGCTCCCCGGGTTCGCCGGAAGCTACCGGACGAGCGTCCGCCTCGTGGATGTGGCACCCCCGGACCGGGCAGGGCTGGAGGGCAGCGTGGACGGCGCGCTCGGCTCCATCAGCGGGCGTGCGGACTTCTCCCTGGCCGACGACCCGGACGCGACGCTCCTCGACTATGCCGGCCAGGCGGTCGTCCAGGGTCCGCTCGCGCGGCTCGACTCCCGCTTCGTCGAGCGCTTTGCCGAATCGCTCGTCAACCAGGGGCTCCAGGCCCTCGACCATCGTCTCGCCGCAGACAGGTCCGCAGCCGCCGTGACCGATGAGCGGCAACCACCCAGGGAGGCGCCCGAGTGACCGTCACCGACTACTTCCTGCCGGGATCCCTCTCCGAGGCGCTCGACCTGCTCGGGGCGCACGGGCCCTCCCTCATGGTGATGGCGGGCGGCACCGTCGCGATGCCGCTCGTCAACGACGGCATCTCCCTGCCCGGGAAGGTCATGGGGCTGCGCCATGCCGGCCTGGACGATCTCCGCGAGGAGGGCGGCGGGCTGTACATCGGCGCGACCGTGACCCTGACCCGGCTGCTTCGACAGCGGGCCGTCCCCATGTTGTCCGAGGCGGCCCGGAGCACCGCCAGCTGGTCCGTGCGCAACATGGCGACCGTCGGCGGCAATCTCTTCACGCCTCCGCCCGGCGGGGACGTCGCCGTGGCGCTGCTGGCGCTGGACGCCTCGGTGACGCTCGCGGGCCCGGCGGGCACGCGGGTGGTGCCGCTGGGGGCCTTCCACACCGGCTTCATGACGAACGTGCTGCAGGACGGCGAGCTGCTCACCGGCCTCCGCGTGCCGGCCGTGGCCGGCGACACCGCGTACCTCAAGTTCGGTCGCAAGGCGGCGAACACGCCGTCGGTGGTGACGGTCGCGGTGCGCGTGGCGCGACGGGGCGATACGGTGACCGATGCCCGGATCGCGCTCGGCGCCGCCGGCCCGCATCCGCTGCGCGCCGGTGCGGCGGAGCGGGCGCTCGTGGGATCGACGCTGGGCCCCGAGGTGATCGAGGCCGTGGCCGCTGTGGCCGCCGAGGAGAGCCAGCCCTTCAGCGACGGGGTGGCCAGCGAGTGGTATCGCCGAAGGATGGTCCGGCTGTTCGTCACCCGGGCGCTCGAACGGATCCGGCAGGGCGGGGAGGGCCGATAAGGTGGCTTCCGTCATCGTGAACTTCGAGCTCTGCGGGCGGGATGTCGAGGTCCTGGTCCAACCCATGGCCACGCTGCAGTCCGTGCTGCGCAACCAGTTGGGCCATACGGCCACGAAGGAGGGCTGCCGGCAGGGAGGCTGCGGAAGCTGCACCGTCCTGGTGGACGGGGAGCCGATGCTGTCCTGCCTGCTGCCCGTGGAGGACGTGGCGGGGCGACGCGTGACGACCCTGGAGGGGATCACGCCGATCGACGGTCTCGATCCGATCCAGGAGGCCTTCCTGGAATCCAACGGCTTCCAGTGCGGGTACTGCACGCCCGGGATGGTGATGGTCACCAGGGCGCTGCTCGATCACGACCCGCAGCCCGGCCGGGAGGCGATCGTCGAGGCCATCTCCGGCAACCTCTGCCGCTGCACCGGCTACCAGCCCATCATCGACGCCATCGAGAAGGCAGCGGACCGGCTGAGCGGGTCCGGCGAGCAGACGGGAGAGCGATGACCATGCCGGAAGAGCTCAACGTCGTCGGCAGGTCGGTCGTCCGCAGCGACGGGGTCGGCCACGTGACCGGCCGGACCCGGTTCGCGGGCGATCTCGTGTTCCCCGGGATGCTCCACCTCAAGATGGTCCGCAGCCCGCTCCACCACGCGCGGATCCGGGGCGTGGACCTCGGGGAGGCCGAGCGGGTGCCCGGCTTCGTGCGCGCGCTCACGTGGAGGGACGTGCCCCACAACGTCTACACCATCCTGTCCCTCATCGGAGTGGAGCCCGAGGAGGAGTTCGTCCTGGCGCAGGACCGCGTGCGCTACAAGGGCGAGCCCATCGTCGCGGTCGTGGCGGAGAGCGAGGCCGCGGCGCTCGAGGCGGTGGCGAAGGTGCGCCTGGACCTCGAGGAGCTGCCCGCGGTGTTCGACGTGGAGGAGGCGCTCAGGCCCGACGCGCCCGTGGTGACCGACTGGGGCAACAACACCTTCATGTTCGAGGGGCATCCATCGCGACGGGTGCGGTTCGGGGACGTGGAGGCCGGCTTCGCCCGGTCCGACCACATCGTGGAGGCCGTGTACAACTCCAGCCCGATCGAGCAGGCGCCGACGGAGACCACGGGCTGCGTGGCGGTCCCGGAGGCGAACGGCCGCTACACCGTCTACACGAACACGCAGGCGCTCTACTTCAGCCTGGATAACACCGCGATCATCCTGCAGGTCCCCGGCAAGCGTCTCCACTTCGTCGGCGGGACCGTGGGCGGTGGCTTCGGCGGCAAGGTCGACGTGATCGTGGAGCCGATCGCCACGCTGGCGGCGATGAAGACGGGCCGACCGGTGCGCTACGTCTTCAGCCGGTCGGAGGAGATGCAGGTCTCGTCGACGCGGAGCGCGTGGCGGATCTACATGAAGGACGGCGTCACCAGGGACGGACACATCCTGGCCCGCAAGGTGACGAGCTACGCGGACTCCGGCGCGTACAGCCGCCAGACGCCGTACGCCCTGACCAAGCACGCGGCGAACGCGGCAGGACCCTATGCGATCCCGAACGTCTCGATCGACGCGTACTGCGTCTACACCAACCGCACACCAGCCAGCGCGATGCGCGGCTTCGGGGTGACCATGGCGTCCTTCGCCCTCGAGGTGCAGATGGACCGGATCGCGGAGCGGGTCGGCGTGGACCCGTGGACGATCCGCTTCATCAACGCCTACCACAACGGGGATCGCAAGCCCCATCGCAAGATCGCCGAGGACGCGACCCTGATCGAGACGATGCAGGCGGCCGCGGCGTTCGTCGGGCACGAGCTCACCGACGAACAGAAGGCCATGACGTCGGCGCCGCGCGCCTCCCTGGAAGGAGTCCGCTAGCGATGGCGAAGCTGCGCGGCACGGGGATCGCCGCGGTCAACTACCCCACCGGCATGAACCTGGGTGGCGACCCGTCACAGGCCCTCATCCACGCCACGACGAGCGGCTCGTTCGTGGTCTCGCTCTCCAGCTCGGATCTCGGGCAGGGCCTGCGCACGGTCATCGGCCAGATCGCCGCGGAGACGCTCGGCGTGGCCGCCGACGAGATCGTCATCGACACGGCGGACACCGACACGGGCCCGCACTGCATGGGCACCTTCGCGAGCCGGGCCACGCACCGCGTGGGCAACGCGGTCAGGGCGGCCGCCCTCGAGGCCCGGGCGGCGCTGCTGGACGTCGCCGCCGAGGAGCTCGGGGCGTGCGCGGAGGAGATCGTCACCGACGGGCACGGCAACCTGCTGGTGGCGGGGGACCCGCGCCGCTGCATCCCGATCGCGGAGATGGCCTCGAAGGCACAGTTCACGTACGGCAGGACCATCGCGGGCCGCGGCAGCTACATGAAGCCGAAGAGCCCGGTGGACCCGGAGACGGGGGCCATGGACCCCGACTCCACGGAGGCCCATGCCTGCACCGTCGCGGAGGTCGAGGTCGACACGGAGACGGGCCAGGTCGCCGTCCTCAGCATCCGGAGCGCCTACGAGGTCGGCCGCCAGGTCAACCCGGCGCTCGTGCGCGGACAGATCGTGGGAGGTGCCTTCATGGGCATGGCCCACGCCCTGTACGAGACCACCGAGCCGTACTACCCGAGCGTGGAGCACAAGCCGAAGGACTTCAGCGAGTACGTGCTACCGGGGCCGGCAGAGCTGCCGGAGATCGACGCCGTGGTCCTGGAGATCCCCTCGTCCACCGGCCCGTACGGGGTGAAGGGCGTCGGGGAGATGACGGCCAACTCGCCCATCCCTGCCATCGTCAACGCCATCTACCACGCCTGCGGGGTGCGGGTCGACGATCTCCCGGTCACGCCGGAGAAGATCCTGCGGGGCCTGGAGGCCCGATAGGAGAGCCGATGGGACAGATCACCACCTGGGACGAGTTCCCGACCGTCGAGTACATCCCGGGCGTGCGTCGCCAGACCGTCTCCGGCGAGAGGGTGATGATGACCCGCATCGTCTACCACGACGGCGTGGTGGTGCCGGAGCACCACCACCCGGCCGAGCAGATCATGCTGGTCGAGCGCGGCCGGCTCTGGGCGAAGGTGGGCGACGAGGAGGCCGAGGTCGGGCCCGGCTCGCTCCTCGTGGTCCCGTCCGACTGCGTCCACGCCTTCCGGCAGCTGGGCGACGAGGACGTGGTCTTCTACGAGAGCTTCGCGCCGATCCGGCTCGAGTACCTGGTTGGGTTCAAGGGGCCGGATCCGTCGCTGGAGATGATGCGCAAGGCGCTGGCCGCCGGGGGTGCGGACCGCACGCCCTGAGTACCGGCGGGGCCTGCGCGGCGGTCCCGGGCCCGCGTGGCGGTTCCGAACCGCGGCAGTCCCGGGCCTGCGCGCCGGGTGGCCCGACCGCGCCCCCTCAGCGGCGCACGCGCCCCGTTGCGCCGCGTGCGACCCGTGCCACCTCGTCCGCGGTCACCATGCTCGTGTCGCCCGGGGTCGTCATGGCCAGCGCGCCGTGGGCCGCCCCCCACTCGACCGCATCGGCCGGTCCCATCCCGCCGAGGAGCGCGAACGCCATCCCGGAGACGAAGGAGTCGCCGCCTCCCACCCGGTCGAAGATCTCGAGGTTCTCCCGGGACCTGGCCCGGACGAGCTCGCCGTCGGCCCACAGCACCGCCCCCCAGTCGTTCCGCGTGGCCGTGTGCGCGGTGCGCAGCGTGGTCGCCACGACGCGCAGATTCGGGAACTCCCGGACCACTCGCTCGACCATGCGGCCGTACCCCGCCGGATCGAGGGTGGAGAGCTGCTCGTCCACCCCCTCCACCTCGAAGCCGAGCGCGGCGATGAAGTCCTCCTCGTTGCCGAGCAGGACGTCCACCTCGGAGACGAGCTCGCGGTTCACCTCCCTGGCCCGGAGCGACCCGCCCGTCGCCTGCCAGAGCGACGGCCGGTAGTTGAGGTCGTACGAGACGACCGTCCCGTGCCGGCGCGCCGACGCCATCCCCTGGACCGCCAGCGCCGCCGTCGACTCGGAGAGCGCCGCGAAGATCCCCCCGGTGTGGAACCACCGGACGCGCTCGGTGCCGAAGAGGGCCTCCCAGTCGACGTCCCCGGGCGCCATCCGGGAGGCCGCGGAGTGCGCCCGATCCGAGCACCCGAGCGGGGCTCGCACGCCGAAGCCGCGCTCCGTGAAGTTGAGGGCGTTGCGCGCGTCGCGGCCGACGCCGTCGAACGGGAGCCACCGCAGGTGAGACAGGTCGACACCGCCCGCCAGCATCAGGTCCTCGAGGAGGCGGCCGACCGCGTTGTCCACCAGCGCGGTGACGATGGTCGTCCGCAGCCCGAAGACGCGCGAGAGCCCGCGGGCGACGTTGTACTCGCCGCCGCCCTCCCAGGCGCGGAACGAGCGCGCCCGGGCCACCGGCACGTCGCCGGGATCCAGGCGCAGCATGACCTCCCCGAGCGCCGCGCAGTCCCAGCGCGCCTGCCCGGGCGGCAGGATCGACAGGGCGGTCATCGGATCGTCGCGTCCTTCCCCGCGCGGCTACCGGAGCGGCACGTCGGCGGGGCCCGTCAGCGCGGCTCCGGGCTCCGCGGCGGGCTCGCTGGCCGGGGCGGCCTCGGTGGCACGCGAGCCGCGCGCGTCCAGCACCTGGTAGACGATGATCGCCGCGAGCGTGGCCGTCCCGATCCCGCCCAGCTCGAAGTTCCCCGCCTTGATCGAGAGGTTGCCGGCGCCGAGCGTCAGGGCGACCGCGGCGGTGATCAGGTTCTTGGTCTGGCCGAAGTCGACCCGGTTCTCGACCCAGATGCGCCCCCCGGTGGTCGCGATGAGGCCGAACAGGACGATCGCGAGCCCCCCGATCACGGGCGTCGGGATCGTCGCGATCAGGGCGCCGAACTTCGGAGAGAAGCCCATCGCGATCGCCACCACCGCGGCGATCAGGAAGACGACGGTGGAGTAGATGCGGGTGACCGCCATCACGCCGATGTTCTCGGCGTAGGTGGTCACGCCGGTGCCGCCGCCGACCCCGGCCACCACGGTGGCGATGCCGTCGCCGAGGAAGGCGCGCCCCAGGTACGGGTCGAGGTTGCGGTCGGTCATGGCCGAGACGGCCTTGACGTGGCCCAGGTTCTCGGCGACCAGTACGATCGCGACCGGCGCGATGAGCCCGATCGCGTTGGGGGTGAAGACCGGCGCGGTGAAGTGGGGCATCCCGACCCACGCCGCAGACTCGAGCGCAGCGAAGCTGATGTGCTGCCGGGTCAGGTCGAGCCCGTTGGCCAGCACCAGGTACCCCGCGTACCCGATGACCCCGCCCACCAGGATCGGCAGCCGCCGGAGCGAGCCCGGCGCGTAGACCGCCACCAGCGCCACGGCGAGCGTGGTGAAGAGGCCGATCGTGGTGGTGAAGGGATCGAGCGTCGAACCCGTGACGTCCGAGACGGCCACGCCGGCGAGGTTGAGGCCGATCACCGCCACCACCGCTCCCGTCACGACCGGCGGCATGAGCCGCTCGATCCAGCGGTATCCGACGGCCATGACCACGAGCCCGATCACGGCATACGCGGCGCCGGCGGCGATGATCCCGCCCAGGGCAATGGGCACGTGCGGGTTGGCGCCGCTGCCGCTGTAGGCGGTGGCGGCGATCACGACCGCGATGAACGAGAAGCTGGAGCCCAGGTAGCTCGGGATGCGCCCCCCGACGGCAAAGTAGAAGATGAGCGTCCCGATCCCGGAGAAGAGGATCGCGGTGTTCGGGTCGAACCCCATGAGCAGGGGGCCGAGCACCGTGGAACCGAACATCGCGAAGATGTGCTGGACGCCGAGGGCGATGCTCTGCCCCCACGGCAGCCGCTCGTCCGGGGCGATCACGCCGCCGCGCTTGAGGGTCCAGCGGAACATCCGGCCCGCGCCGACCTCAGGTTGCATCCCGTCCTCCCGCCCTCGCCGTCCTCGCCATCGGCGCGCCGACCGCCGATGGCACGTTCGGCACAGGGTGGCAGAACGCCCGGGCGCGTGCAGGGTCACTGTGCAGCCGCGCGGCCAGGTCCCCGGCCCGTGGCCGGGCGGGGCCCGGCATCGCTTGGTGACCCTCCCGGGGCCCGGTTGCCCGCCCCGGCTACAGCGCCCTGCGCCGCAGCGCCGCGCCGGTGGGAGCGCGGCGCAGGAAGCGGCCGTCGCCCGGCCGGCCGGTGTATCGGCCCTGCTCGACGATCACCCGGCCCCGGCTCATCACGATGTCCGAGCCCCCCTGCACGGTGCGCCCCTCGAAGCACGAGTAGTCCACCGCCATGTGGTGGGTCGCTGCGGAGATGACGTGCCGGCGCGCCGGGTCGTAGACGACCAGGTCGGCGTCCGCCCCCGGCGCCACGACGCCCTTGCGCCCGGCCAGCCCGAACATCCGGGCGGGACTCGTCGATGCGATCTCGATCCAGCGCTCCCGGGAGATGCGCCCGCCGACCACGCCGCCGTCGTGGAGCAGGTCCAGGCGGTCCTCCACTGTTGGCAGGCCGTTGGGGATCCTGCGGAAGTCGTCTCGGCCGAGATCCTTCTGGCCGTGGAAGTCGAAGGGGCAGTGGTCGGTGCTGACGACCTGCAGGCTGTCGCGCCGCAGGCCGTCCCAGAGCGCCGCCTGGTGGTCCTTCGGGCGCAGCGGCGGGGAGCAGACGAACTTGGCCCCCTCGAACCCGTTCCCCAGGTCGTCGAGGGAGAGGAAGAGGTACTGGGGGCAGGTCTCCGCGTAGGCCGCGGCGCCGCGGGCACGCCCCGCCTCGACCGCCTCCAGGGCATCGCGCGAGGAGAGGTGGACGATGTAGACCGCCGATCCGGCCGCCTCGGCCAGGCGGATCACGCGGTTGGCCGCCTCTGCCTCCAGCCCCGCCGGCCTGGAGAGGCCGTGGAACCAGGGCGCCGTCCGTCCGGCCTCGGCGTTCGCGTCCATCAGCACGTCGATCGCGATCCCGTTCTCCGCGTGGACCATCACCAGCGCGCCGTTCTCCGCGGCGCGCTGCATCGTGCGGAGGATCGCCGCATCGTCGCTGTACATGCGGCCGGGGTAGGCGGTGAAGACCTTGAAGTCGGTCACGCCCTCGGCAACCAGCCCGTCCATCTCGGCGAGCGTCGCCTCGTTCACGTCCGAGACGCTGACGTGGAAGCCGTAGTCGATCGCGCAGTGCCCCTCCGCCCTGGCGTGCCAGGCATCCAGGGCCTCCCGCAGCGAGTGGCCGCGGTCCTGCGGGGCGAAGTCGATGATCGTGGTGGTGCCGCCGAAGGCCGCGGCACGCGTCCCGGTCTCGAAGGTGTCCTTCGAGAACACGGGGCCCATGGGCATGTCGAAGTGCGTGTGCACGTCGACCGCCCCCGGGATCACGTATCTCCCGGCGGCGTCGATGGTGCGGTCCGCGGTGATCCCCTGCGCCGCGAGTCCTCGGCCCACCAGCGCGATGGTCTCGCCATCGACCAGGACGTCGGCCTCCGAGGAGCCATTCGCGTTGACCACCGTGCCGTTGACGATCAGCGTTCGCACGCCGCGCGCCTCCAGTCCTGCTTCGGGCCCGTCCCGCTCATCCCTCCTCGCGGACGTACGGCACGCCGAGCGAGGCCGGCGTCCCGATCCGGCGCCTGGCCAGCGTCGTCGATGCCCCGGCGAGCACCACGACCGTCATGAGGTAGGGGAGCGATGAGAAGAACTCCGACGGCATCTGCACGCCGTGGGCCTGCAGGGTGAACCCCAGGCTCGAGAGGGCGCCGAACAGGTAGGCGCCCAGCAGCAGCACGTCGGGCCGCCAGAACGCGAAGATCACCAGCGCGATCGCGATCCAGCCTGCGCCCGCCGTGAGCCCGTCGGTCCAGATCGGCGCGATCGCCAAGGTGAAGTAGGCGCCCCCAAGGCCGGCCAGCGCGCCGCCCACGGTGGTGTGCACGTAGCGGTAGCGGGTGACGTTGATCCCCATGGCGTCGGCCGAGCGGGGCGACTCGCCGACCGCCCGCAGGTAGAGCCCGGTGCGCGTCCGGTACAGGTACCAGGCGACCAGCACCACGAGCCCCCACGAGAGGTAGACGAAGGGGTCCTGGTCGAAGAGGATCGGGCCGATCACCGGGATCTCTCCCAGCCCGAAGAGGTCGACCCTGGTCAGCTGGTGCAGCCCGTGCTGGCCGCCGATCCCCCACACCTGGCCGGCGTAGGAGGACAGGCCCGCCATGCCGGCGAAGATGGTGAGCGCCAGACCGGAGACGATCTGGTTGACACGGACGGTGATCGACAGGAAGGCGTGGATCAGGGCCATGAGCGCGCCGGCGACGGCCGCCATGATCATGGCGACGATCAGGACCGCCCAGCCCGGCCCGCCCAGCTGCTGGCTGACGAAGAACCCCGTGACGGCACCCATCAGCATCATCCCCTCGACCCCGAGGTTCAGGACGCCCGAGCGCTCGGCGAGGAGTTCCCCCAGTCCGGCGAGCACGAGCGGCGTGCCGTAGGCGATGGCGGAGACGATGACCGCGACGATCAGGTCCGTGTTCATCGCGCGGCGTCCGCTTCTGCTTCTGCCCGCTGCGGGCGGAGCTGCGAGCCGATCCGGATGCGGTACCGGCCCAGGATCTCGCCGCCAAGGACACTGAACAGGATGATCCCCTCCATGGTGCCCACGAGTCCCGGCGGGAAGCCGGGTCCCTGGAGCGCGAAACCGGCATTGGTCAGCGCGCCGATCAGGATCGCCACCACCACCACCGCCAGCGGGTTGTACATGGCCAGGGCCGCCACCACGATCCCGGTGTAGCCGTACTGCGCCTGCTCCAGGCCGCGCGGGTCGAGGACGTGCCCGAAGTCGCCGATCTGGCTGGCGCCGGCCAGTCCGGCCAGAGCGCCGGAGACCGCCATCACGGCCAGGATGATCCGCCGCGTGCGCATCCCCGCGTACGTGGCTGCGGAGGTGGAGTCGCCCATGACACGCATCTCGAAGCCGAAGCGGGTGCTGCGGACCAGGGCAAGCAGCAGCACCGCGAGCACCACCCCGGCCACGAACCCCAGCGGCAGGGTGAACGAGCCGATGGTCAGGCCAGGCCAGGTCGCCGCGGCGGACAGGGTCTTGCCGGTCGGGAAGACGAGCGCCGTGGGGGACGTGAGGTCGCGCCAGTACGACTTGCTGTCGTAGATCAGGAAGTACATGACCAGCCCGGCCACGTAGTTGAGCATCAGCGAGACCAGGATCTCGTTCGTCTGCAGGTAGGCGCGCAGCAGACCCGGGACCAGTGCCCAGAGCGCACCGGCCACGATGCCGCCGGCCATCATGGCCGGGATCAGCAGCGGGGTGGGCCAGCTGCCAAGCAGCAGGCCGATCCCCGACGCGCCGATGGCTCCCATGTAGAGCTGGCCCTCGCCGCCGATGTTCCAGATCCGCATGCGGAACGCGATCGCTGCGGCGAGGCCGGTGAAGAGCAGCGGCGTGGCGTAGACGAACGTCGAGGTCAGGGCGCCGGCGGAGGTGAAGGAGGCGGTGTAGATCTGCTCGTAGGTGGTGATCGGGTTGTGGCCCGAGAGGACCAGCACCAGCCCCGAGATGATCGCGGCGAGGAGCAGCGAGGCGAACGGCAGCGCGACACGCTGCCAGCGGGGCGTGTCGAGGGTGCGCTCGATGGCGATCATCTCAGGCGGCCCCCGCCATCATCATCCCGAGCTGCTCGTAGCTGGCCTGGGCCGCATCGACGATCCCGACCACCCGGCCCTCGTAGAGGACCGCGATCCGGTCGGACAGCTCCACGATCTCGTCCAGGTCCTCGCTGATCAGCATGATCCCCACGCCGCGGCGGGCGGAATCCACCAGCACGCCGTGGACGTACTCCGTGGCGCCCACGTCGAGCCCGCGGGTCGGCGAGGCCGCCACCAGCACGCGCGGCTGCGAGGACAGCTCCCGGGCCAGCACCACCTTCTGGACGTTGCCGCCCGACAGCTGGCGGACGAGCGCGTGGGGCCCGCGGGAGCGGATGTCGAACTGCTCCATGAGCGCCACGGACTGCGCGTCGGCGCGGTCCATCAGCAGCACGGGCCCCGCGTGGGGCGCGTCCCGGCGATAGGACTTGAGCATCAGGTTCTCCGTCACCGAGAGGCTCGGCGAGACGCCCGTGCCCATCCGGTCCTCGGGCACGTAGGCCACGCCGCGGTTGATGGCGGCGCGCGGGTCTCCCCCGTGCAGCTCGGCGCCGTCCAGGCGGATCGCGCCGCGCGAGTGCGCGCGGAGCCCGGCGATCACCTCGGCGAGCTCGCGCTGGCCATTGCCGGCCACGCCGGCGATCCCCAGGATCTCTCCGGGCCGGACGCTCAGCGAGACGTCGTGGAGGACCTGGATGCCGAAGTCGCCGTCCGCGCACACGCGCTCCAGCTCCAGGACGCCGCGCTGGTCGGCGGGTGGCGTGCCGGACCCGGCGGCTGCGCGACGGACCCGGCCGGCCGGCATGTCGTGGCCGACCATCAGCCTCGCGAGCTCCCGGACGTCGACGCCTGCCGCGTCGACGGTCGTCACGGAGCGTCCCTTGCGCAGGATGGTGATCCGGTTCGCGATCGCCAGGACCTCCGGCAGCTTGTGCGAGATGAAGACCACGCTCCGTCCCGCGGCGACCATCTCGTGGACGCTCGAGAAGAGCTGCTCGGTCTCGGCCGGGGTGAGCACCGTCGTCGGCTCGTCCAGGATCAGGATCCGGGCGTCGCGGTAGAGCGCCTTCAGGATGTCGATGCGCTGTCGTTCCCCCAGCGAGAGCTGCCAGATACGGGCGTGGGGGTCGACCTGCATCTGGTACCGGGCGGCGATCTCCGAGATCTCCGCCTCCACCTGGCGCGGCGTGTAGCGCAGCCCGCGGTGGCGTGACCACCCGAGGACCACGTTCTCGGCCACGGTCAGGCTGTCCACCAGGCTCAGGTGCTGGTGCACCATGAAGATCCCGGAGCGCTGTGCCTCGTGGGGCGAGTGCAGCCGGACCGGGCTGCCGTCGACCTGGATCTCCCCCTCGTCGGGGTGGTACAGGCCGGTCAGGATGTTGCAGAGGGTGGTCTTGCCCGCCCCGTTCTCGCCCAGCAGCGCGTGCACCTCGCCGCGCCTCGCGTCGAACGAGACGCGGTCGTTGGCCACCACGCCGCCGGCGAACCGCTTGGTCACGCCGATCGCCGCCACCGCCGGGACGAGCCCGGCGGTGGCGGATTCGGCGGATGCGGGACCGGCCTCGACGTGAATGCTCAACGTCGCTCCTTCGTGCGGTGGTCCCGACGTCGGGCGTGAACTAGCCGGCCGGGTTCCCGATCACGCCCTGGACGAACCAGTTGATCGAGTACTTGCTGAGCCCGGTGGGCGTGTACACGGGGAGCGTCGTCCCGGCGGGGACGCCGATCGAGCCGTCCTGCTTGGTGATGGGTCCGGTGAAGGGATCGAACGTGCCGGCCTTGATCTGGGCCTCCTTGGCCAGGATCGCCGCCTGCGTCGCCGCGCTCACCGACTGGCCGAACGGCGCCATCACGACGAAGCCGTCCGCCAGGCTGCCGTAGTAGAAGTGGGTCTTCCAGGTGCCATTCATCGCGGCCGCGATGTCGTTGATGTAGTAGGGACCCCAGTTGTAGGTCGTCGCCGTCAGCCACGCGTTCGGGGCGAACGACTCCTGGTTCGAGTCGTAGCCGGTCCACTTGAGGCCGGCAGCCGCCGCGACCTGGCCCGTGGTCGGGCTGTCCTGGCCGTCGCCGAGGACGTCGACGCCGGCAGACACCAGGCTCTCCGCCGCCTGGCGCTCCTTGGCCGGATCGAACCAGGTGTTCGTCCAGACCACGCGCACGGTGGCGTTCGGGTTCATCGAGCGCGCGCCCATGGTGAACGCGTCGATCTCGCGGACGACCTCGGGGATCGGGTACGGGGCGACGAAGCCGATCTTGCCGTTCTTGGTCGCCGCGCCGGCGGCCATGCCGGACAGGTAGTCGCCGTCCTCGCCCGCGCCGTAGTACTCGGCGAGGTTCGGAAGCTGCTCGGTGCCCGTCGCCTGCTCGAAGAGGACGTTCGGGTGCGCCTTCGCCGCCGCCACCAGCGTGTCCTGGTAGCCGAAGGACGTGGCGAAGATGATGTTCGCGCCCTGGTTGATCAGCTGGGTGACGACCTGCGCGGCCTGCGGGCCTTCAGGCACGTTCTCCTTGTACATGGTCTGGACGCGTCCGCCGAAGGCGGCCTGGACGGCCAGGCGTCCGACTTCGTGAGCGTGGGTCCAGCCCGCGTCACTCGGCGCGCCCACGTAGATGAATGCCGCCTTGAAGGGGTTGCTCGTGGTCCACTTGCTCATGGCATCCGGCGTCAGCGACGGCACCGGCATCGTGAAGCCGGTCCCTGCCGAAGCCGCCGGGGCTGCCGACGCCGGGGCCGCGGCGGATGCCGCCGCCGAAGCCGCCGGGGCTGCCGACGCCGGGGCCGCGGCGGAGGCCGCCGGAGCCGCCGATGCCGGTGCTGCCGGTGCCGTCGTCGCGGCCGAGCCGCAGCCCGCGGCCAGGGCCGCCACCAATCCGATCGCCACCACCGAGCGAGTGGCTCGCATCGTCCCGCTCAACACTCCGCCTCCTGGTACGTGAACCGTGGTCCCGGTGGCGAACGTCGTCGCCGAGGCGCCGGGACATGCAGCATGCGTCCGGCCGGCGCTCTCCTCGGCGACGGCCGATCCACCCCGTTGCGCCAGGGAGCCCGGTGCGTCCGGGCACCCCGATCGGTCAGCGGCTGTTCCACCTCCTCTCGATCACGCCGTGGCCCGTGGACCGGCGTCCGCCGGAGCCTCCGGGCGCACGCCGGCCATCATGAGCCCGATCGATGCCCGCGTGCTGGCCCTCGGCGCAGCCTCGCCGATGATGGCCCCCTCGTACATGACGAGGATGCGGTCGGCCAGTGCCATCACCTCGTCGAGGTCCTCGGAGATGATCAGCACGCCGATCCCCCGCCCCCGCTGCTCCCGCAGCCGGTCGTGGATGTACTGCGCGGCCGCCACGTCGATCCCGCGGGTGGGTTGCGCCACCAGCAGGACCCGCGGTTCGCGGGAGAGCTCCCGGGCCATGATGAGCTTCTGGATGTTGCCGCCCGACAGCGTCCTCGCCGGCGCCTCGAGCGTCGGGGTCCGGATGTCGAACGTCCGGACCAGTTCCTCGCAGTGCCGGCGGATCTCGCCGGAGCGGAGGAAGCCCAGGCGCGAGAACGCCGGCTCGTGGCTGTCCACCAGCAGCAGATTCTCCGCCACGCTGAAGTCCGGGACCACGCCGTCCCGCATCCGTTCCTCCGGCACGTAGCCCAGGCCCACCGCGCGACCGCGGGCAGGGCTCCCGCCCGCGAGCTCCGTGCCCTCCAGGACGATGCTTCCGCTCGAGGGCCGGCGCAGTCCGGCGATCGCCTCCGCGAGCTCGCGCTGGCCGTTCCCGGAGACGCCCGCGATGCCGACGATCTCGCCGCCGCGCACCTCGAGCGAGAGGCCGCGCACGGCATCCGCGCCGCGGTCCCCGCGCACCGTGAGGTCCCGGACGACCAGCCTCGGCGCACCGGCGGCGGCAGCAGCGCCTGTGCCGGCGCCGGCGGCGGGGGTCGCGGGGATGGGCGTCACCGGGGTGCCCGCCCCGACCGTCACGCCGGGGCCCGACTCGATCGCCGTGGCGCGGTCCGACGGGGCGCGGTCCGACGGGGTGCGATCCGGCGCGCCCTCCGTGGCCCCGGTCTCCGCCGCAAGGTCCCGGGCGGGGAGCGCATGCCCGACCATCATCTGCACCAGCTGGTCGCGCGTCGCGCTCGCCGCGGGGAGCGTGCCGACCTTGTGGCCCGCGCGCAGGACGGTGATCCGGTCCGACAGTCCCAGCACCTCGCGCACCTTGTGCGAGATGAAGACGAGCCCCTTCCCGTCCTCGGCCATCCGGCGCAGGACCGCGAAGAGATCGTCCACCTCCTGGGGCGTCAGGACCGCCGTCGGCTCGTCGAGGATGAGCAGCGTGGCGTTCCGGTAGAGCGCCTTGACGATCTCGACCCGCTGCCGCTCGCCCACGGAGAGCTGCCAGATCAGTGCCTGCGGGTCCACCTGCAGGTGGTATGTCTCCGAGAGCTGGCGGATCCGCTCCGATACGCGCCCCGGGTCGGTGAGCGGGCCGCGCGACGAGCGCAGCCCGAGCGCCACGTTGTCGGCGACCGAGAGCGTGTTCACCAGCATGAAGTGTTGGTGGATCATCCCGATGCCGTGCCGGATGGCGTCCGCAGGCGAGGCGATGGAGACGGGCGAGCCCTGCAGCCGGATCTCGCCCGCGTCCGGGTGGTGGAAGCCGTAGAGCACGCGCATGAGCGTGCTCTTGCCGGCCCCGTTCTCTCCGAAGAGGGTGTGGATCTCCCCGGCGCGGACGTCGAAGTCCACGCCGTCGTCCGCGACGACCCCGGCGAACCGCTTGGTGATGCCGCGCATCTCCAGCAGCGGGACGCCGTCCCGGATGCGCGCGGTCGCCGGGGTCGTGCCTTCCATGTCAGGCTGCCGTCTCGTCAGCGGGCATCACTGGGGGACGTTGAGCGACCCGTCGGTGATGGCCTTGATGAGCGAATCGCCCTTGGCCTTGACGGCCGCCGGCAGGCTGTAGCCGGGGTTGTACTGGACCACCTCGCCGCCGTTGCCGAGGCCGATCGTGTAGGTCGCGCCGCCCAGGGTGCCGCCCCGGATCTCGGTGAAGATCTGCTTGAGCACCGGCGCCCAGTTGTAGACCTGCGCCGAGACCTCGTTCTTCGGGGCCAGGGTCGCCTGCGACCACTGCGTGCCGAACCACGGGAGGTTGTCCGCCCGGGCCACGCCGATGGCGCCCACGACCGCCTGCGCCGTGCCGGTCAGCACGTCCGCACCGCCCGAGACGAACGTCTTGGCCGCGGTGGCGAAGAGGCTGGCGTCGCTGAAGGAGCCGGTGTAGACGGGGTTGACGGTGATCGTCTTGTCGACCGACTTGGCGCCGGCCACGAAACCGTCCACGTACAGCTTGGCGTCACCCACGGCGATGGGGCCGATGACCCCGAGGACGTGGGACTTGCTCAGCATGGCCGCCATGGCGCCCTGCACGTAGCCGCCCTCGTTGGACGCGGCCTGGTAGGCGAAGACGTTGGGCAGGTTGTAGGTCGATCCGGCGGTGCCCCAGGCGAAGGAGACCTTGGGGAACTGCGGGGCCAGCTGCTGGACGGTCGAGCCGTACTGCGAGCCGTGCGCGATCACGAGGTTGTAGCCCTCGGATGCGTACTGGCGAATGATGTTGCCGGCGTCGGAGACCACGAACTCGTTGTCGGAGATCGAGATCTGCAGGTTCTCGCTCTGCTGCAGGCTCTCCAGCGCCGCCACCATCGACTGGGTGAAGGCGAGGTCGTTCTTCGCGCTCGGGGCCACCAGGGCCACCTTGAGCGGCGTCGACGCGACGGGGGCGGAGCTTGCCGCCGCGGCCGACGACGCCGCAGGCGCGGCGCTCGCCGGAGCTGCGGACGCGGCCGGTGCCGCGGATGCCGGCGCCGCGGACGCCGGTGCCGGCGCGCTCGAGGCCGCCGGGGCCGTCGTGGCCGCGGTACCGCAGGCCGCGACGATCAGCACCGACGCGCCGATCGCGGCCAGGAGCGGGAGCCGCCGTTCTCTGCTCGTTCGCATGAAATCATCCTCCTGTGCGGGGTCACGTGTGGTCGATGGGAGGCCTCGTCATCCGTGGGGACGTCGTATGGGGGGTCAGTCTCCTCTCTCGTAGGGCTTGCCGAGGACCGCCGGTTGCCGGAACCGGCGACCCACCGAGAGCAGGGCCAGCACGGTGAGGACCGCCGGCGCGGTGGCCGCCAGGTCCGATGCGCTCAGGGGGATGATGCCGAGCGATTTCCACGCCAGCACCACCGCTCCGACCAGGCCGTAGAGCAGCGAGCCCCCCATCACGCCCCACGCGGTCCAGCCGCCGAAGTAGACGAGCGCCACCGCGATGAATCCCTCGCTCTGGGTGAGGTTCTGCTGGAAGATCCCGTCGTAGAGGAGGAGGCTCGCGCCGGCCAGCCCGGCCATGGTGCCGCCGATCAGGACGGTGGACCACCGGATCCGGGCGACGCTCACCCCGAGGCTGTCGGCGGCGGCGGGGTTCTCTCCCGCCGCCTTGATCTGCACCCCGTAGGTCGTGCGGTTCAGCACGAAGGTCACGACGGGTACCAGCAGGAAGGCGAAGTAGACCAGCACCGTCTGCTGGAAGAACATCGGGCCGAGAAGCGGGATCTGGCTCAGCAGCGGGATCCGGAACGAGTCGAGGGACGCGATCGGCAGCGGCGTGCCCACCAGCTTGACGAACAGCAGGTCGCTCAGACCGAGGCCGAAGAGGTAGACGCCGATCCCGCTGATCCCCTGCTCGGCCTTGAGGGTGACGCTGATGAAGGCGGTGGCGATCCCCATGAGGAGCCCCACCCCCGCTCCGGCCAGCACCGCCAGCAGGAGGTTGCCGCTGCGCAGCGCCACGTAGTAGCTGGCGAAGGCGGAGAGCAGCATGATCCCGTCGACGCCCAGGTTGATGACGCCGCTCCGCTGGCCCATCGTCTCGCCGAGGGACGCGAGCAGGAAGGGAGTCGCCAGCGCGATCCCCGACGCGACGGTCGCGGTCAGGATCGAGCTCGTGAAGAACTGGTCCATCAGCGCTCACCGTCCGCCGCGGGCGTCGCCGGAGCCGCGATCGGCGGCAGCGGCTGGGCCAGCACCTGGGCGCGGGCACGGGCGCGACGGCGCAGGTACTCGAGCGAGACGATGAAGACCACGGCCAGGCCGATCAGCGTGGTCACCAGGTCCGGTGGGACGCCGGTTGCCACCTGCATCGAGTTCCCGCCGACCACGAGCCCGCCGAAGAGGAACGCCGAGACGATGGACCAGAGGGGATTGAGCCCGCCGAACAGCGCGACCACGATCCCGTTGAAGCCGGCCGACCCGGTGAACCCGGTGAGGCTGCCGTCCGTCACCAGGCGATGCGAGAGGCTGCCGAAGACGAGCAGCGCGCCGGCCAGCCCGCACATGGCGCCGCTGAGGGTCATGGCCAGCGTGATCGTGCGCTTGACGGGCATGCCGGCATAGCTGGCGGCGGCCTGCGAGAGCCCCACGGCCCGGATGCGGAAGCCGAGGCCGGTGCGCCACAGGAGCAGGTACGCCGCCCCGGCCACCAGCACGGCGATGAGCACACCGAGGTGGAGCTGCGTGCCGGGGACCAGGATGGGCAGCCAGGAGTTCGGCGAGAGTAGCTTCGTCTCCGGGATGAGCCCCCCCGTCGAGAACGCCGAGCGGTCCACCATCGGCCCCGCCAGCAGGTAGTTCATGAACTGCACGGCGACGAGGTTGAGCATGATCGTGCTCAGGATCTCGTTGACGTTGAAGTAGGCCTTGAAGGCGCCGGGGATGGCGCCCCAGACCGCCCCGCCCGCGGCGCCTGCGAGCAGGACCAGGGGGATCAGCACCACGCTGGGCAGGCCGGGCACGGCGAGCGCGACGGCCGCGCTCGCGAGACCGCCCATCGCGATCTGGCCCTCGCCGCCGATGTTGAAGACGTTGGCCCGGAATGCGATGCAGATCCCCACCGCGACCAGCAGCAGCGGTGCCGACTTGACCGCCGTGGCGCCCAGCGCGTAGCTGCTGCCGAAGGCGCCGGTGACCAGGGCCTGGTAGCCGGTCAGCGGGTTGGCGCCGAAGGCCCACATCATGATGGCCCCCACCACCAGCGCCCCCGCCAGCGCGCCGGGCAGGGCGAGCCAGCCGAAGAGGAACAGGCGCCAGTCGGTGCGACCCCGGGCGGCCGCGGCGGATCCGGTCACCGGGGCGCGGATCCCGTCGTGGCGACGGACCTCGACGCGGCGGCCGGGCGCGCGCCGGCGGGCTCCCGCAGGGGAGACGGCTCGAGGGCGACATTGGCCGTCGAACGGCCGATCGCCAGGTGATCGGCCGCCCCGGGCGGTGAGGCATGTGAACGGTGCAGTGGTTCCATCGCGCCGCCGACCCTGCCGCTGGGTGTCAGACGCTAGTCATCTGACCTTTGCGTCGATGTTTGTGGCACCATGGGCGGTGCATCCCAAGTGCCATATGGCACGTTGTCGAAGCTTAGCCCGGTCGGGGGACCGGCGGAAGGTGCCGGCTCCGCTCCGGATCGTCGGCGGATCGCCGGACGCCATGGGGGAGCGATCCCTGGGGGCCCGGGACGGACCGTCGCGGGGCCGGCCGGCAGGCGGCATCCGGGTCGCCGGGGCCGTGACCGGCACAAGGGGCCGAATGGCACTTGGGATGAGATGCCGATTGTGGATACAAGAGGGAGATGTCAGACGACCAACGTCTGGCGCTCCGAGCGCACCCGACACGGGTGCACG
>JAJYKX010000220.1 GCA_021788175.1 Chloroflexota bacterium
GGAACATCTCCTCGACCGGGATGCGGGAATGGCCGGTGCCGAACAGGTGCACCAGCCCGTCATTCCCGATCGCTTCGGCGCACCACTGGCTGGCCTGCTCGATCGGCGCGGCCTGGGTTGCCGCGATGCGCTCGAGCAGCTCCACGGCCGATGGCAGCCAGGATGCCGGCGTCATCAGTACTCTCCACCGCCCGACTTCTCGACGGCGGCCTCGACCGTCCGTCCGGCCTTCCGCGCGAGGAAGTCGTCCAGGATGGGCCTGGTCTGCGTGGCGCCCACCCGGGTCACGCCGAGTTCGAGGACGGCCAGCAGCGCATCCAGGGTCCGGACGCCTCCGGCCGCCTTGATCCGGACCCGCGGCGACACCGAGCGCCGCATCAGGGCGATATCCTCGTGCGTCGCGCCGCCGGGGGCGAACCCGGTCGACGTCTTGACGAAATCGGCCCCCGCGGCCTCCGAGAGGTGGCATGCGCGCACCTTCTCGTCGTCGGTGAGGTAGGCGTTCTCGAGGATCACCTTCACCAGCGCGCCGGCGTCGTGGGCGAGACGCACGACAGCTTCGATGTCGGCCTGCACATCCGCGTCGCGCCCGGACTTCAGGGCGCCGATCTGCAGCACCATGTCGAGCTCCACGGCGCCATCGTGGAGGGCCTGCTCGGCCTCGAAGACCTTCGTGGCGGTCAGGTGATTCCCGTGGGGGAACCCGATCGTCGCGCCGACGGCGACGTCGGAGCCGACGAGGAGCCCGGCCGCGCGCCGGATGTCCGCCGGGCGGCAGCACACGGAGGCCACGTCGTACTCGGCGGCCAGCCGGCACCCCGCCTCGATGAAGGCGTCATCCAGTTCGGGGCGGAGCAGGGAGTGGTCGATCGTCTTGGCGACGTCCCGGTAGGACAGCTGCTCAATCGTGAATGTCATCGCGCCCTCACGTCGATCATCGCCCGCGCCGTTCACACGACCCATGGCCGGAGCACGTCGCGGGCCAGCAGGAAGCCACGCTTCACGAGCTCGTCCGATCCCTCGAACGAGCGATCCTCGTGCTCCACGCAGACCACGCCGTCGTAGCCGGCCCGGTACAGGGCGGAGAGGAAGCGCGACCAGGGGACGTCTCCGAGTCCCGGCAGGCGGGGCACCTGCCAGCCCATCCCGAGCGAGAGGATCCCGCGCTCGTACAGGCCCTCGCGGTCGATCTGGAGGTCCTTGGCGTGGACGTGCCAGATCCGCGGCCCGAACTCGCGGACCACGCGCTCGATGTCGATCATCTGCCAGACCAGGTGCGAGGGATCGAGGTTCAGCCCGATGTTCTCGCCGAAGGTCTCGAACATGCGCCGCCAGATCCGGGGGGAGTACGCGAGGTTGTGCCCGCTGGGCCACTCGTCGTAGCTGAAGATCATCGGGCAGTTCTCGATGGCAATCCGGACGCCCCGGTCCGCCGCGTGCCGGACGAGATCGGGCCAGACTGTCAGGGCCATCTCCCAGTTCTGGTCCTGGGTCTTCGAGCCGTCCGCCCCGATGAAGGTGTTCACCAGCGGAACGCCCATCAGCGCCGCCGCATCGATCACCCTCCGGAGGTGGTCGACCACGGCCGCGCGGTGGGCGGGATCGGGGTGGAGAGGATTGGGGTAGTAGCCGAGGCCGCTGACCGAGAGGCGCTTCGCGGCCAGCTCCCCCACGATGTCGCCGGCCTGACCGGCCGAGAGGTGCGTCACGTCCACGTGGCACACGCCCGCGTAGCGCCGCTGCGGCCCCTCGCTGGGCGGCCAGCAGCAGACCTCGAGGGCCTCGAAGCCATTCGACGCGGCCCAGTCGGCGACCTCCATAAGCGGGGTCTGCGGGAACGGAGCGGTCAGAAGGCCCAGCTTCACGAGATTCCTCCCTCCGGCGTCGCGGCCGTCGCCGCCTCGTGGACGCCCGGCACGCCGTCGCGTCGCACGTCCACCCAGCGACGCGACCGTGCGCTCTCGGCGATGGCATCGCCCACGAGCATCTCGTCGTGCCCGTCGGCGAAGGTGGCATATGCGGGTCTCGGGGACGGCCCACCGGCGGCGATGTCCGCGTAGATCGCGGCGAAATGGGCGGGGAACGTGTCGCCGAACCCCTCGACGTGACCTCCCGGCAGCCGGGCCGCGGCACGTCCCGCCTCGTTCATCAGTGCCGGGTTACGCAGCAGGACCTCGTTTGCCCGCTCGCGGTGGCCGATCCACAGCTGATCAGGCTGCTCCGACTCCCACGCCGCCGCCCCGGCCGACCCGTCGATCTCGTACCGGAGCGAGTTCTTCCGCCCGTGGCTCACCTGCGAGATCGCGACCAGTCCGCGCGCCCCGTGCTCGAAGCGCAGCAGGACCGTCGCCGCGTCCTCGGTGGTGATCTCGCGGGCCACCGTCTCCGTCGCCCGCTCGTTCGAGAACGTCAGCACGGGTCCGGCGGGCTCCCGCCGCACGGGGACGAACGTCGCCAGGTCGGCCATCACGGAGGCGACGCGCTGCCCCGTGAGGAACGTCACCAGGTCGAGGAAGTGCGACCCGATGTCGCCCACCGCCCGAAGCGCACCGCCGCGTGCCGGTTCGAGCCGCCAGTTCCAGTCCGTCTCAAGGGCGAGCCAGTCCTGGAGATAGTGCCCCGTCACGAGACGCACGTCGCCGAGCGCCCCGGCCGCGATCTCGGCCGCGAGGTGCTGGTTGAGCGGGTAGAACCGGATGTTGAAGTTGACGGCATTCACCAGGCCGCTGGACGCCGCCCGCGCGACCAGGTCGGCGGACTCCGTCGAGGTCATGGCGAGCGGCTTCTCGCAGATCACGTGCCGGCCCGAGGAGAGGATCTCCACCACCTGGCGGTAGTGGAGGTGGTTCGGCGAGGTCACGTGGACCGCTCGCACTCGGTCGTCGGCCAGCAGTTCGCCGAGCGATGCATAGGCGCGGGGCACGCCCAGCTCGGCCGCCCGCGCGACGCCGTGCTCGGGGGTGTCCTCCAGGATGCCGAGCACGGGGACGCCGATGCGTCTCAGGGCCTCGACGTGGACCGTGCCGATGAAGCCGGTCCCGATGACCGCGGAACCGATGTCGCCCGTGCGATGCATCGCTCGAGCCGCCTCCTCCCGACCCCCGCTGCTCGGCCGCCTCGCCCGATTTCCGCTTCGCCGGCTCCCGAATGCCAGTGCCACGCGGGCAACCCATCTAGATGGCTTTGGCGGTCCCGCGCGGTGGCGCCGTCGTCGCGTGGTGCTCCCATGAGCTGGATCGGCGCCACTTCGCCTGACCGGGATGCTACTTCAGCCTGTCAAGTGCAAAAGGGCACTGTGGTCCTCGCAGATGTCGCGTATGATCCCGCGGTGCCCCGCATGCGCGCCCTCTCCGCGGACCGACCGGCACCCACGCCGTCCTCCGGCGGACGCGCGAGTGCGGTCCCTGCGGACGACTCGCTCGATGCGCTCGTCCGGATCCTCGACGACGTGCGCCTCGGCCACGCCCGGTCCCGGGGAGAGCTCGTCGCGCTCACCGGCCTCGGCCGCGGGGTCGTGGCCGAGCGCGTGGGCCAGCTCCTGGAGCGCCGGCTGCTCGTCGAGGAGGGCCTCGGCTCGAGCACAGGCGGGCGTCCGCCGCGGAGCCTGAGGTTCGTGGACGAGGCCGGTCACCTGCTCGTGGCTGACGTAGGCGCCACCGGCATGCGCGTCGCCATGACCACGCTCGGCGGGCGGCTCATCGCGCACCGGGCGGAGCCGACCGACGTCGCGCTCGGGCCGGAGCCGGTGCTGCGGCAGGTGGAGGTGCTCTTCCGCGCACTCGTCGACGCCGTCGGTCCGGCCGCCCCGGGCCGGCTGTGGGGGATTGGGATCGGCGTCCCCGGCCCGGTCGAGTTCCGCACCGGGCGACCGGTGGCGCCTCCGATCATGCCGGGCTGGAACGACTACCCGATCCGCGCGTACTTCGCGGACCGGCACCGCGTGCCCGTCTGGG
>JAJYKX010000221.1 GCA_021788175.1 Chloroflexota bacterium
TGCGCGGACGGTCGCCATGGCGGCGAAGGTGTACCGCGACGCCGGCACGCTCGAGGTGGACGCGGCACGCGCGAAGGCACGCAAGGACGCCGGCGTCGTGGCGCTGCTCTTCGAGACGTACCCGATCCGTCACTGGGATCACTACATCGGGCCCCGCGAGCGGCACCTGCTGGTCGCCACCATCCCCGAGTCGGACGGCGAGCCCGTCCCCGCCCCGCGGGACCTCACGCCGGATGCGGGCGCCGCGATGGAGGAACGCTCCTTCGACGTCTCGCCGGACGGGCGCACGGCGGTCGCCTCGATGCTGTCTCGCGACATCCACAACCCGGTGGGCGACCTGGTGGTGTTCGATGTGGCCTCCGGCGAGCGCCGCACGCTCACGCCCGGTGATGCGTCGTACGACGAGCCGGCGTACTCCCCCGACGGGCGGTCGATCGCCTGCGTCCGGGCCACCCTCGGGGATCCCGCGACCGCCGCGGAGCAGCGGCTCTGGCTGGTGGATGCCGCCACGGGTGCGGGACGCGACCTCGCCCCCACCGCCGACCTGTGGCCCGAATCGCCCGCCTGGTCGCCCGACGGGTCGGCCGTCTTCTTCCTGGCGGATCGGGACGGCAGGGAGGCCATCTTCCGCGTCGAGGTCGCGTCCGGCGAGGTGACCTGCCTCGCCGCGGACGGCGCCTTCGCGAGCCCGGCGGTCTCGCCTGACGGAGCCTCCGTCTTCGCCCTTCGCTCGACGCTCCGCGCACCCGCCCGGGTGGTGCGGATCGGGGCGCGGGCGGGTGGACAGACGCCGGCCGTGCTCCCCTCGCCGGCGCTCGACGAGGAGGCGGTGGGGGCGCCGGGGCGCGTCGAGCGGATCGAGACCACCGCCGCGGACGGGACGCGCATCGCGGCGTGGCTCGTGCTCCCCGCGGACGCCTCGGCGGGGCACCCGGCACCCCTGGTGGTCTTCGTGCACGGCGGCCCGCTCGGATCCTGGACGGACGGCTGGCACTGGCGCTGGAACCCCCAGGTCCTCGCCGCCCGCGGGTATGCCGTGCTGCTGCCCGACCCGGCGTTCTCGCTCGGGTACGGCCAGGCGTTCGTGCAGCGGGGCTGGGGGCGCTGGCACGAGGCGCCCTTCACCGACATGATCGCGACCGTGGACGCGGCCGTGGCACGCCCCGACGTGGACGAGACTCGCCAGGCGCTGATGGGCGGCTCGTTCGGCGGCTACATGGCGAACTGGGTGGCCGGCCACACCGACCGCTTCCGCTGCATCGTGACGCACGCCAGCCTGTGGGAACTGCGCGGCTTCCACGGCACCACCGACGACGGCAACCTGTGGGAGTTCGAGTTCGGCGACCCGTACCTCGACCCGGGCCGCTACCTGGAGCAGAGCCCGTCGAGCGCGATCGGGTCGATCCGCACGCCGGTGCTGGTGATCCACGGCGAGCTCGACCACCGGGTGCCGATCAGCGAGGCACTGCGCCTCTGGACCGACCTGCAGCGGCACGGGGTCGAGTCGAAGTTCCTCTACTTCCCCGATGAGAACCACTGGGTGCTGAAGCCGCAGAACGCGCGCCTCTGGTACGAGACGGTGCTTGCCTTCCTCGACCATCACCTGCTGGGCGCCGAGTGGGCGCGGCCGGCGCTGCTGTAGGCCCGGGCCGGCGCTAACCGCCGAAGCGGCGTGCCGGCAGCCCCCTGGCGCCCGGGCGGGCCCGGAACAGCCCCCCGGCGAGCGGCTGCGCGGCGCGATCTGCGTCGGACAGCCCGTTCCAGGCCGTGGTGACGTAGAGCTCGTCGAGCCCGTCACCGCCGAAGGTGCAGCTCGTCACCTGCGCGACCGGCAGGCGGATCTCCCGGTCGAACGCGCCGTCCGGCGTGTACCGCCGAACGCACCAGCCGCCCCAGAAGGCGACCCACACGCACCCCTCCGCGTCGACCGTGAGGCCGTCGGGCCAGCCCGCCCCGTCGGGGATCGTGATCACCCGCCGCCGATGGCGCAGCGCGCCGGTCTCCCGGTCGTAGTCGAACGCGTCCACGCCGCGCGTGGGGGTGTCGATGTACCAGCACGTCCGCCCGTCCGGGCTCCAGTCGATCCCGTTCGAGATCGTGGCACCGGTCAGCACGCGCGAGGTCCGCCCGTCGGGCTCGAGCCGGTACAGCGAGGCGGCACCGGGTCGCTCGTCGTAGGCCATGGTCCCGCAGTAGAAGCGCCCCGCGGGATCCACCCGGCCGTCGTTCATCCGGATCGAGCGGTCGTCCGCTTCCACGGGGGCCAGCCGCAGCATGCGGCCCCCGTCGTCGCGCAGCCAGAAGCCGTCCTCGAGCGCGAGCAGCAGCCCTTCCTGCTCCCGGAGTGCGACGGCCCCCACCGCCTGCGCGACCGGGATGACCGTGTCCGAGCCATCCCCGGGACGGAACGCGTGCACCGCGGGGGCGAGGATGTCCACCCAGACCACCACGCGCCGCCGCTCGTCCCACAGGGGACCCTCGCCGAGCCTGGCCCGCGCATCGAGCACGAGCTCGGCCGGGGGCCACCGTCCCTGCGCGTCCATCCCGCGTCCTCCCGCTTCGTCGCCGTGCGCCAGTCCCGGGGGCCTCGACCGAGCGGAAGTGTACGGTGCCGCGCGGTTGCGGCTGCACCGCGCCCCCGGTCTGCCTTACGCTCCGCGCGTGACGAACACGCCGCGCGGGACGAGCGCCGAGACCTCGCGCCATGGCCTCCCGGGCGATCCGGATTCCAGCCCCGGAGCACGACCTCGCCGCCCGGCCCCGATCGCGATCGATCCGGCTGATCCCGGCACGCTCCTCCGGGCACTGCTCGAGATGGAGCCGCTGGCGCGCGCGGATCCCGGCGCGGTGCGGGTCGTCAGGGCTCCGGGCCGCGTCAACCTGATCGGCGAGCACACCGACTACAACGAGGGCTTCGTGCTGCCGGCCGCCATCGACCTGGAGCTGCGCATCGCGCTGGCGCCGGCCCGCGACGGGCGGGTCGAGATCGTGCTGGCGGAGACGGGCGAGCGGGCCGCGTTCGACCTCGACGCCATCGGGCCGCGGAGGGGCACCTGGATCGACTACGTCGCCGGCACGGCCTGGGCACTGCGCGAGGCCGGGGTGCCGGCCCGCGGCTTCCGCGGCCTGCTGGCGAGCACGATCCCGGTGTCGGCCGGACTCTCCTCGTCGGCTGCGCTGGAGCTCGCGTCCGCGTGGGCGCTCACCGAGCCCGCCGGCGGAGCCGTCGACCGGCTGACGCTGGCGCGCATCTGCCAGCGCGCGGAGAACGCCTACGTGGGCGTCAACTGCGGGCTGATGGACCAGGCGGCGGAGTCGCTGGGGCAGGCGGGCAGCGCCGTGCTGCTCGACTGCCGCACGCTCGACTGGCGACCGGTTCCCCTGCCACTGGACCGCTGCCGGCTGGTGGTGTGCGACACCGGGTCGCCGCGGCGCCTGAGCACCTCCCAGTACAACGCCCGCCGCGCGCAGTGCGAGGCTGCCGTGGCGGAGCTGCGGACCACGGATCCCTCGGTCCGGGCGCTCCGCGACGTGACGCCCGGGATGCTGGAGTCGATCCGCGGGCGGCTCGACGACGAGACCTTCCGGCGCTGCGAGCACGTGGTCCGCGAGGACCAGCGGGTCCTGGACACGGTCGCCGCGCTGGCGGCCGCGGATCTCGCCACCGTCGGCCGCTGCCTCGCCGAGAGCCATGCCTCGCTGCGCGACCTGTACGAGGTGAGCTCTCCCGAGCTGGACGCCATGGTCGACATCGCGCTCGACACGCCGGGCGTGATCGGCTCGCGCATGACCGGAGCGGGGTTCGGTGGCTGTACGGTTTCGCTGGTCGAGCCGGGCGCCGAGGCGCGGCTCCGCGACGCGGTCCTGGACGAGTACCCGCGACGGACCGGGCTGACGCCGCGGGTGTTTCTCGTCGAGGCGTCCG
>JAJYKX010000222.1 GCA_021788175.1 Chloroflexota bacterium
GAGCGCACGATCCCGGCGAGCCACGCCCCCAGCGACGCGCCCGTCGGGGGATCGGTCGGCAAGCCGCCGCCGAGCGCCAGGAGCGCCCCCAGCGTGGCCAGCTCGGACTTGGTCGCTGCGCCGTGCTCCTCGCCGATCGGCAGCGTGACCGCACGGTGGGCGACCGCGGCGAGCGGCGAACCCGCGTGCGCGGTGACCGCGACCAGGGAGGCGCCGGACCGGCCGGCGAGCCGCGCGGCCGCGAGGGTCTCGGGGCTGCTCCCCGACTGCGAGATGGCGACGACCGCGTCGCCCGGCCGGAAGGCGTCGCCGTCGACTCCGCCGAAGACGGCCTCCGTCGACTCGCGCACCAGCACGTCCCGCGGACGCGAGCGGACCTCCGTGCGGGCACGTGCCCCGCCACGACGCGCTGCGGCCTGCTCGGCTGCACGCCAGGACGGCACCGCCGCCCGCGCCATCGCGAGAGAGGCACCGGTCCCGAGCAGGACCAGTCGCTCCGCTCCCGCCAGGATGCCGTCCAGGACCGGCTGCTCCGACCGGATGGTCTCGAGGGTGGCCGCCACGGCGGCCGGGCCCTCGGCCAGCTCGCGGCCCATCTCGTCCGGTCCGTCCGGCCGCAGGCGCCCGAGACGCCGCCGCGCCGAAGCGGAGAGAGGTCGGCCCGCCGGCACGATCGAACGAACCCCGGTCACCCCTTGACACTCCCGGCGGTCAGCCCGGCCACGATGTACCGCTGGAAGACGAAGGCGATGATCACCGGCGGGAGGGCCGCGATGACGCCCCCGGTCGCCAGCAGGCCGAAGTCCACCCCGTGCCGCCCGATGAAGTCGTTGATCGCCACCGGCAGCGTCTTGGACGCGTTCGTCTGCGTGATGATCAGCGCGTAGAGGAACTCGTCCCAGGCCATCAGGAACGCCAGCAGGCCCGTCGACACGAGGCCCGGCGCGGAGACCGGGACGATCACCCGCACCAGCACGCCCAGGCGCGAGCACCCGTCCACGCGCGCCGCGTCGTCCAGCTCGGAGGAGATCGTCTCGATGTACCCGCGCATGATCCAGATCACGAACGGCGTGACGAACGAGGCGTAGATGATGATCAGGGCGAGCGGCGTGTCGCGCAGGTGGAGCGCGCTCATGATCTGGTAGAGCGGCAGGATCAGCGCGATCGGCGGCAGCATGTAGGTGGCCATGAAGGCCAGGATCAGCCAGCTGCGGCCGGGGAAGTGCAGTCGCGCGAACGCGTAGGCCGCCAGCGTCCCGACCGCCATCGAGAGGACCGTCACGCTCGACGCGATGATCGAGCTGTTGACCAGTGCCGCGCGGAAGCTCTGTGCGCTGTCGTCCGGCGAGCTGCCCACCGTCAGGGCGGCGAAGCGGTCGAACGAGATGTGCGCCGGGATCCAGTGCAGCGGCCGGCTCAGCAGGTCCACCGGCTCCGCCACGCTCGAGATGAGCAGCCAGGCGAACGGGGCCAGGATCACCGCCAGCGCGACGAGCATGCCGGCGTAGAGGAAGCTGCCGCGGAGCGCCCGCCGCAGACGGACGCCGGTGCTCGGCCGGTGGTGCGCGGCTGCGACCGGGAGGCCTGCCATCTCAGGTCCTCCCCAGCCGACCCAGCAGCCGCAGGTAGACGGCCGCCAGGACCATGATGACCAGCGCGATCAGGTAGCCGAGGGCCGCGCCACGCCCGAAGTCGTACCCCTGGTAGGCGGTCTGGTAGGCGTAGATGGCGATCGTCTGCGTGGCGTTGGCGGGGCCGCCGCCGGTCATGATCCAGACGATGTCGAAGACCTTGAACGCCTCCATGGTGCGCAGGACCAGCACGATCAGGATCACCGGCACGATCAGCGGGAGCAGCACGTGCCGCAGCGCCTGGAGGGTGGTCGCGCCGTCCACCTTGGCCGCCTCCACCAGCTCGGGTGAGACCGACTGCAGGGCGGCCAGCAGGAGGATCGCCACCAGCGGCGTCATCTTCCAGACGTCCGCCAGGATCACCATCCACATCGCGAGGTCGCTGTCCGAGAGCCAGACCTGGTAGTTGTGCAGGATCCCGAGCTGTGTCAGCAGCGCGTTCAGCGCCCCGTACTCGGCGTTGTCGATCCAGCGCCACATCAGGGCGTTGACGATGGTGGGCAGCGCCCAGGGAAGGATCACCAGCGTGCGGAGCAGCCACCGGAACCGGAGTGGCTGGTCCATCAGGAGGGCGAGCGCCAGGCCCAGGCCCAGCTCGAGTCCCGTGGAGACGACGGTGAACCAGAGCGCGCGCCAGGTGGCGGCCCAGAAGTCGCCGCTCGTCAGCTGTTCGATGTAGTTGCCGAGCCCCACGAACGGCTCGTCTCCCGGGCGGACCAGGCTGATGTCGAAGAGGCTCATCCATGCCGCCCGGGCGAGCGGGACGACCACCACGAAGACGATGACGAGGGCGGCGGGGGCGATGAACGCCGCCGCCACCCACGACTCCGGCCAGGGCCTCCGGGCGCGCCCGGGGCCGGGGGCCGCCGCGCGCGCCGGGAGTGCCTGGCTCATCGTCTGTGCCCCGACCGACCGCGGATCCCGCGGGCCGCTACTGCTGGAGCTGCGGCAGCTTGGCCGCCACGTCGTCCAGCGCCTGCTTGGGGGTCTCCTTGCCCTGCAGCGCCAGCTGGATCGCCACCTGCAGCGCGTTGGAGAGCTTGGTGTAGTAGGGGACCACCGGCCGCGCCACGAGGTTGGCGAACTGGTTCTGTGCCGCCGCGAAGAACGCCGGGTTCGCCTTGGTCACCGCCGGGTTCTGGAAGGACGCCTTCCACATGGGGAACGCGTTCGCGGTGTCCATCTCCTGGCTCTTCTCGCTGGCGATCCAGAGGGCGTACTGGAGCGCCTGGTCCGGATGCTTCGAGCTCTTGGTGATGGCCAGGCTCATGCCGCCGTTCACGCCGCTGGTCGCCACGCTCCCCTCGCCGGGGCTGGCGACGACCGCGATCTGGCCGGCGACCTTGGACTGCTTCGGGTCGTTCATGACGTTGTAGCCGTAGGTCCAGTTGAGCGCCATCGCGGCCTGGCCGGCGGCCATCGTGCTGTTGACGTCGTCCTCGATGAAGCCGAGGGAGGCCGGGTTGACCAGCCCCTGGTCGAGCAGGCTCTTCATGAACTGGAGCGCGCCCAGCCCGCCGGCGGTGTTGAAGGTGGCGTTGCCGTTCGAATCGAGGAAGTTCGCGCCGCCGAACACGGCCGCCAGCTGCGTCCAGTCGCAGATCACCGCCTCGACCTGCTTCCAGCTGGCGACGATCGGGTACTGGACGATCCCCTTCTGCTTGATCGCCTTGGCATCGGCGACCACGTCATCCCACGTCTTCGGGGCGGACGTGATCCCGGCCTCGGAGAACATCTTCGTGTTGTAGAAGAAGAACTTGGTGTCGTTGATCCACGGCACGCCGTAGTAGCGCCCGTTGTAGGTCGCGGCGGTCCACGCCGACGGGAAGACCCCGTCCTTGAAGTCGGCAGGGATCTTGTCGGTGATGTCCGTCACGATGTTGGCCTTGACGAACTCCGCCGGCCACGGCGTGTCCATCAGGACGATGTCGTAGAGGCCCGAGCCGCCGACCTGGTCGGTCACGATCTTGTCGTGCAGGGCGTCGTAGCCCACGTACTCGGGCACCACGGTGATGCCGGGGTTGGCGGCCGTGAAGGCATCGGTCATCGCCTTCACGTCCGCGTCGCTGTAGGCGGCCTGCTTCATGAACAGGGCGTGCAGCGTCACCTGGCCGCCGCCCGCCGGGGCCTGGGTGGCTGCTCCGGTGCACGCTCCCAGGACCGTCGCCACGGCCAGGAGCGCCAGCAACGTGCGTCCTCGCGGACGTCGCATGTCGAACCTCCTCTTCCCTCTGCCTCTTTCCCCTGGGT
>JAJYKX010000223.1 GCA_021788175.1 Chloroflexota bacterium
CCGGTTCGACGGGCTCTGGCAGGTCGGGCAGCGGCGTCCCGGCCAGGAGCGCCCGCACGCGTGCCATGTTCACCGCGTCGAACCCCTCGTCCATGCCCGGCGTCTCGAGGTAGAAGGGGACGCCGGAGAGGTCCGGGTGGAGGAGGATCGCGCGCAGCCCGTCGGGGCCGATGGCGCCCGCGCCGATGTGCTCGTGGCGGTCGACGTGCGAGCCGAGCGCAGCCTTCGAGTCGTTGAGGTGGACCATCACGATCCGTCCGGCGCCGAGCGCCCGCGCCAGCGCGGCCAGCAGCCGGTCGACCTCCTCGGGCCGCGAGATCTCGTAGCCGGCGCCCCAGGCGTGCGCCGTGTCGAGGCAGAAGGCCACGCGGCCGACGTCGGCACCCGCCGCGGCGATCGCCTCCTGGATCGCGGCCAGCTCCTCGACCGTGCCGCCGAGGCCGTCTCCGCCGCCGGCGGAGTTCTCCAGCACGAGCCGGGGCGAGCCCGGTTCCGCCGGCACCTCGGCGAGCGCCCGTCGCACCGACTCGGCGATGCGGGCCACCCCGATCTCGGTGCCGTGTCCCCGGTGGGACCCGATGTGCACGTTGAGGAACGGGGTGCCCCAGGCCGCCGCGGTCCGCAGGTCCGCGGCAAGCGTCGCGACGGTCCGTTCCCGGATCGTCTCGTCCGAGGCCGCCAGGTTCAGCAGGTAGGGGCCGTGGACGGCGAGCGGCAGGATGTCGTCCGCAACCAGGCGGGCGCGGAAGGCCGGCAGCTCGGCAGGCGGGACGGCACGGCGGCGCCACGCGCTCGGGTTGTCGGCGAAGACCTGCAGGCAGGTGGCGCCGATGGCGATCGCGCGGTCGACGGCCTTGACCATGCCGCCCGCGAGCGGCAGGTGCACGCCCACGCGCCGGCCGCCGAGCGCGCTGCGGAGGTCCGGATCCATGGCCCGATGGTAGCGGAGGGCGCCGCGATCGCGAGGGCGGCTACGGGGCCCTGGGGATGGCCCGGCTACCCATGCGCCGCAACCGTTGGCCCGTTGCCATCGGAGCGTCGCCCACCGGCGGCTTGGAGGTCCGCAACCGCCCCGATTCGATCGCCATCGAAACGCAACGACGCACTGGATTAGACTGCCGATGAACTGGACCCGAGCTGGAGGTCGCCGGACGTGGACACGGACCTGCTCGCGACGCTCAAGGCCCTCTCCGACGCCTCGCGCCTGCGCATCATCGTCCTTCTCGCCGAGCGGCCCATGGTCGTGACCGAGCTGGCGGACGCGCTGGGGCTGACGCCGGCCACGGCGGTGCACCACCTGGCCCGGCTGCGCGAGGCCGGTTTGGTCGACTCGCGCGAGCGGCGTCCCTACGTCGAGTACGCGCTGGTCGACGGCCGCCTGGCCGAGATCGCCCGGCAGCTGGAGGCGGCGGGCCGCCTCGGCACGGCCGAGCCGGCCATGCTTCCCGGACCCGACGGCATCCTCCGTCCGGCGCACGAGGCGAAGGTCCTGGGCGACTGCCTGAGGGACGGCCGGGTGGTGCGCATGCCGGTCGACGAGCGGGCCCGCCTGGTGCTCCTGCGCTACCTCGCCGGTGCAGTCCTCGAGCCGGGCGTGCGCTACCCCAAGCGCAAGGTCAACGCGCGGCTCGCAACGATGGTCGACGATCCCCCGGCGCTGCGGCACGCCCTCACCGCCGTCGGGATCCTGACGCGCGACGCCGGCGAATACCGCCTGGCGCCGCGCCAGTCCTGGCCGAGCTGAACGCGTGACCGGCCCCGGGGCCGACGACATCGCGTACGAGGCACGGGTCCTGCGCGCCTTCCTGCGCGACGGGCGCCTGGCCACGATCCCGGCCCAGCAGCGCAAGAAGGACGTGGTCCTGCGATACCTGCTCGCGGACTGCTGACCCGGCAGGCGGGCGTCTATCGGCGGGCCCAAGCAGGTGCGCAGCCCGGGTCCGGCGAGTAGACCCCGTCCGCTCGGGTGCCCCCGGCCCGGCGAAGCTCGGCGCGCTGCCCCTCGACGCGGCTACGACTTGCGTCCGGGCGTGTAGGCCCCCCCGATGGTGGGCTCGATCATCCCGTAGTCGCCGTCGCGCCGCCGATAGAGGAGAGCCAGGCGCTCGTTCTCGGCGTTGACGAAGAGGAAGAAGCTGTGGCCCAGCTCCTCCATCCGCGCCACCGCGTCCTCCTCGAACATCGGCTCGATGGCGAAGCGCTTCACCTTCACGACCGAGGGGCCGCCCTCGCGCTCCGCGGGCGGCGCCGATCCTTCGGCGATCGAGCGCAGGACGGTCTTGGCCTCTGCCGAGCGGGCCCGGGTGCGCGGTCGTTCCTTGTGCTCGACCGCGAGGTTCTCGACCTTGTCGACCACCGTGTCCATCGCGGCCCGGAAGGAGGACGCGCGCCCAACCCCCCGGACCGGTTTGCCGTCAAGCAGCAACGTCAGCTCCGCGATGTGCCGTTGGTCGGCGCTGCGGTTGTGCTCGACCGAGTACTCCACGATGACCTCGCTGCGGTCATCGAGGATGCGGGCGAGCCGCTGCGTCTTCTGTTCGGCGTACTGGCGGTCGCGGTCGGAGACGTCGAGGTTCTTGCCTTTGACGGTCGTGCGCACGGCTGACCTCCTTGCCGCGATTCTACTGCCCGGCCCCCCTCGCTCCGATACCCCCAACGGTCACCGGAGCGGAAGCCCATCGGCCGTGGCGGCGCCGCTCACCGCTCCCGCGCGACGGTCAGCCCGGAGACGAGCCGCGCACCCGACGCCAGCAGGGTGGCCGCGCAGGCGCTGAGGGTCGCCCCCGTGGTGACGATGTCGTCGACCAGCACCACGTGCCGTTCCCGGATCGCCCTGCGGTGCTCCGGCCGACAGGCGAAGGCGTGGCCCACGTTGGCCGCCCGGCTCGCCCGGCCCAGCCGGTACTGCGCCGCGGTGGCCTCGGCGCGCCGGAGCGCCGGGACCACGGGCATCCCGAGCTCGCGAGCCGCCGCGGCCGCGAGGAGCTCCGCCTGGTCGTAGCCGCGCTCCCGCAGGCGCGCGGCGTGGACCGGGACCGGCACCAGCACCTCACCGCCCATCCCCGCCCGGCGCCAGCGCCGGGCGGCCGCGCGGCCAAGCGGCTCCGCCACCCGCCGGTCCCCGTCGTATTTGAGCGCCAGGAGCGCCGCGCGCACCGACCCGGTGAAGGCGGCGCACCACTCGAGCTGGGCGAGTCCCTCGGGGAGCTCGACCGGGAGGCCGAGCGGGGCGCCCGGGGGTTCGTCGAGGCGGCGCTCGAGGGGCCGGGCGCAGTCGGCGCAGATCGGGGCGCCCTCCCGTCCGCAGCCGGGGCAGCGCGGGGGCAGCAGCAGGTCGAGCAGGGCGGCCATGGCGCGCATCGTCGCGCCCCATCCTCGACCGCCGCTTACCGGCGCGAGGGGGGCGGCCGCGGACCTGCGGCCCCGTGGGCGGGCGGGTCGAGAGGGCGCCGCGGTATCCAGGCGGCGCTGCTCGAAGGCGACCAGGTGCATGGCACAGTCCAGCTGTCGGTTGTCGGCCCGCGACAGGGGGCAGGGTGGCGCGACTGCTGCAGGAGACCGACCCGCGAGCTCGTGCTACGGTTCGCCGATGACGCCATCACTGTTGGCCGACGCGTTCGGGCACCACGTCTGGGCGACGCTGCGCCTGCTCGACACCTGCACCGAGCTCGACGAGCGACAGCTCGCCGCGAGCGTGCCCGGGACCTACGGCTCCATCCTCGACACCCTGCGCCACCTGGTGGCCTCCGACGCGTCCTACCTGGCGGTCGTGACCCAGGGCGGCACGGCGCCCATCGATGCGTCCGAGATGGACGTGGCGGCCCTGCGCGCCGCGATGGCCGAGCGGGCACCGCGCTGGCGCTCGT
>JAJYKX010000224.1 GCA_021788175.1 Chloroflexota bacterium
CGCGCCGCTTCCTGCACGTCTTCGGACCCGCGACCGCCGCGGGGTTCGCCGAGTGGGCCGGGATCGCCCCGGCGCGCGCCCGCACAACGTTCGACGCGCTCACGGGATCGCTGGTCCCGGTGCGCACGCCGGTCGGCGACGCGTGGATCCTGGCCGGCGACGAGGTGTCCTTCCGGACCCCGGCGGGGCCCACGGCCGCGGCCCGGCTCCTCCCGAGCGGCGACGCCTACTTCCTCCTGCAGGGCGCCGATCGCGAGCTGCTCGTGCCGGACGGGGCGCAGCGGCGCGCGCTGTGGACCCCGCGGGTCTGGCCGGGCGCACTGCTCGTCGCGGGCGAGATCGTCGGGACCTGGCGGCGCGCGGCGGAGAAGCTGAGCATCCAGCCGTGGCATCGGCTCTCGCGGGTGGAGCACGACGCGATCGACGCCGAGGCGGCGTCCCTGCCGCTCCCCGGCGTCGGGGGACGGATCGTCGTCCGCGGGGAGGACGGGGCCGCCTGAGGAGGACGCGCCACGTCGACCGTGCGCCGGATGCCGCGGCCGCCACCGGTCACGCCTCGGCCACCGATCACGCGAACTCGACACGCACCCCAAGGAGGCGGACCGGCCGCGACAGGTCGAAGCGCGCCAGCGCGTCCAGCGCGGCCTGTTCGATGGCCGCGTCCTCGAGCGTCGGAGCAGGAAGCGCAATGGCGCCGGTCCGGGTGACGAAGGGAGCGAAGCGCACCTTGACCCCCACACGCGCGACCGGCCGCCCGCCCGACGCCACCTCCGAAGCGAGCGCACGGGCGAGCCGCGAGATCTCCGCCTCGACCGCCTCCCGATCGGTCAGATCCGCCTGGAACGTCGTCTCGTGGCTCCGCGAACGAGGCACCCATGGCTCGGTGCGCACCTCGGCCGGACCGACTCCCATGCCCATCGCCTTCAGGCTCGGGCCGATGACCGGCCCGAAGGTGGCCGCCAGCATCCGCCAGTCCGCCCGCGCGAGTTGCTCGACCGTGACGATCCCCAACCCGGCCAGCTTCGCGGCCGTCCGGCTGCCGATCCCCCACAGCGCTGCCGTGGGCCGGGGACCCATGATCGCCATCCAGGTCTCGTCGGTGAGCCGGCCGATCCCCGCCGGCTTGGCGAACCCGGTCGCCTGCTTGGCCTGCAGCTTGTTCTGCCCGATCCCGACCGAGCATTCGAGGCCGGTCCGAGCGCGCACCGCCTCCCGGATCGCGCCCGCCAGCCGTTCGGGATCGTCCGTGGAGGTCGCCAGGAAGGCCTCGTCCCAGCCGATCACCTCAACGTCGACCCGGAAGCGGCGCATCGTCTCCATCACCCTCCTCGACGCGGCCGTGTAGGCGGGCAGGTCGAGCGGCAGGAAGATCGCGTCGGGACAGCGCCGGGCGGCCTCGCGCAGGGGCATGCCGGAGTGGATCCCGAAGGCGCGGGCCTCGTACGAGGCGGTGGAGACGACCACGCGTCGCAGGGTCGGGTCGCCCGAGCCGCCCACGACCACGGGCCGGCCGCGCAGCTCGGGCCGGCGGAGGACCTCGACCGCGGCCAGGAACTGGTCGAGATCGACGTGCAGGATCCACCGCCGGGCAGTCATGGCCACAAGTCTGCCAGTCGATCACGCGTCGTCGACGAGTTCGAACACCTCCTCCACGGTGCGACCGAAGGTGCGCGCGATCCGCATGGCCAGCGCGAGCGAGGGGACGTAGCGGCCCTGCTCGAGCACGATGATCGTCTGGCGCGTGCAGCCGACGCTGTCGGCGAGCGCCTGCTGCGTCATCTCGTTGGCCTCGAAGCGCAGCCGCCGGATCTGGTTCCTGATCTCCGCCTTGGCCACCGGATCAGGTCCTCCGGTATCCCAGAAGGGCACCCACGTTCCAGGCCAGCAGGCTGACCAGGAGGTATGACCAGAAGGCGAGGTACATGTACACCCGCGGGATGCCGGCCTCGCCCCGGAAGCTCTCCGTGAGCGCCACGACCCAGATGGCGAGCACGACGAGCATCGCGGCGGCCTGGCTGGTGGGCGCCTGCGCGAGGATGCCGCGATCGCGCTCGTCGATCCGCCGGTCGTCATGCGCAGCCCAGAGGCTCGCGAGTGCCTGCGGTGCCACGAGGATGAACATGCTCGCGAGCACGAGGCCCGTCACGGTCAGGCGGACCGCGTCGTCGTCCCAGTACACGTCCGGACCGAACCAGGCGACGAGGGCGCCCGCGGCCACTGCGGGGATCAGCCCGAGCGCCAGCGACCACCCGACGAGCCGCTGCGTCGACGTCACCGGCACCTTCTCACCGGGCGGCACGACCCGGGCCGGAGCGATGCTGGCGGCGTGGCGCGCGGCCAGGGCCACGGCGCCTGCGACGAGGCCAAGGGCAACGATGATCCAGGCAATGACGGCCATGACGGAGCCTCCCGATCCTATCCGGCCGCGATTGTAAGAGAAATGCGGCAATATGTCAATGACTTCTTACACCGGGCGCCGGCGGCGAGCCGCTCAGCGCGTCGGCGCCGGGAAGAAGCAGCCGTCGGCGATGCCGGCGAACGCCACGTCGCGCCGCCAGGCGAGGCTCCCCTCGAGGCCGACGGCGGTGATGGCGGCGGTGAGCTGGAGGTACCGCGTGGCGCCCGAGGTGTAGAGCCCGCGGTAGTTGTCCGACTCGAAGAAGTACCGAAGCTGCCGGCCGTCGGAGCCGCGGAACAGGTACCCGATCTTGTCGTCGAAGAGGACCACGATCCCGTCGTCCACGGCCGCCACCACCGCGTCGCTGGTGAGGCGGAGGCCGCGCACCACCCGGTCGGTCGTCCCGAGGAGGTAGGCCGTGCCACCCCGGGGGCTGCGACCCTGGTCGGGCACCACGACGACCGAGGTCGTGCCGTCGCTGGCGAGCAGTGTGCCCATCCCCACACCCGGCACCGGGACCGACCGGTCGGTCGGCAGTCGGGACGCCGCGCCGGTGCACGAGGACGGCACCGGCACGCTCGTCACGGGCGCAGTGAGCGTCAGGGCGACGAGGCCCGCCAACGAGGCGACGATCAGCGCCGCCAGGGTGATGGCCAGGAGGAGCACGGGCCGCAGGACGCCGGATCGGGTCATGGCGCCACGAGGTTAGCTCGCGATCTCCCGGATTCGCCCGCCGACATGCATGAGGCTGGCCGGTGCCCGCGTCCCAGGAGTGCCCGGCGCGGCCGCTCAGCCCGGCGCGACGGCCGGGCGTGCCTGCGAGACGATCGAGACGAGCAGGGTCGCGCCGAGCACCACGACCATCGCCGCACTCGGGTAGTCGGCGATCCGCTCGGCGATGCCCGGCGCCCCCGAGCCGGCGAGGAAGTAGCCGGTGCCGACGAGGCCCACGACGCCCGCACCCTGTGCCAGGCGCCCGAGTCGCGGCTTCACGGCGAGGATCGACCAGCCGAGCGCCAGCATGGCCAGGTTCAGGGCGACCAGTCCGACGAGCGCGCCCCTGGCGTGGGCGGCAGGATCGACGTTCTCCGGCGACAGGCCGGCCACGATCAGCCCCGCCCCGGCGATCGCGAGCAGCTCGACGCCGAGGCGTCCCGACCGCACGCGTGGCCACGCCCGGTGGCTGGCCAGGGCGCCGAGGGCGTGGCACAGCCCCACCACCACGAACGTGGCGTTCACGAACGTGTGCAGCGGCGAGCAGATCGCGGGTCCGCAGGTGGTGTTGCCGAGATCGCTGATGAGGTTGGTCGCGAGGCTGTACGGCCGTCGGGAGGCCGCGATCGCGATCGCCTGGTCGATGAAGAAGAGGACCGAAAGCGTCCAGAGAGCGGCGCCCAGCACCACCCGCCGGTTCGTGACGGCGGGGAACGTGGGTGGGCGGGACGACGGCGCC